>JBAWZW010000315.1:0-2976 GCA_037142835.1 Verrucomicrobiota bacterium
GTCGTTGGGGGAGAGGAGGGAGTTGGGGGGAAGCGATCGGGATTAAAGAGGTGAGATTCTGGGGAATTCATGAGGATGTGGACTTTATCTGGGGAAGCGGAGCGGGAGGTGAAGAGGCGTTGGAAGGCGAGGTTGGGGGTGAGGACGAGGTGGGCGAAGCGGATGCTGGAGCGTTCGAGGAAGCGGAGGGAATTGACGAGCCAGTGGTGGGTGGGGAACTGATAGATGCTCATCATGAGTTCGGGCATGGGGTCATGGAGATCGAGGATGATTTTGGCGCCGGAGAGTTTGGGGAGGAGGGAAGCGAAGACGAGGACATCGGGCATATTGTGGACATGCACGAGGTGATATTTTTCGCGGAAGACGCTTTTGCTGAGGAGGTAAGAGCAAGTGGCGATGAACTGGGCGTATTGTTTTAGGTAAGTGAGTTTGCTGTGGCGTTGGCGTTGGATGGGGGTGCGATAAACGGAGACGCCGTTGATGACTTCGCGAGTGGGTTGGGAGTCATTTTCGCGGAGGCAGAAGAGATCGACCTGCATGCCGACTTCGGCGAGGGCTTCGGCGGCGCGCCGTGGTCGAGGGTCAGCGGGGTAATAGGAGTAGAGGAGAACGGCGACGCGTTTTCTGGCGAGGGGATGGGGGGGTTGGGGGTTGGATTGGGTGAACCAGGTGGTGAGATCGCGAGGGGTGGGATTCCAAGGTGGGGGAGTGAACTGGGAGCGGAGATGAGTGAGAAGATCGGTAACATGTTGGAGGGGATAAGTTTCTGGGGTGGGAGAGTCGTGAGGGAACTGGATATAATCGGGATGAATATTGACGAGAGCCATCCCGTGGTGAGTGGCGATCCAGGCTAATTTTTGTTTCCAGATATCGATGGTGGAAGCTTCTTTGACGAGGAAGAGAGTGGAGTCTTGGGGGAGCGTGTAAGGGAGTTCGAGGTAGCGGTTTTGGGGGATGGGAGAAGGGACCCAGAAAGGGAAGATAGTTTTGGCGGCATCGGGTTGGGGTTCGAAGGGATCGGTATCGAAAGTGGAGGCATCGTAGGTGATCTGGAGGTGATGGAACCAGTCGAGATTACGGAGCATGAATCCTGAGCGAAAGCCGACGGCGTTCCAGGCGTGGAGGTAGTGGTTGATGCGGGCGGCTTTTTTGAGGAACTGTTTTTTGGAGGAGTAGAGTTTTCCATCATGATGGAGGTCATGAACCCCGACTTCGAAACCGTGGGAGGTGAGCCAATGGCGGAGAGAATCGGGAACTTGATAGGGGCCTTCGGGGATGAAGTTAAAAGAGGAACGGAAGCCGTGAAGCATTTCCAGTTCAGCGAGTTGCTGGACGCGATCGAGGCCGCGTTGGGTTTCGACATCGTGGGTGAGAACGAAGGCAAAGGGATGATGGTCTGGCCAACCGGAAAAGTGGGGTGGGGAGCGGAAAGCGGAGGGATCGATGGGCCAGAGGTGGTGGGAAGATTGGGCGAGGGATCGGGCGTGGAGACGTCGGAGGGCGCGACGGAGGCGTAAAGGGGCGAAGGGTTTAAGTAAATAGTAGAGGCGACGAAAGAGCATTTGGACGAGTGGGGGGAGAGACTTAGCTGACTAGGAGTGGAGCCAGAGGGGGCCTGCGGGGCGGGTTTTGTTGATGATGCCAGCCACGGTGGCTTTGGATTCGACGAGTTCGTCGTAGGCGCGTTTGACGGCGAGGCGGGGGCTTTTTTCGGCTTCGACGACGAAGAGGAGGGTATCGAGGCACCCCGCGATGGCGAGGGTGGCGCTTCCGTGGGTGAGGGGGGGGAGATCGAAGATGATGTAATCGAACTGGCTGGCTTTGAGATTGGGGATGAGATCGTAGAAGCGTTTGGCGGCGAGGTGAGCGACGCCGCCCGTTTGGGTGGCCCCGTTGGCGAGGTAGAGATTTTCGGCGGTTGGGGGGAGGGAATCGTGGCCATTGAGGACATCGATCAAGCCGAAGGCGGGTTTGCCGTCGAGGAAGGGGTGAGCTTCTGGGCCAGTGGAGTGCATATTGACGAGGAGGACCTTACCGTCGCCGGTTTCGGAGAGAGCGGCGGCGATTCCGGCCGCGATGGTCGTGGTGCCTTCGCCGCCTGAGAGGCCGGCGACGCCGACGAGTTTAGGTTTGTGGGTGAGATTGCGGAGTTGGAAGGAGAGGATGAGGCGGTCGCGGATTTCTTCGGCGAAAGAGCGGATGAAGTGAGTGGGGGACCAAGGGGCGGAGGTGTTGGAGGAGAGGGTAGCTGGGGAGGAGCTGGGGGAGTTTTGGAGGCGGAGTTTGGTGATTTGTTTGGGGGAGAGATGGGGGATGGCGAGCATTTGGGGGATCCCTAAGCGGGTTTCGAGTTCGTAGTTTAGTTTGACCGTGCGATTGAGGACGAGTTCGAGGAAGAGGGCTAAAGCGATTCCGAAGGCGAGGCCACTGCCGGCGATTTGGGTGACGAGTTTTTTGGTTTCGCCGGTCACTTTGGCGCCGAAAGAGGGGCGTTGGACGATACTGATATTGGGAATTTTGGAGGGATCGAGGGCTTCATCGGTGCGGGCTTTTTCGAGGCTGGACTCCATGTATTTGAGGCTGGCTTCTTCGGCATCTTTTTTGCGTTCGAGTTCGGCGATTTGGGGGCCGACGAGGGCGATGCGGGCGGCTTGTTCTTGGGTGGCGGCGAGTTGAGATTTGAGGGAATCGACTTTGGCTTGGGCGGAAAAGAGTTGGGCTTTTTCGAGGAGGAGATCGGGGGGTCGAGGGGCATTGGCGGAGGTGGTGGGGAGAGAGGCGAGAAGGGAGGGGAATTGTTTTTCGAGGGTGCGGATTTGGAGATTGAGGCGTTCGATTTCGCGTTCTGAGGAAGTGACCACCTTACTTTCTGGGGTATATTTGGTGAGGAGTTCGAGGAGGGCCATGCGGAGTTGAGCGGCTTGGGCGACGAGGGTTTTGTATTCTTGGATTTTGGCGGGACTGGTGGGGGAAGGT
>JBAWZW010000316.1:0-2968 GCA_037142835.1 Verrucomicrobiota bacterium
CCTCGCGCCATCCCCGGCGACGCTTGCCCCGCCTGCAAACTGTAAATCCATCGGACCATAAAATGCACCTCGTCCTCGCTGTGCTGCGGATGCGGCAACATCCCCACCTGCCCCCAAACCCCCGTCGATCCGTTGATCACCCGCTTGACCGATTCGTTCTCCGCTCCCGCGACCCCACGATACTTTTCCGCGATCTTCAACAAAGGCGGCCCCACCAACGGTTGCTCCACCGCGTGGCAATTAAAACAATCGCTCTGCTTCATCAACCCAATCCCCGGATCCGTCTCGCTTTCCTTCCCGTCCGCCGTTTTCCATAAAGCACTCACCAAGGTCCGAACGCTGAACCCATCAGGGTTCCCAGCCGATTTCCCATCCTCAAAATCATCGATCGCTACCTCATACCGAATCGCTTCCCCAGGAATAAAAAAGTCCCCGTCCACGGGAGAAAGAAACCGCACCTTCGGCTCCGCATTCCCCACGATCACCGGCACGCTCGCCTTCCCCACCGCTCCTTGCGGATCACTCACCCGCAACTCCACCCGATAGTCCCCAATCTTCGCCACCGTAAACTTCGCCACCACCCCAGTCGCCACCACCGCATCCCCAGGCTGAATCCTCCACTCATACTTCAATTCCCCCTTCTCAGGATCCCTCGATCCCTCCGCCGAAAGCTCGACCAGCAACGGTTCCCGACCCATCGCCCCTTTTCCACTGATCTTCGCCACGGGCGTCATATTGCCTCCCTCATAAGAAATCTTCACCAACTTCGAATCCTTATTCGCCCCCCACGCATCCCCATAGTCCAACAGATAAAGCACCCCACCTTCATCAAAGGTAAAATCGACGGGCCGCTTGATCTGCACCCGCCCCGTCCCATCATCTCCACCCTTCCGACCCGCACGAATCGCTCCCGTAAATGGCTCGATCCCAATTAGTTTCTCCTCGGAATCCAAACGGCCCCAACAAATAAATCCCCGCTCCCAATCATAGAAAAGTAGGCAGTGATCAAAATACTCAGGGAATCCTCCCGTATCCTTAAACTTCGCCTCATACCGAAAAACTGGCCCCGCACACGCCGTTCTCCCTCCCGTCCCCAAGATCGGAAATTCTTTCGAAACCCCCGCAGGATACCAAATCAACGGCGCATCCACCGATGGCAATTCCTTCAACCCCGTATTGTTCACACTCAAATTCACCGGCTTCGCAGGATCAAACTTTTCCCCCGCCTTGTTCGTCGCAAAGTTAAAACTCGTGTACACCGCGTTCCCCCGCGAATACGGCCACCCAAAATACCCCGGCTTGCGCAACTGATTGATCGTATCAAACCCATTCGGCCCCCGGTCCGCTTTCGTTTGCCCAGAATCCGGCCCCACATCCCCCACATAAACCATCCCCGTTTTCCGATCGAAATTAAACCTCCACGGATTCCGAAATCCCATCGCAAAGATCTCCGCCCGCGTTCCCTCTGTCCCCACCGCAAACAGATTCCCCTTCGGCACCTCATACCCACCCGCCGCCGTCGGCCGAATCCGTAAAATCTTCCCCCGCAAGTCATTGGTGTTCGCCGACGACTTCTGCGCATCCCACGGATCCCGGTTCGGTCGCTCGTCGATCGGGGAAAATCCCCCAGAAGCAAAGGGGTTCGTATTATCCCCCGTCGACGCATACAGGCATCCATCAGGCCCAAATCGCAACGCCCCCGCATGGTGACAACACTCTTTCCGTTGCTCCGCGATGCTCAACAAATCCTTCCGCGATTCCAAATCCAGTACATCCCCCTTGACCGTAAATCGACTGATCCACTGCCCATCAAAATTCTTCGGCGAATGGAGCAAATAAATCCACCCGTTCTTCCCAAACTGCGGATCCAACGCCATCCCCAACAACCCATTCTCATTCGCATTCACCACCTCCAACACCCCCGCCACCGCCACCACTTTCGAATCGGGATGGTAAATCTTCAGCTTCCCCGCGATCTCAATGAAAAAAATTCGCCCATCCGCCGCTCGCTCCAATTGCATCGGTTGCGGCAATCCTTCCAGCAATGTCTCCACCTTAAACCGGTAGTCAGGCGGCGCCTCCGCCGCCAATCCCCGCATCCCCATCCCCCCCACGGTTGCCCACAAAATACACGCCCAAAAAGAAAAGCAGGTTCGGTTGTTCATCGGAATTTCGTGCCTGCTCTAAGGCGACCATCCGGAAAATCTTAGTCGCAGAATGCTCCGCCCCCCTAAATCTCTCGACTCCCCCTTCCCAAAACATCCATGTTCCCCCCCCCTTATGCCTCCACTGCAAATCGCCTCCCTCTGCTTCGCTCTCCTCGGCCCCATCCTCCTCTATCTCGTTCAACGCCAATTCCCATCCCCGCGCTTTGATCAAGTCTGGTCCCGGATTCTCGCCGCCATCCTCGCCCTTTCTTTCCTCACCAATCTCCTCCAAATATTTGCCACCACCACTTCCCCCCCTCTCGCCCTAATCCTCCCCATGCAACTCTGCGACTGGGCAAGCATCGCCGTCCTCGTCGCCCTCCTCAACCGCTCCCAAACCGCTTTCGAAATCGCCTACTTCTGGGGACTCGCAGGCACCTCCCAAGCCCTCATCACCCCAGCCATCGATGTCCATTCCCCTTGGCTAACCCAAATCGCTTTCTGGGGCGAACACGCCACCATCGTCGCCTCCATCCTCTTCCTCCTCCTCATCTCCAAATTCCGCCCCCGCTCTTTCCTCCCCATCTTTCTCTGGTCCCAAATCTACTTCTCTTTCACCATCTTCATCAACTATCTCGCCAACGCCAATTACGGTTTCCTCAGCCACCCTCCCTCCCAACCCTCTCTCCTCGATCTGTTTAGCCATAATCCTTGGCTCTATCGCCTCGAAATCAACGCCATCGGCATCTCCCTCTTCTTCATCCTCTATCTCCCTTGGATCCTCACCGCCCATCGCTCCCCAGGCCCCACCACTTCCCTCT
>JBAWZW010000317.1:0-2963 GCA_037142835.1 Verrucomicrobiota bacterium
GTCTGAGGCAGAAGGGGAGAAGCGTCGGGGTGTTTTTGGGGGGAGATTGATGGATCGGTGGGTGGGTCAAAGGATCTTGGGATTGGTGGGGATGAGCGCTTGACCTGTGGGGTGGGGTGGGTAAGGTAAGGGAAATGACGCGCCCCCATACTTTGCGGATTGCGAATCCGATTTACGATGTAGCGTTTAAATACCTGCTCGACGACAATCGGATCGCTCGGCTCTTTTTATCCACGCTGATCGGCGAGAAGATCAAGACCCTGACTTTCCGTCCGACCGAGTATCTTGAGGAAACTGGTCGACGGGGTCTGACGGTTTTTCGGATGGATTTTTGCGCGCAAATTCAGAAGGCCAACGGCGAGCAGAAGTTGGTGATCATTGAAATCCAGAAGGCGAAATTTGCGTCGGACATCATGAGGTTTCGCAAATATCTGGGGCATCAGTATGCGTCGCAAGCGAATACCTATGAGTTGGAAGGGCGGGAGCGGGCGATGCCCATTTTCAGCATTTATTTTCTGGGGCATGGGTTGGCGCACAGCAAGGAGCCGGTCATTCGAGTTTGCCGACAATACAGCGGTGTGGATGGCCTTCGTCTGAAGGAGACGGCGGAGGAGGAGTTTATCGAAAGTCTTACGCACGATAGTCTTGTGGTGCAGATTCCTTATTTGAATCGGCGGAGACAAAGCGAATTGGAATGCCTGTTAGGGATTTTTGATCAAAGTCAACAAGACCCGATTGACGGCCATCATCTCAGTGTTCGTGAGGAGGACTATCCAGAGAAATTCAGAGGGGTGATTCGGCGTTTGATCATGGCGATCAGCGAGTCGCGGGTGAGGGAGAAGATGGAAGTGGAGGACATCTATCTCGTGGGTTTCGATGCGATGGAGCGAAAGCTGGCGGATCAAGAGATGCTGATCGCGAAGAACGCTACGGTGATTGGAGAAAAAGAAGCGGTGATTGGGGAGAAGGATGCGATGATTGGGGAGAAGGATGCGATGATTGGGGAGAAGGATGCGGTGATTGAGAGGGCGGTGAAGTGTCTTGTGGAGAGCGGAATGAGCGAGGAAATGGCGCGGTCGCGGATTGGGGCGGCTGGGTAAACGGGTTGGGGTGGAGGGGGTTAGGGGAGAGTGACGATGGCTTTGATGACGCCTGAGGCGGGGTTTAGCCAATCGGGGAAAGTGGTGATGAGATCATCGAAGTGGGCGTGGTGGGTGATCCAGGGTTGGGTATTGATGGAGCCGTCTTCGATGAGGGAGATGATGCGGGAGAAGTCGCGGGAGAGGGCGTTGCGGGAGGCGAGGATGGAGAGTTCGCGGCGGTGGATGATGGGGGCGTGTGGGAAAGTGATTTCTTGTTGGGAGATGCCGACGTAGACGATTTTGGCACCGAAGGCGCAGAAGCGTGGGGCGGCGGACATGGAGAGGTGATTGCCGGTGGCATCGATGACGACATCGGCGAGTTGGCCATTGGTGATGGTGGCGAGGTCTTGGAGTTCGGAGCCATCGGGTTTGGGGTGGAGGAGGTGTTGGACGCCGAGGGAATTTTTACAGAAATCGAGGCGAGCGGGGTTGGAATCGAGGACGATGGGGGTAGCGCCGGAGAGTTTGACGAATTCGAGGGCGGAGAGGCCGATGGGGCCGGCGCCGATGATGAGGACGTGGTGGGCGGGGGAGATTTGGGCGCGATCGACGGCGTGACAGCCGATGGCGAGGGTTTCGACGAGGGCGAGTTGATCGTAGGAGAGGGAGGCGGAGGGGTGGAGTTTGCGAGCGGGGAGGAGGAAGAGTTCGGCGAGGCCGCCGTCGCACATTACGCCGAGGGTTTGGTGCGATTCGCAGCAATTGGTGAGGCCGCGTCGGCAGGAGTAGCAGGTTTGGCAATTGATGTAAGGTTCGACGGCGCAGTGCATTCCGGGGGTGATGTGGGAGACATGGGAGCCGACGGCGAGGACTTCGACGCCGAGTTCGTGGCCGGGGATGCGGGGGTAGGAGAAGAAGGGCATTTTGCCTAGGTACCCTGCGTAATCGGTGCCACAGATGCCGACGCTGTGGACGCGAACGAGGGCTTGATCGGGGGAGGGCGGAGGGGGGGAGGGGAGGGTGAGGGAGCGGAAGGAGAGCGGGGCGTCGAGAGAGATGGCTTTCACGGCAGAGGAGCGAGGGAGTTAGTATTGGCGATCGAGGAGATGGGAGGCGAGGGCGGCGAGAGTGGCGGCATTTTTTTTGAAAGGGAGGAGGGAGGCGTGGGCGAGTTTGGTGAGGCGTCGGGCTTCGGAGCGGGAGCGATCGAGGCCGAAGACGGCGGGGTAAGTGGCTTTGCTGGCGGCGAGATCTTTGCCGGCGGTTTTGCCGAGTTGGGCGGAGGATTGGGTGAGGTCGAGGAGATCGTCGATGATTTGGAAAGCGAGGCCGAGGGAGTGACCGAAAGTGGTGAGGGCTTGGAGTTTGGCTGGGGAGACATTGGCGGTCATGGCGCCGAGGCGGATACTGGCGGTGAGGAGGGCGGCGGTTTTGGAGTGGTGGATGTAGCGGAGTTTGGCCGGGGAGATGGGGAGGCCTTCGGCTTGGAGATCAGCGACTTGGCCACCGATGAGGGCTTGGCTCCCGCTGGCGGAGGCGAGTTCGCGGATGAGGGAGGCGATGGGGTAGCGAGGGGTGGGGGTTGATTGGGCGAGGATTTCGAAAGCGAGGGTGAGGAGGGCGTCGCCGGCGAGGACGGCGATCCCTTCACCGTAAACGATGTGGGAGGTGGGGCGACCGCGTCGGAGGTCATCATCGTCCATGCAGGGGAGGTCATCGTGGATGAGGGAATAGGTATGGATGCATTCGACGGCGGCGGCGGCGTGGAGGGCGAGTGGGGTGGAGCCCCCGGAGGCTTGGGCGGCGGCGAGGCAGAGGATGGGGCGGAGGCGTTTTCCGCCGGCGAAGAGGGAATAGCGCATGGCTTGGTGGAGGGTGGGG
>JBAWZW010000318.1:0-2920 GCA_037142835.1 Verrucomicrobiota bacterium
ATCGAACTCACCACCCTCATCCTCGATTCCCTCGACCGCTGCTTCCAAAACCCTTACGCCCAACCCGCCGATTACCTCGCCCTCGTCGCTTTCACCGCCAAAAATCTCACCGCCGATACCGCCAAACGCGGATCTGGCACCCCCACCCATCCCTTCTTCGACGACGCCCAAACCCTCTCCGACGCTTGGGATGATTATCTCCTCGCCCTCCAACTCGAATTCCTCCACTCCGCACCCCAAGAACTCCAAAAACGCAAACTCCAGCGCAATGTCCTCTCCTTCGACGATCTCCTCGTCCACCTCCTCTCCGCCCTCCAAGGCCCCTCAGGCCCAGCCCTCATCGCCGCCACCCGCTCCCGCTTCTCCGCCGCTCTCGTCGACGAATTCCAAGACACCGATCCCACCCAAGCCGCCATCTTCCAAACTCTCTTCCAAAACGATGGCCGACTCTGGCTCATCGGTGACCCCAAACAAGCCATCTACGCCTTCCGAGGCGCCGATGTCTTCAGCTACCTCAACGCCGTCGAACAAGCCCAGTTCCACTACTCCCTCTCCTCAAACCAACGCTCCATCACCCCGCTCGTCGAAGCCGTAAACCACTTCTTCAAAGCAGGTTCCCCCTCTTTCGTCGTCCCAGGAATCAATTTCCTTAACTCCACCCCCGCCGGCCGCCAAGACCCCAACGCCCTCGATAACTCCCCACCCTTCAAGTTCTGGCTCTGCTCCCACGAAAAACCCCTCTCCAAAACCAAAGCCACCCCCCAAATCAATCTCGCCGTCACCAACGCCATCGTCTCCCAGCTCCAATCCAACGCCACCATCGCCGGTCGCCCCCTCGCCCCTTCCGATTTCGCCGTCCTCACCAAAACCAACTACGAAGCCAAAGAACTCCACGCCAAACTCTCCGCCGCGGGCCTCCCCGCCATCGTCATGGGCAGCGCCAGCGTCCTCCAATCCGAAGAAGCTCGCGAGCTCCTCGCCATCCTCCACGCCATCAGTAACCCCACCCGCGAAGAATTCCTCCGCGCCGCTCTCGCCACCATCACCCTCGGTTACAATTCCCCCTCCATCCACGATCTCTCCTCCAATCTCCCCAAATGGGAATCCATCCTCGCTGACTTCTCCAAACATCACCAAGATTGGCTCAAACACGGCTTCGCCCCCGCTTTCCGTCGCTTCCTCATCACTTGGCAGGTCCGCCCTCGCCTCCTCGCTTTCTTCGACGGCGAACGCCGCCTCACCAATCTCCTCCACCTCGCCGAACTCCTCCACGAAGCCGCCATCTCCCAAGACCTCGGCCCCGCTAGCCTCCCCACTTGGCTCGCCACCCAAATGGATCCCCAAACCAAAACCACCGACGCCCACGAACAACGCCTCGAAAGCGACGAAGCCGCCGTCAAAGTCGTCACCGTCCACAAAAGCAAAGGCCTCGAATTTAATCTCGTCTGGGTCCCCTTCTCCTGGACCAACGCCGATCCCCGCAAAAATGCCCCCGTCGTCTTTCATAACCCCCAAAATACCCTCACCCTCGACCTCGGTTCCCCAGACCTCGAGGCCCACCACGCCATCCTCGCACAAGAACTCCTCGCCGAAGATGCCCGACTCCTCTACGTCGCCCTCACCCGTGCCAAACTCCAATGCAATTTCATCTGGGGTCGCTTCTATCAATCCGAAGTCTCCGCCGCCAATTGGATCCTCCACCCCCCATCCCCTAACCCAGCCTCCGCCGTCGTCGACCTCAAAACCCACAAACTCGACGACGCCACTTTCCGCTCCCAAATCTCCCACCTCGTCGACTCCCACCCCACCGCCTTCTCCGCCACCGATCTCCCCCCCGTCACCGACCCACTCCAACGCTGGACCCCACCCCCAACCACTAATCTCCCCAAAGAGGCCCGCACTTTCACCGGCTCCATCTCCCGCGACTGGCGCATCAGCAGCTTCTCCTCCCTCATCTCCCACACCCATCCCGATCTCCCAGATTACGATCGCCCCACCACCGCCAAAGCCCCCGCCAACGCCAACCCCAAAGAATCCGGGATCCACGCCTTCCCACGCGGCACCCGCGCAGGCACTTGCCTCCATGCCATCTTCGAAAAACTCGACTTCACCGACGACTCCCAAATCAACCCCCTCGTCGAAGCCCAACTCCAAATCGCTGGCTTCTCCTCCCCCGCCAATCTCCAAGCCGTCTCCCACACCGTCCGCCAAACCCTCGCCACCGAACTCCTCCCCGGCCTTCGCCTCCAACAAATCCCCAAATCCCAACGCCTCACCGAAGCCGAATTCCATCTCCCCGTCGGCAACCTCACCCCTGCTCACCTCAAAGATCTCCTCGGCGAAGATCTCGACTTCTACACCTTCAAAGGCTTCCTCAAAGGCTTCATCGATCTCATCTTCCAACACGATGGCCGCTTCTATCTCCTCGACTGGAAATCCAATCACCTCGGCTCCTCTTCCGATCACTATACCCCAGAGGTCATGGAAGCCGAAATGCGCAAACATCATTACCACCTCCAATTTCATCTCTACACCGTCGCCCTCCACCGCTACCTCAAACTCCGCATCCCCAATTACCTCCCCGAAAACCACTTCGGCGGGGTCTTCTATCTCTTCCTCCGCGGAATAAACCCCGCTCAACCCTCACTCGGCGTCTTCCACAAACGCCCCGATCCCCAACTCATCGCCCGCCTCGAAACCCTCTTCCCCACCTCCATCCCTCATGCCCAATAATCCCTCACCCTCCGCTCACCTCGATCTCCATTTCGCTAATCTCTGCGTCCAACTCCACGGCTCCCCCCACCCCGAACTCCATCGCCTCGCCTCCAAACTCTGCGCCGCCCTCGCCAATGGCCACTCCTGCATCTCCCTCCTCGAGGAAGGCGATTCCTCCCTCCCCGCCACCCTCCGATCCTCTCCC
>JBAWZW010000319.1:0-2919 GCA_037142835.1 Verrucomicrobiota bacterium
GCGTGGTACCCATGCCTTCGAGTGTGGAGTCTAGGTTGGCCGCCTCAAGCACGCGGCGATTGGCCTCCTCGAATGCGCGGGTCAACATGCCCGGTTCACGCGAGGTGGTTTTATAGACGAACTCTCCTACCGTCTCTGCGGCAAGTTGGGACGCGTGTTCGCCTGCCGCGGCCCCACCCATCCCGTCCGCCACCAACACAAATAAATCCCTCACCCCACCCCCAAACTCCGACGCCATCACCACCCCATAACTGTCCTCCTGCACTTCCCTCACCCCTTGCGATTGCCGACCCGCAAAGTCACGACCATCCAACATCCCCTCGCCCTCCAAACTCTTTTCGGGCAAGGGGATGTCTTCCACCCCTCCAATCTCACCGCCCTTAATCCCAGTTGAATCCATCGCCACAAAGAGGGATAAATTTCAAAACGGTGGTGTCGCCCAGACGGATCAATTCCCCACTCTTTAACTCCATCGGCGATAACACAGGCATGTCTCCCACATAGGTCAGATTCGACGACTCCCCGTGCTGAATGAAAAATTTCTTCCCCCGAGGATCATAGGTCAAAGTCGCGTGCTTCACTCGGGAAATCTGCGGATCCCCAAACGGCAAAACTACCCGGTTCCCCGCCTCCCGCCCAATCTGGTTCATCCCATATCCCAGCGGCACCGATCGACCCCGACCAGGCCCCGCCACCACCACCACCCAACCCACCACCGGCCCATCAGGCAAATCATTCGCAGGTGTCGATGCCTCCACCCCTCTATCCGTCGACCGACGCACCAAAACGGTCCGCTCATCCGCCACCACCGCCACCGGCACCGCTTTCGGGGCCTCATCCGCACGCCGAATAATCCGCGTCTGATCAGGTCCTCCACCCCTCGCACCGCCCCCTCCCTCGTATTTCGTTTGCTCAGGATCATGCCCAGATGCCGCAGGATACCCACCACCCCCATCGCCAGAACTCCGCCGAATTAGTCGCGTTTTATCGTTAGGATCACTCATAGTTTAGTTGGTTTAGTTTGTTTGTTTATCCGTAAATTCTCTCGTTCCCCTCACCCCTTCCCCCGCATCCCCTCAATTTGCCCAGGCTCCATCAGCCGCATCACCAAATTCTCCAAACAATATTGCCCCGCATCGTTCACACACTTCTCCTCCCCCGATTGCAAGGCATTCATCCCCAATACCAAAACCCCACTTTGCAGCAAAGCCACCAGCGTGGTGTAAAACGCCACCGCCAATCGCTGGGTGGTCGGCGATAACAACGCCTCATTGGCCACCGCTCCACTCCCCGCAAACGACATCGCACTCGCAATCCCAATCACCGTCCCCACAAACCCCAAGGTCGGAATCACCCACACCAAATATCGAATCAAGGTGTATCGCAAATCCAACTGATGCAAAAATAACTCCAAACTCGAATCCAATAACCCATTCACCCGATCAATCGACTTCGATTTCCGAAACTCCATCGCCAATCGCCTCACCAAGACTGGCAAAACCGCCGTCCGCGACATCCCTCGCGCCTTCAAATAAATCGGCCGCAAATCCTCCGCCGTCAGCAAACTCCGCTCGTCCTCAGGCAATAGCTCCCCACGCAAAATCGCCTGGTCCGCCCGCATCACCCGCCACCGAATGCTTAATTCCCCCAACCCCACAAAGGTCGCCACCCACATAAACGCTTGCACCGAAAACCAATTCCGCTCGTTCACCTGCACCCCATCCGCCTCCGTGTAATAACTCCAATCCACCAATATCCGCGTCCAATCCGTATCCACTACTTCTTTCCCCGACGACATCGTCGATTTACTCTGCCAAGGCCCCACCAGATTAACCAAAATCACCAGTCCCACCCCCAATACCCCTCCCAAAACCAAGGTCCAAAGTCGCTCCACCGACCCAGGCCCCTCACTCAGTCGAAATTTCGGTGTCAGCTCAGCCATCGTCAGTCCCTTTCCCCTCGATGCCGCATAAATGTCCCCCGCTCAGGATCCCATTCCATCCGCCCATCCCCCTGCACTTCCACCGACGGCGGCGGCGGAGGCCCCCCAGATAACCTCCCCAATAATTCTCGCGCCGTCGTCCGATAACTCCCCAACATCAACGGCGCATCCAATTCCACATAGTCCTGACTAATCGACACCCATTCCCCATCCCGACCCTTCACCTTCGTGGTGTTCTGCGGATGCACATGCACGATGTAACACCGACCCGCCGCCGTCATCGTCAGCTCCAAATGCTTCCGACTCACCGTAATCTCACTCTCAGGCAAGGAGATGTCGCAGGCCACCGTCTGGTTCCTTCGCCCCACCAAATAAGTTCTTATCTCGTCAGCCATACTCTTTTAAATGGGTCGCTTCCTGATTGCCCCCCCTACCGCAACAAAAATCGCATCTTTAATTCGCCCAACTCAATCGTATCCCCATGCTTCAATCCCCCCTGCAACACCTTCTCCCCATTCAAAACCACCCCGTTCCCCGAATTCGTATCCGTAATCGTCCAGCCTCCCTCCCGATTACAGTTCAAAACACAGTGATTCCCCGAAACGCTGTCGTTCTTAAAGACCACGTCATTATGCTGACCTCGCCCAATCTTTAAACTGCTCATCCTCACCGCATGCCGCGTCTGTTGCGCATCGCACATCTCCAACCACGCCAACGGCGCCACCTCCGCCTTCTTCGTCAATTCCACTTTCTTCCGCTCCTCATCACGACGATTCTCCGCCGCCTCCGCCGCTCTCACCGCTTCCTCATTCATCCGCGACAACTCCGCCGCCCGCTGATTCGAACTCCTCACCATCATCACCACCACCAACAAAATCACCAACCCCACCCCACCCACCACGTACCAACCCCATGGCGGAAGCGCCGACTTCTCACCCGCCGCCGACTTCCCACCGCCAGACGACGCCTTCTTCGCC
>JBAWZW010000320.1:0-2896 GCA_037142835.1 Verrucomicrobiota bacterium
GGTCCACCGGGTCCACCGGGTCCACCCTTCCCACCAGGTCCACCTTTTCCACCAGGTCCACCCTTCCCACCATGTCCACCGGGTCCGCCAGGCCCATGGTGGTGATGTGGAGGATGAAACGCTTTCAACTCCGCCAACGTCACCGACCCATTTTTGTCCGCATCCAAACGCCCAAACATTTCCGCCGCTTTCGCTGGGTCTTTCTGAGCACGCGGGCCCGCCTTAAACTCTTCGAGGCTCAACACTTGATCCCCATTCGTGTCTAACTTCTTCATCACTTCCTCCGGCTTCGGAGGTCCGCCAGCTCGCTCACAAAGAGGCTTGCCCACGGAATCCTCCGCCACTGCGAACGCTCCCGCCATCGCCAATGCACTCACTGACATCATCAATCGTTTCATTTTATTTTTAGTTTGGTTAATCCGTCGAACTCGCACCATGCCAGTCCGACTCCCTCACTCAACTCACCTTTCTCACCACAGTTTCACCCAAATTTGTAAAGCCCTCGTAAATGTCCACCCCTTCTCTTCACCCATCTGTCTCCGTCTGCCTAAATAATTCCTCTTTACCCTTTCCCATCATTTCCCCTTTGCTACTTTTCCACATATGCATTTTGAAAGCCCGCCAATCAGGCCCCTCAACATCCTCCTCGCAGAAGACGATCCCGAATTCCAAAGCACCCTCGCCTCTTACCTCACCGCCCATCACCACTCCGTCCGCTGCGCCAGTGATGTCCAATCTGCCCTCCAACTCCTCGCCGAAGCTCCCTGCGAAGTTTTAATCTCTGATATCGGTTTCCCCGACGGCACCGGCTGGTTCTTGCTTAACCAAGCCGGCCCCCGCCTCTGCCCCTACGCCATCGCCATCAGTGGCTTCCATGACCCCGCAGATCTCGAAGACAGCGCCCGGGTCGGCTTTCAAAAACACCTCGTTAAGCCTCTCTCATTCATCGATTTAGAGAACGCCCTCATCGAAGCCGTCGCCGCTCTCCCGCCTCCACTCGCCTAGCTACCCATCTTCCCGTCTCCCGCTCCCCCCATCGTCAACCCGACGCCCCAGTCACCTCACCAATTCCTAATACCCACCGCGTTCCCCGATTCTCAAAATCATCGCCCTTCTCCCGCATTACCCTCTGTCCTTTCACCCCACCCAACCCAAACTTCCAAGTTTCCAATTTTTTTTGTTTACAAACCTCCCCAATTCCTCTTTCTTCTCCGCCCCACGCGCGAATCAAAAAAACCGCACCGTTGGTCCCTGAGTTATCGAATTTTATCTTCGTTAACTGTCGCGTCAGGGGGAACCCGGTGAAAATAACAGAAAGCAGGAAAATGAAGTGCAGTTCTTCCGTCTGAGCGATCCGACAATTCTCGCCTTCATCTTCCAACCAAAACCATATGCCAGTTCGTTTAGGACGTTTCGAAATGCCCAAGTCCCTCACCAAAGATGAGGACACGGCCACCCCAATGTATGCCAAGTTTATCGCCGAGCCTTTCGAGGCTGGCTATGGACACACTGTCGGAAACTCGCTCCGCCGAGTTCTCCTTTCCTCCCTCGAAGGAGCCGCCATCACTTCGGTAAAAATCGAAGGCGCCAATCACGAATTTCAAACGCTTCCCCACATCGTTGAGGATGTCACCGACATCGTGCTCAACTTGAAAAAGATCAAGTTTAAAGCCAACGATCACGAAATCCGTAACCTCCGGATCAACGTGAACAAGGAAGGCACGGTCACCGCAGGAGACATCGAAGACTCCGCCCAATGCGAAGTGCTCAACAAAGATTTAGTCATCTGCACGATCGACAAAAAACACCGCTTTGAAGCCGAACTCGAAGTCAAGGTCGGCCGAGGCTTTGCTCGCGGAGACGAAAACAAACACCCCGATCAGCCGATCGGCGTGATTGCCATTGACTCGATCTTTTCACCAGTCACCCGAGTAAAATACGCCGTAGGCAATACCCGAGTCGGTCAACGGACTGATTACGATAAACTCGAGATCGAAATCTGGACGGATGGTCGCGTCAGTCCCCAAGAAGCCTTGGTCCAAGCCTCTTCCATCTTGAAGAAGCACTTCGAGCCTTTCTACGCCTACGACGAAAACGCCGTAGAGTTTGACGAAACCCCCCAAGCTCAGAGCCAAGAAAATCAGAAGATGAAAAAGCTTCTGAACATGAGCGTCAACGAAATCGAACTCTCCGTCCGAGCAGCCAACTGCTTGAACAACGCCAACATCACCACCGTAGGCCAACTCGCCGAAAAATCGGAGAGCGAGATGCTCAAGTATCGCAACTTCGGCAAGAAGTCCCTCAACGAAATCAAGGACAAGCTCACCCAACTCAGCCTCTCGCTCGGCATGAAATTCGAAAATGGCTTGGTCGACCCACAACCAGACACCATCCCCGTCGACTTAGATTAAACTCACTTAAAATACACTAGTTATGCGCCACCAAAAAAATACGGTTAAGCTCGGCCGCAAGGAAGGTCACCGGAAGTCGATGCTCTCAAACCTCGCCTGTAGCCTGATCGAACATTCCCGAATCAAAACCACCTTGGCCAAGGCCAAAGCGGTCAAACCAATGGCCGAGAAAATGGTCACCCTCGGCAAGAAAAAAACTCTCCACGCTCGCCGGACTGCCCTAGCGGTTCTCCGCCAAGCAAACATCGTCAAAATCCTCTTTGATCAAGTCGCTCCTCGCGCCGCAACCCGTAAGGGCGGCTACACCCGGATCGTTAAACTCGGCCAGCGGATCAGCGATGCCTCAGAAATGTGCTTCATCGAGTGGGTCGATAGCGCTACCGAGGTAGAAACCGCCACGCCCGAAGCCAAGGCCCCAAAGAAGGTTGCCGAAAAGAAGGCCCCTGAAAAAGTAGCTACCGAAAAGAAGGTCGTCGAAAAGAAGG
>JBAWZW010000321.1:0-2890 GCA_037142835.1 Verrucomicrobiota bacterium
ACCCCCCTTGCCTCCCCCACGCTTGATCACCGCATTCACCGGCCTACCTCTATCCCTTTCTCATCTTAGAAAAACGATCAGCATGCTTCCTAAACTTCACCGCACCGCCTCGTTATGGGCGTCCCTCGCCCTTCTCTGCATGTCTCGATTCCCCTCCGCTGGCGCGGAGGATCCGACTGAAAACAGGGAAGCCCAGGCGAAGCGCCGCCCGAAAACCTATCTGGCGATTTTCATCAATGGCTACGGCGACGACCCCCTGCCGAAGGACCCCGCGCAGTTTGAAAAACTCCTCGAGGCCATCTCCAAAGAAGGGCATTTCAACTCCGTGCTCTGCAAATACACGCCAGAACGGGAGGCCCTCTGCAAAAAACACGGCCTGCTCATGGTGGTGGACCTACTCGCGGAGCCCCACGTATTCAAAAATCCCCAGGAGTGCGAGGCACTGCTCAGAACCCTGCGGAACAATCCAACCGTTGTCGCTTACCATCTCTGGGCGGACCGCTTCGCCAATCAGGGCGCGGGGCGGGCGCGGGACATCGACAACGTCCATGCGTGGGATCCCACCCACGCCACCTACACTGGAACCTACCAAAGCGAGGGCCTCCACTTTTTGGCCAAATCCGACTTGATTAGCTATTACGACTTCGCGTGGAAGCGGGGCCCGCAGAAAAACTTCCCCCATCTTCTGGCCGCTTGGAGCACGGCGAAAGACACCGACAACCGCCTAGGCCGCTACTGCACCACCGATGCCGGCCTGCCGGGAAAAGGCAATTTCAATCGACTACTCTATACGCAGACCACCTCGATCGCCTGCGGTTTGCGGGCGGCGATGTGGCACATCGGCTCACGCATCATGAACATGGAGAATTTCCAGTGGAACGGCTATGGCAAAGATCTGGCGGCGGTCAATGCCTGGATCGAACCCATGCGCACGGAAATCGCCAGAATCGGCCTGCCCACGGCCATCTACTCCACCCCCTGGACCAAAGACTGGAACGACCGGCCCGTAGAGTTGCCAACCGACAAGCCAGCGATGCCTCCCGGTCTCGAGAAAAACCCCTTTCCCGCCGACTTCTGGATTCAACCCACGAGTGGCGAGTTCATCATGACGGTCTCTAAATACCACGACACCGACCGCGACGTGGTCTTCCTTGCGAACCACAACGCCTACGCCGCGCAGCACGTAACGCTCAAGCTCACTCGCGCGGCCAAACCCCGAGTTTTCGACCGGACGACCCGCACCTACACGGACGCCGTGGTCAAGGACGGTTCCTTCAGCTTCCCTCTCGAACCCGCCGGCGGTGCCATCGTGGTTTTTGAGTAGGCACAAAATTCTTCCGCGCGTGTCCCTTTATCTGCGCGCTACGGGCTATTGGGGGTGGGGGCCTGGGCGCCGACCTTTAGTCGCCAAAGATCGAGTTGGGAACGGAGTTGCCCAGCTCGGTCTGGCTGGGTGGAGGCGAGGTTGTTTTTTTCTTGGGGATCGTCTTGGAGATTAAAAAGTTCAAGGTGGTCGTCTTCGTAAAAGTGGATGAGGCGCCAATTGCCATCGCGAACCGCGGAGTAGGGCGTGGCGCCGCCGGGGTGGTAATGGGGATAATGCCAATAAAGAGGACGAGGTGAAAAAGCTTCGCCCTTGAGCAGCGGAAGGAGGTTCACCCCATCGCTCGGAGCTTGGATTTGGGTGGCGGCGGCGATGGTGGCAAACCAATCCATGGTGATGATTGGGGTGGAGGATTGAGAATGGGGTTTGGTTTGATTTGGCCAGAAAACGATCGCGGGGACGCGAACCCCACCCTCGTAAGCGGAGCCTTTCCCCGCACGAAGACCGAGGTTTTGGGTAATCGGAAGGAGCCCCCCGTTGTCGCTCGTAAAAATGATCACGGTGCGATCGGCGAGCTGGAGTTCCTGGAGCTTGGCGCGGAGGGTGCCGATGCTTTGATCGACCGCCGAGATCATGGCCGCGTATTGGGAGTTTTTGTGGGGAGCTTTGGGGTCGCTCAAGGATTGGAAGCGAGCGACCACTGGGGCTGGAGCGCCCAGTGGGGTGTGAACGGCGAAGTGAGGAAGATAAAGGAACCAAGGGTGGCCTTGATTTTTTTCGATCCAAGCGGCGGCTTCGCGGGTGAGGCGTTCGGTGAGCTCTTCACCGGGTGGACCATCGGGAAGTTGGGGATTTTTGTAAGGGGAAAGGTAGGTGTCTGGCTGACCTTTGCCGTTGTCGGCGAGGGTGAAGTCAAAGCCTCGGGTGGTAGCGGGCTGGTTTTTCCCGAGATGCCATTTGCCGAAGTGGGCGGCGGAGTACCCTTTTTTGCGCAGGAGATCGGCGATCGTGATGGCGGTGGGGGGCAACTCTTTGGTCCAGTTTGGGATCCGAAGTTTGGCTTGGGGGCGCTCGTGACCAGCGATCCAATCGGTGAGGTGGAGGCGGGCGGGGTATTGGCCGGTGAGAAGGGCGGCGCGGGTGGGAGAGCAGACCGTGCAAGCGGAATAGGCTTGGGTAAATTTCATCCCATCGCGGGCGAGCTGATCAATATGGGGAGTTTGGTAAAAAGAAGAGCCGTAGCAAGCGAGGTCGGAGGCACCGAGGTCATCGATGAGCACGATCAGGTAATTGAGCGGGGCCTGGGAGTGGGTGAAAGGGGAAGTGAGGAGGAGGAAGAACAGCCCAAGAAGGGGAATGGATAATGGGCGCGAAAGACGGGGATTCATAATCGGGTAATGATGGGGCTTTCTTTCAATCTGAGGCGTAAAAATTTTTCGGTAAATGGGTTCGCCAAAGCGAAAGTCGCATTCGGGCCTAGTCGAGGGCGGGCCACCGGGGTTTGGATCGGGGTGTCATCAAAAACATCCCCCTCCCCAACACCCATCATCCACCCTACGCATCCCG
>JBAWZW010000322.1:0-2887 GCA_037142835.1 Verrucomicrobiota bacterium
CACCGATACTTCCCTCCCAAATACCTTGCCCAAAGACGCTTACCAAGTCACCCCCGCACTCGGCGTCCCCTACTCCAGAATCTTTCGCAACACCGGCCCTCCTTACTCCAATCCCCTCAGCCTCCCACCCATTTCCCCATCCATTCGCTCAGGTGAAGTCCAAGCAAGTGCCACCGTGGCTCTTCCACACCTCGATCTCAATGTTCCCGTCCTCCAACGCGGCTTCCAACCCCAAGACGCTGACCTCAAAATCGGACCCGTTTTCTTTAAACTCCAATCCCTTTCCGGTGCCGCCCTCTGGAGCAACAACATCAATCTCACCGAAGATAATCCCGAGTCTGGCACCATCGCCATCACCACTCTCACCGCCTCCATCATCGCCCAAGTCACCGAAGGCCTCCGCCTCGCCTTCACCGGTTCCCTAATTTATCTCCCCCTCGTCAACGAAATCGGCATCACAGGCTTCGGACAAAGAAGCCACGCCCCCTTCATCTTCGGCTTAAGTCAAGACCCCAGCCTCCGTTCCGAAATCACTTGGAACACCAATCTCGGCGGATGGAATGTCCTCTTCTCCAATAATTTCGTCGTCGATATCGGACGCTTCGAAAATGATTACCGCGACGACGCCCTCATCTTTCGCAACGGCGGCTTCACCGGTTCCGATACCGCAGGACGTTACACCTTTGGACCAGGTGACCGCAACGTCCCCCAAAGCCAACTCCAAGTCGACCAACAGACCACCGCCGATATCCTCTACTACAGCAACACCATCGGCGCCCAAGCCGATCGCAAAATCCTCGGCGATACCCGTCTCCGCGTCATCGCCTCCCACGAAAATCTCTGGTATAATCAAGGCAGTCGCGGCCTCCCAGGCCTCCGCGACCAACTCAGCGTCGTCCTCATCTCCGAACGCGAAAATCTTCGCTTCAAACCTTTCGCCATCTATAGCGCCCTCCGCACCGATCTCGAAACTGGTTTCGGTCAAACCATTCGCCTCGGAATCGATGGCCCCATCACCAACCAACTCCAACTCCACGCCGAACTCGGATCCTACTTTTATTCCGACCAAAATACCTTCCTCTGGCGTGTCCTCCTCACCCACCAAGCAGGCCCCTACACCCAAGAAAGCCTCTACTTCGGTCGCTCCGTCAGCGCTTTCCAAGACCAAACTAACGAGATCGTCGGCTACAATATCCGCCAAGTCATCGGCCCCAAAGTCATCCTCAATGGCCTCGTCTCTCGCAATAATGTCGTCGATCTCATCGGCACTTCCCTCTCCCGCGTCGAGTACCGCGCCGGTGCCAATATCCAAATCCAAGCAGGCCCACGCACCCGCATCACCCTCACCGGCTTCGCGACCCTCGCCAACTCCGATCCCGGTTACTATAACACTTGGACCAGCATCGCCGAGATCGATCACTTCTTCACCGACACCTTCCAAGTCCAGCTCCTCACCCAGTACCAACAACGCCTCTCCGATTACCTGTTCAACAATTACACCGAAAATCTGTTCTACCTCAGCTTTACAAAATATTTTAATTAACCCCCCCTCAAGAATTAAATTATTCGATAAACTTCCTCTTGCACCATTCCTTTTATCCTCTACTTTGTAAGAAGTACCTTTACTCGAAATGAAATTTCCTACCCGTCTCCGATTCAATTCCCTCCCCGTCTCGGCCTTTTTCGCCCTCCTTCTCGGCT
This sequence comes from Verrucomicrobiota bacterium, assembly GCA_037142835.1. Classification (GTDB taxonomy): domain Bacteria; phylum Verrucomicrobiota; class Verrucomicrobiia; order Chthoniobacterales; family Chthoniobacteraceae; genus Chthoniobacter. The sequence continues at coordinate 1,702 of JBAWZW010000322.1, forward strand.
CGCCGACCGCTTGGTCAGCCGAAAAAGTCCGCTTCAAAACTAGCGCGGTTCCCCTAGCATCCAGTGAACCCACCGGCCTCCTCAAAGTCCCCCAATCCAAAAAATCCTCCAGCGAGGTCGAAGATTTTACCGAAAAAAAACAAACCCTCGAAGGCGAAGTCCGCTACACCAAGGCGAAGTTGGACAATGTCCAAAAACAACTCGCCATGCAAACCGCCGCCGGCAATCTCGAAGCCGCCGATCGCCTCAACCAAGAAGCCAAAGACTGGCAAGCCCGCCTCGACTCCACTAAATCCCAACTCGGTCAAGTCGAGAAAGCCTTGGATGAAGCCACCCAAGGCCAACAAAATGCCGCCGCCGCCACCAACGAAATCTTGCTCCCCGGCGAAACCGTGGAAGTCTTTGTCACCGAAGACCCTTCCTTCAATGGTCGCTACCAAGTCCGCCGCGGTGGCTACATCATCATGCCCCAAGTCGGTCGCATCGCCGTCGCTGGCAAAACCATCCCCGCCGTCGAAGCCGCCGTCAAACGCGCCCTCCAAAGCTCCCAACTCAATACCGCCTCCGTCCTCATCGAACGCGTCCACGGCGCCGATATCGAAAATGGCCCCCTCATCTATTTCTCCGGGGAATTTAATCACCCAGGCCCTTGGAAAATCCCCACCAATGTCACCCCAACCCTCGTCAATGTCATCCTCAGCTCCGGCGGCACCACCGAAAAAGCCGACCTCACCAACGTCAAAGTCATGCGCATCGCCGCCAATAAAGGCGTCGTCGAAGTCGTCAATGTCCAGAAAATCCTCGACGGCGGTGGCCTGACCTCCGATATCACCCTCGACGAAGGCGATGTCGTCACCATCCCCGCTGGCCCAAGTAGCCTCGTCTACCTCACCGGCAACGTCCAACGCCAAGGAAGTTTCCCCCTCAAAAATGGCGAAAAACTCAGCGCTTACGGTGCCATTTTGCAAAACGGCGGCTTCGCCAAATTCGCCAACCTCACCTCCGTCTACGTCCTCCGCGCCGTCCCCGATGGCTCAAAACTGAAGCTCCCCGTCAACGTCAAGGAAATCAAGGAAGGCCGGCGCGCCGATGTCCAACTCCAAAGCGGCGATATCGTCGTCGTCCCCGAAAAATTCTTCAGCTGGTAAAATCCCCCGCCCCCAACCTGCCAATCCCCCCAGAAAAG
>JBAWZW010000323.1:0-2879 GCA_037142835.1 Verrucomicrobiota bacterium
TTAGGTGCGGGAGTTTATCGGTTCGAGTCCAGCTTCCGCAGTTAATCCCGGATGGCCTCGACCTTTTTCTGGGTTTTTTCGAGGGCCTTCTCATCGCTGGCGGTGAGGCCGCTTTTGCCGAGTTCGATGACGACTTTTTTCAAATCGCCAGTGAACTTAAAGGGCATCTTCCCCACGTAGTCTTCGAGCACGGGCGTGCCGGTATCGAGGCCTACGTCAAATGTCTCGTCGAGCGAGAAGCGGACGGGGATGGTGCGCTCGATCTTGGCTTGCGCGACTTCTTTGCCATCCACGAAGAGGGTGCCGGTGGCACCTTTGCCGAAGCCGGGTCCGTCATACTTCATGTCTACCTTGAGGGTGTGTTTGCCGGGGGCGAGTTTTTCTTTTGAGGTGACGCGATACTTGAGCGCGGCCTGGTTGGAGAGCGCGTAGGCAAACTCAGGGGTGCTGTCCTTGAGGAGCAGGGCATAACCGCCGAAGCGTCCACCTTGCGTGACGAGAATCCCTTCGGCACCGGCCTCGGGGATTTCCACTTCCGCCGTGATGCTCCAGGACTTGTTCTTGGTGTCCGGCGCGCTACCTTCCGGGATGCGGATGGTGCCGGGGAAGTAGGTGAAGCTGCTCCGTCCGCGCGTGAGGCTGGGGCGGATGGAGACGTCGGCACGCTCGGCAAACCGGGTATCGAGCGGATAGACGTTATACTTCTTTGCCTCGCGGTCGAAGACGGTTTGGAGTTCTTTGAGCTTCTTTGGGTTCTCCGCGGCGAGGTTCTTTGATTCGGAGAAGTCCATCGCGACGTTGTAGAGCTCCCACTTGAAGTCGTCGGGCTTGATGCTGGCCGTACCGGGGGCGGCTTTGGCCCAAGGCACGCGCAACGGCGTGGTGCAAGCGACCCAGCCGTTTTCATAGACGCCGCGACTGCCCTGCATCTCGAAGTATTGCGTCTTGTGGGGCGTGGGTTCCTTGGCGTTGTCGAAGGTCTTCACGAGGCTGAAGCCTTCGATGGGCTTTTGCTTCACGCCGTTGATCATCGTCGGCTCCTTCACGCCGACCGCGTCGAGGATCGTCGGGACGATGTCGATGACCGAGCTGAACTGCGAACGGATTTCGCCGACCTGCTTGATGCGTTTCGGCCAGGAGATGACGAGGCCGTTGCGCGTGCCGCCGAAGTGCGAGGCGACCTGCTTGGTCCACTGGAAAGGCGTGCACATGGCGTGCGCCCAGCCCACGGGGTAGTGGTTGTAAGTCGTTGGCCCGCCGAGTTCATCGATGATGGAAAGGAGGAAGGCCTCGCTCTCTTCCACGCCATTGGCGGCCACGCCGACTTCATTCGCCATTCCTTGCAAGGTGCCTTCGGCGCTCGCGCCGTTGTCGCCCTGAATGTAGATGATGAGCGTGTTGTCCAGCTCGCCGGTGTCTTCCACCGCCTTGATGACGCGACCGATATTGGCATCGCAGTAGTTCAGGCAGGCCGCATAGATTTCCATCATGTGCGCGTAGAGTTTCTTTTGGTCGGGGCTGCAGGAATCCCAGGCGGGGATTTCCTTAGGCCGCTCGGTGAGCTTGGTGCCTGGGGGGACGAGGCCCTGCTGGATCTGCCGCGCGAGCGTTTCCTCGCGCACCTTGTCCCAGCCTTGATCGAACTGCCCCTTGAACTTGGCGATCCAGTCCTTCGGCGCGTGATGGGGTGCGTGGCAAAGGCCTGGCGTGTAGTAGGCGAAGAAGGGCTTGTCCGGCGCGAGACTGTGCTGCTGCTGAATCCACGCGATGGTGTGGTCGGCCATGTCGGCGTCGAAGTGATAGTCCTTCGCGTCATGCGGGGCCTCGACGGGATTGGTGCCGTCGTAGATCGCGGGATGCCACTGGTCGGTGTCGCCGCCGATGAAGCCGTAGAAACGCTCGAAGCCCAACCCGGTAGGCCAGAGGTCGAAGGGCCCCGCCTGGCTCGTCTGCCAGTCTGGCACGTTGTGGTTCTTACCCCACCAAGACGTGTTGTAGCCGTTCTGCTTAAGGATTTCCCCGACGCTGCCGCAACTCTTCGACATCAGCGAATTGTAGCCGGGAAAGCCCGTGCCCATTTCCATGATCACGCCTGTGGAGCAGGAGTGATGATTGCGACCCGTGAGTAGCGCCGAGCGCGTGGGCGAGCAAAGCGCCGTGGTGTGGAACTGATTGTAGCGGAGTCCGGACTTTGCGAGCTGGTCATAACTCGGCGTGGGAATCGGCCCGCCGAAGGTGGACGAAGCGCCCCAGCCCACGTCATCGGTCATGATGAGGAGGACATTCGGTGCGCCCTTGGGCGCGGTCAGCGGAATGGGGAAGTCCGTCTTGGATTGCTCGATCGTGCGGCCGATTTTGCCTTTGAAAGGCTGTTCTGGTTTGGGCAGGACTTCTTGCGCGGCTGCTGGCAAGGTGATGGCCGCGCTGAGCACGAGGCTGAAGACGGACAGGATGGTGATTGGGTTCATGAAATAGTGAGTTTGTGGAACGTTGCGGAAGGGGATATTTGGAATGATCGGGGGCGGTCAATGGGAAAATCGCTCATTTCCGCAACCCCCCTTTTTCTATCGCGGTGACAGGAGGCACCTCCAGAAGTTGGCGTTGGACGGTGGTCATACCGAAAGCCACTGCTCTGCTAGGGATTTGCTTTCGTGCCCGTCGCTCGGGGGACCGGGAGAACGGGGAGCGGCGCTGGGGGTGGCGGCGGGGACCGGGCTCAGTGAGCCCGGCGGCAACGGAGGCCGCTGGCGGGTGGCGTCTTGGTTGGAGGGGGGATAAAGGGCCTGTTCCTTTTCTGCGCGTGTAAACTCATCATGCTGGATGCTTCTGGTCTTGGCGTCCTTGGCGAGCTTGGCGCGAGTCGATTCCCCGGCCCGGAA
>JBAWZW010000324.1:0-2865 GCA_037142835.1 Verrucomicrobiota bacterium
CCCCACCTTACAATTTGCCCCATCCCAGAGCGTTCCCGCTCATTTCCATCACCATGCCCAATCCCGATCATCATCGACAATCAATCCATTTCCTCTTGATTTTGATTCACTCCAGAAGATCACTCCTCCACCCTCAGACGATAAAAATCACCCATACTTTATGCAAAAAATTCCTGTAGATTACACCGAGTTTTCCCTCCCTTTTTTCAAAACGGTCTACGCTGAAGACCAAGAAGAATCAGACGACAAAGCAAACGCCGACCAAGACGACGAAAACGAGGACGACGATGACGACGAAAATCCCGGCCCCCTTTCCAAGGAAGACGCCTTGGAAGCCATGCAAGATTTAATTCCCAGCTCCGTCCATCACATCGGGACCGTCGAAGATACCGCGGAAAATTGGACGTCTTGGCTCAGCGAAGACCACTTCTACCTCATTCCTTGGCAGGGCGACGACTACCAGTGGGCCCTCTTTCGCATCTCTTGGGACGACAATTGGGAAAAATGGGAATGGGAATCCCTCGCCCGCATCCCCGAAGTCAAAGACCACCGAGAAGCCGCCCTCCAGATGTTCAACGGTTGGATGAAAACCTGCTCCATGACAGGACCCGAATACCAACCCTACAAAGACCTCATCGACGAATTCTTCTAACCCCGGCTTGGCCCATCGCCGACCATGGTCGTTGGCCCCCCCACCGCTGAGCGCCCATACCTCCCATCACCACCCCTCCCCCATCATTCGCCCGGCGGATAAACGTCCAGCTCATAGACCGACCAGTGATACTTCGGATTCGTCCCCGTCTGCGTCACCCGCAGATAACGCCCCCGCGCAGCCGGAAAACCGATCGTCGTCCGACCCGCTTGTCCCTCCCCAACGGCAATCGGTTGCCCCCACTCCTTGCCATCTTTTGAAATATTCACCGCATAACTCGTCGGCGTATCCCATTGCGCCCAAGTATTTTCTAAAACCACCTTCGAAAAGACTTGTTCACTCCTCATATCCACTTGCAACCACTGCCCAGGGGCCTGCTTTGCCGTCATATCCCGCCACCCAGTCCACGCATCCCCGTCAATCGCATTAGCCGCCGCAACATCAATCGGGATCTTCCCCCCGCTAAAAGGATAGCTCCCATCGGGCACCGAGGCCGTTGCCACCCACCCTTTTTTCTCCAAAGCTCGCTCCACCATCGGCGGCACCCCAGGCACCTTCGGACTCGCCAGCGGAAGCACCCCCAGACCCCGAAATTTCCAGTCCCCAGGCAACACCTTAAACCGCACATACTCCGCATCTTCTCCACCCGGCGACACTCCCCCAAGCTCCCCCGTAAACCCCGCCTTCCACAAAGTCCGCCCATTGACCTCAATCTCCCCAAGACTGGTGAACGAGCGCTTCGGAATCCCCACAATCGCCACCGTCTCCCGAGGAGAATGCAGCCCCAACGCGTATTCCGTCGCCGTCTTTTGAATATCCACGATCACCTCACCCTTAATCGACGGCACCACCACTTTGATCGCCGTCAAAAAGGCCTCTTGCGGAAGCACATGATAAACACCCCACCCAGCCGCTTCCGGCGAAACCCCCGCAATCGTTTGCGAAAGAATCAACGCCGGAGGGTTCCACCCGTGATTCAATGACGACCCCTCATCAAAGGCATCAATCCTCGATGCCCACCAACGATCGTAATGCTCCCAAAGAGTGGTGAACGGACAAGCAATCATCGTCCGATAACGATTCGCCATCCGCAGAAGCGCCGCATCCGACCGCCCCATCTGACAAAGCGCCTCAAAAACCCAACGATCAAAAAAACTACTCGAGGAGGGCGTCTTCGTCAGCACATTCGCATAAATCGCTGGCCATTTACTCGCCTCAGCCAATCCCACATTCACCGCCATCGCATTCGCCCGGTCATCAGGCGTTTTCACTTGCTCAGACATATAAAATCCCCCCTTCCAATACAGCCGATCAAAGGACTCTTTAATCTTCGCCCGCTTCTCCTCGATCTCTGGCACATCCCCCTCGTGACCAGTGATCAGCGCGATTTTTCGAAGGGTCCCAAGGCAGTTGTAGTAAAAACACGTCTCCGTCACCGCGGTGTCCTTAATCTCCTTGCCCCAGTCAAACCACGTCCGCGGATTCCCAAATTGATAGGTCTGAAAAAGAAAGACTTTCGTCGGCGCGTAAATCTTCCGCATCGATTCCAAATCGCCCGTCTGCAAATAGTAAAACCACAGACCATAATCACCGAGAAACTCCAAGTGCTGGCCAGGATAAAACTTCGGCTCCAATGGACGGAGCACCAACTCCTTGCACAGCCGATGCGACTTGGTATCGAAGGCGTAAAAACACTGGTTCAACTCCGGCGTGCCATCACCCCAAAATCCCACCCGCTCCCGATCAGGACAGTCATAAAAATGCTCGCGCATACAAAGATAAGCCGTCCGTACAGCCTTCTTCCACAAAACGTTATAGTCGGAGTCGTTGCACTCAAACGATCCCGCAAAGGTGGTGTCATACCCCGTTTCCCGATAACTTACCGACCGCACAGTGACCCCAGCAGGAATCGTATAAATCGCCCCCTCCCCACTCACCCACCGCTCCGCCTCATACACCTGCACCCCAGCCCGCGTGGTCACACTCTCCGTCTTCGTCAAATACTGGACCAACGGATTCGTCGAATTAAAAGCCACCACTTTTCCCGCCACCGCTTCCAGTTCGATCGCTGGCTGAAATTGGCAGTTATACGGCAAGGTGCAAACCAGCGTCCACGGCGTATCTTGCTCGTGCGGAAGATCTTTCGATGTCCGAAGATAATTCTTTACCCCGTAATCTTTCAGACCAGCCGCCAGACCCACGCCCCCCTTGCT
>JBAWZW010000325.1:0-2862 GCA_037142835.1 Verrucomicrobiota bacterium
GCGTGTCCCTTTCGCGGTGTGCGTGTCCCTTTCGCGGTGTGTGTGTCCCTTTCGCGGTGTGCGTAAACGGGATGGGGGTGGAGTGGGGAAGGCGGAACTGGGAACTGCGAGTCGGGTAGCTGGGAGCGGAGTAGTGGGGGGAGAAAATTGGGGGTATTTCTGGGTCAAAGGGGGGAGATTACCTACTGGGGTGCTGAGGTTTAGGACGGGGAGACTCGGGAGATTTTTGGATGCGATGAGCCACGATTAAGAGGCCGAGGGTGCTAAAAATGGCGAAGCATCCTGGGCTTCCTTCTGGCACGGAAACGGGTAAAGAAAGACTGGCGATCCGAAATCCGAAAGTAGCGTTTTCGTAAGTCGGCGAGATGGTGCCTCTGGATGACGACATCAAGAAGGTGGCAGGAGAGTCGATCCACATGCCGCCGCGGATTCCGCGAATCGCGGAGCCTGAATTATTATTTAAGGAGTAGGCGGTTTCTTCCCATTCGTAGACATTGCCATTCATGCCCATTATTCCGTAAGGGCTGAGGCCGCCCGCTGAGGTGATGTCGGCGGGTCCTAACTGGCCGTTATAAACGGCACTGTTGGGCGCGGTGCCACTTGCGACTGGGGTTGGGGGGGTGTTGCTTCCAGCGGCGTAGCCGAAATAATTATTGGCGGACGGGTTATAGAAGGCGGCCTTATACCACTCGTTCATGCTTGGCAAAACATAGGTTGCGCGAAGGCTACGGTAGGGATTATTCAGGTCGTAATCCAAGGAGTCGGCAACCGTCCACAGATCGATGTTGTCGTTCACGCCTGAGGTTGTGAATTTGTAGGCGGCATACCCGCCTGTGCTGGTATTTAGCCAGTTGGTGAAGCGAGCGCCTTCGTTCCAAGAGACACTTCCTGCAGGTTTATCTGCACCATAAGAGTTATGGGTGATCACCAGATTATTGCTGACTCCGTATTGATTATTATACTTGTTGATCATGTCTTCGGAGACCTCATATTTACCCATCCAGTAGGCGTAACCCACGGATCCCGCTGGGTTTGGATCGCCTGTGGTATCAGCGGAGTTATTTGGGTTGCCGATGCCTTCGAAGGTCATATTGAAGGTGCCGAAAGAGGTGACGACGCTGGCCTGAGCGACAGAATAAAAGATGCTGGTGGAGAGGATCGCCAGCGTTTGAAAGGTGGGGAAGGGCCTTTTAGTTGATGATGCTAAGCGAGGAGAAGTGCGCATAGGTTATTCGGACTAATATTGCGACAATTTCGACCTTGGCAATCTTTAATTATTAAAATATTTTCGGTGGGATGCTCTGGAGGGAGAAGGTTGGAGGTGACTGGCTGGGGGTTAGTCTTGGTATCCTTGGGGGTTTTGGAGGTGCCAGGACCAGGCGCTGGCGATGATTTTTTCGATGTTTGGGAATTGGGGGGACCAGCCGAGTTCTTGGCGAATTTTGTCGCTGGCGGCGATGAGGCGGGCGGGGTCGCCGGGGCGTCGGGGTTGTTCGATGGTGGGGATGGATTTCCCGGTGATTTTTTCGCAGGTGGCGATGATTTCGCGGACGCTGGTGCCGCCGCCGGTGCCGAGGTTATAGAAGGCGCTTTTTTCGGTTTTGAGGGCGAGGATGTGGGCTTGGGCGAGGTCGAGGATGTGGATGTAGTCGCGGATGCAGGTGCCGTCGGGGGTGGGGTAATCGGTGCCGAAGATGTGGACGGAATCCTTTTGGCCGAGGGCGACTTTGAGGACATTGGGGATGAGATGGGTTTCGATGCGATGATCTTCGCCGAATTTTTCGGTGGCGCCAGCGGCGTTGAAGTAGCGGAGGGCGGTGAAGCGGAGGGCATGGATTTCGTCATACCAGCGGAGGATTTTTTCGAAGAGGAGTTTGGATTCGCCGTAGGGATTGATGGGTTTTTGGGGGGTGGACTCATCGATGGGAGAGTGATCTGGGGGGCCGAAGGTGGCGCAGGTGGAGGAGAAGACGAGTTTTTTGACGTTGGTGGCGACCATGGCGTCGAGGAGATGGAGACCGCCGACGAGATTATTTTGGAAATATTTGGAGGGATTTTCCATGGATTCGCCGACGAGAGCGTTGGCGGCGAAGTGCATGACGGCGTCTGGCTGGGCGGATTGGAGGGCGTGGGTGATGGAGGGAGGGGATTGGAGATCGCCGACGATGAGGTGGGCGCGGGGGTCGACGGCGCGGCGGTGTCCTTCGGTGAGGTTATCGAAGACGGTGACGGTGTAGTTGGCGTTGAGGAGTTGTTCGACGCAGATGCTGCCGATGTAGCCGGCGCCGCCGGTGACGAAGATGTGCATGTGAGGAGAGGGCTGGATGAAGGGTGGGATGCGGTTACTCGGTGTTGAGGCGGTGAAACTGGCTGGGGAAGCCGCGAGATTGTTCGGTGAGAGCGTTGACCATGGCGCGGACTTGGGGGTGGCGTCGGCGGTCTCCGAGGATTTCGAGGCTACGGCGTGGGCTCCCCCAGCGGATGATTTCGATTTCGACTTGGCGACAGCCCCATTGGTTCATGAGGGAGCGAGAGGGGCAGAAGAGGTCGATGGTGCGTCGGCCGATGAGGGCACTGCCGTAATCTTCGATGATGTATTGGCGGCCGGTGGAGGGGATGCGGAAGGTGGTATCGACGGGGAGCCAGGACCAATCGCTGGCGGCGGAGCTATTGGTCAGGTTGTAGCGGAGGCGACCGCCGACGCCGTTGGCCCAGCCGCCGGGTTCGGTTTGGGTGTAAGCGGTGGTGCGGACGAGGAGGCGTTGGCCTGATTTGAGGGGTTTGGAGGCGTTAACGGAGGAGGAGGGTTTGGCGACGGGGGTTGGGGTGGAGGTGGATTCGCAGCCAGTGAGGAGGAGGATG
>JBAWZW010000326.1:0-2856 GCA_037142835.1 Verrucomicrobiota bacterium
CACGCACGCCGCGGGAGACGGAATCTCCCACGGCGTGCGTGAAGCAATGAACGCGGCGGATAAGGCGCGACGGCGGCGGATGAGGAGTCCGAGGAGTCCGGCACCGAGAAGTACGGCGCTACCAGGCTCTGGCACAACGGCTTGCGGCCTGAAGGTGGAGGTGCCGAGGTCCGCATCGGTGAAGCCGATGACATAGAAGTTATTCGAGCCCGCGATCGCCGGGACGAAGTCGTTGTCGTTCGTCACGTAGAGCGTGTGGTTGACCGTGGAGCCGACGGTGATGTCCGCGCCGAAGGCAAGACCCTCGATTTTCGCGGGGATATTGGCTGCGGTAATCCCCGCGCCGGTGAGCAACGAGACGAGATCGGCAAACTGCGTCTTGGCCACAAATGGGGAGCCGGTCTGGAGCACGGCAGTGCTGGCGACGTCGGTAGCACCGTTGAGGTCGATCTTGTAAAGCTTCTTCTGCACGGCGCTGGTGCCGTCGCCGAGCCCTTTGCCATCGCGCTCATCAACGAGAAACTCGTGGTCATTGATCGCAACGATCTCACTCACGCCTGTACCGGTCGTGAGTTGGTAAGAGTATTCGTGGGTGTAGTTGCCACTGGCGATGTCGAAGGTCACGATACGCAGGTACCCGTTCTTATCCTGAAGGAGAGGGGCCTGCATGATGCCGACCAGCGTGGAGCCATCTGGGGTGATGGCCAAACCTTCCATGCCCTTGTTGGAAACCCGCCCAGCGGTGTTGGTCGGGATGCCTTCGGAGGCTGTGGTTGGCCCTTGATTCGCGACGGCGAGATTAGCCGGGATAGTGAAGGCGCGGGTGCGGGCTCCGCTGGCGCGGTCGAACTCGTAAACGTAGGGACCGTATTCGTCGGAGACGTAGAGTTTAGTACCATCATTGGAGACGCGCACTCCTTCGGGATCGAGGCGCCCGTTGCCTGAGTTGGTCGAGTTGAGGATGCCAGTGTTGAAATTGTCGCTGCGACCGGTGAAGAAGTTGATGCCCGAGGAGTTGCCGGCCGGCGTGCCGCTGATGTTGTTGTTTGTCACACTCGCCGCGGCGTAGCTCAGCGCGGTGGAGCTATAGAGCAACGTGGTGGCGGTGAGGTTGGCAGTGAGGGTGCAAGGCAGGCTACCAGAGGCCGTGTTGACAAGGTTGAGGGTGACGCTTTCGGTCCGCGAAATATACGAGGTGGTATCTCCGAGCGCGGTATTCCACGCCGCGGCGTTCGGTCCGCGGTCTGGCACGGCGATGAAAGAAGTGCCACCGGCCCAAGCGAAGCCGGAGCCAATGCCCCCGAAGGAGTTGTTATGATCCACGCCGTTTTCGAGCAGTTCGGTCTGGGTCGAAAAGTCAACGGGGTTGGTAAGACTGCCGAGACTGCCGATGGCCAGCAGGGTGGGCGCGGCGTGGGTGGGAAGGATGCTGCTAATGGAAACTGCCAAGGCAGCGACGACGAGTGATTTGCGGAAGTTAGTGTGGATTTGCATGGGTGTTTTCTGCCCGCCTCAGGTGACGGCTTGATGGCGTGTAAGTAAAAAATCCACGACTTTTGGCTGTGGAGTTTCTCGCGCAAGAGGAGGCCACGGCTCGACGAGGGATGCAGGACAGTAGGATAAAGGGACAAATGAGTTGGCGTGCAAATCCACACCAGCCACTACGCCAACCACAACCACACCAACGACTTCCATGGTCAAAACTACCCAATCTCCGCGACTCTCCCCAAGTCCGTCACCCTCCTTCACCATCCCAATCTCTGCTTTGGGTTCCCGAAGATTCTCCAAAGAACATCTGGTCACCCAACCTCGCCCATTTTACCCTTTAACCGCTTCCATGTTTCGCTCCGGCAAGAGATCCGCTTTTGAACCGTCGCCGACCCACGAAAACCATTTCCTTGCCCAAGAATGAACCTCAACGCCTTTTTTCTCCCCTCCTCGCAAAACCCTTCGCGCCGACATCTCGTGGTCTTTCATGCAACCTGGATTCTTCTGCTCCTCGGGGCCGCGTGGGGGCGGTTTTCCCTGCCCCTGACGCCGGACCTCGACCCAGACTTTCGCGGCTTCTTGCTCCCCGCGGTCAAAGCGCTGACCGGCCATCCATTCGAGCACTACGAAGGACGGGCGATTTTGTACCCGAGCCTCGCCTATGCCCTGCTCGGGGTCTTCCGAGATTTCCGAGCAATAACGATCTTCCACCATGGGCTCGGCCTCGCCACCGGACTGCTCCTCCTCGCCACGTGGTGCGCGGCGCGGCGTGCCTTGAGCCCAGCGCGTATACCGCTCTGGCTCCATGACTCCGCTGGACTCGCCATGTTCACCCTCTTTCTCTTCTCCCCGAAGCCCATCCAATTCGAGTTCCTTATCCGGCCCGATGTCATCTGCCCGTTCTTCGCGGCGCTCAGCCTTTTCCTGATCGGGCGTTTCCTGCTCGCCTGGCAGGTCGAGAGAAATTCCCGCGCCATCTTTGGCTTCGCGGTAGCGGCGGTTTTTGTCTCCTTCATCCTGCCAATCCTCAAGCCCAGCTTCTGGCTCAGCGCCATCTTCACCACCATCCCAGTGGGGTGCGCGCTTTTCGACCGACGGGAAAAACCTCCTCGCCGTCTGCTCATGGTCGCGTTGCCCCTGACCGCCGTTGGGCTCCTGCTCATCCTACCCGAGCGGCTTTCCTCCCGCCACGATATCCGCAACGCCACTTTTCTCCCCGAGTCCATCTTCAGCATCCACGCGCAGATTATCCGCGATCAACTCGCCGCCGATCTCGCCGTGCCCGATCCCACCGTGCCGTATCCGCCGGAAAAACTTCGCACCACCCTCGCACTCCTCGACGCCGGAATCGCCTCCGCAAAGCTCAAC
>JBAWZW010000327.1:0-2849 GCA_037142835.1 Verrucomicrobiota bacterium
GCCGCCAAACCCGGCACAGGAAAAACCCCCAACAACGGCCCCAACAACGGCCCCGGTCCCGGCAACGGCAAAGGCTCCGCCAAAACCGGCAGCGGAAGCGGCGAACAACAGTTCAACTGGTATTTCACCCAACTCCACGACCGCTTCCACAGCCGCTGGGAACAACCCACCTCCATCGTCCGCACCGGCGCCGATTTCATCACCACTCTCAAAATCCGCATCGCCAAAGACGGCACGATCAGCCACCCAGAAATCGTCAACTCCTCAGGAAACCCCCTCATGGATCAATCCGTCCTCGACGCCGCCCGCAAACTCCAACAAATCGATCCCCTCCCCGCTGGCCTCAGCGAGGGCGATTTCTTCGAAATTAAGATCAACTTCAAACTCGACCAAACCCAGTAAACACCACCTCCACCACAGAAAATTACCCCCAAATGCGCGATCCCCTTGGATCCCCTCGCCCTTTTGTGCAATCTCCACACCGTGCCTCGCTTCGCCTTTCGCCTCTCCACCTTCCTCTTCGCCGTCGCCCTCGCCCTCGCGGGCTGCAGCCGCACCCCCGATCGCGCCGAACTCGTCCTCATCAATGGCGCCGAACCCGAACTCTTCGATCCCCCCCTCATCACCGCCCAAGCCACCAGCCGCATCACCTACGCCCTCTTCGAAGGCCTAGCCCAGTTCGATAGCCACGGCGTCCCCCAACCAGGCGTCGCCGAACGCTGGACGATCTCCCCAGATGGCCTCACCTACACTTTCTTCCTCCGCAAAAATGCCGTCTGGAGCAATGGCGACCCCATCACCACCGCCGATTTCCTCTTCTCCTGGCGACGCACCCTCCTCCCCTCCACCGCTTCCGAATACGCTTACCAACTCTATTACATCAAGGGCGCCAAAGACTTCGGCGAAGGCAAATCCACGGACTTCTCCACGGTCGGCGTCCGCGCCCTCGACCCCTTCACCCTCCAAGTCACTCTCGAAAATCCTACCCCCTTCTTCCTCGATCTCTGCGCCTTCTCCACTCTCCTCCCCGTCCATCGTCCCACCACCGAAAACTTCTCCGATTGGGCGAGCAAACCCGCTCACTTCATCGGTAATGGCGCTTTCCTCCTCAAAGAATGGCGCCCCTTCGATCGCGTTCGCCTCACCAAAAATCCCCGCTACTGGAACGCCCCAGCCGTTCAACTCCAAAGCGTCGATATCATCCCCACCCCCAGACCTCACACCGCTTTCAATTTCTATTCCACTGGCCTCGCCGATCTCATGATGGACAAAGGCCTCGCCCCCACCCCGCTCCTCGGGGAACTCAAAAAACGCCCCGATTTCCATTCCTCACCCTTCCTCGGCTCCTATTTCATCCGCTTCAATATCACCCACAAACCCTTCGATGATCCCCGCGTTCGCAAAGCCTTCAGCCTCGTTCTCGATAAAGAATATCTCGTCAAAAATATCACCCGCGCAGGCGAAACCGCCGCCACCAGCTTCGTCCCCCCAGGCGCAGGCGCAGGCTACCTGCCTCCCCAAGGTCCCGCCCGCAATCTCCCCGAAGCCCGACGCCTCCTCGCCGAAGCCGGCTTCCCCAATGGCCTCGGTTTCCCCGTTCGCTATTACCTCTATCGCGCCGATTCCGATCTCGATCGCGATATCGCCGTCGAACTCCAAAGCACTCTCAAACGCGAACTCAATATCACCGTCCAACTCGCCCAACAGGAATACACCGTCTATCTCAACTCCCAATCCAAACTCGATTACGATCTCTCCCGCTCCACTTGGGTCGGCGATTATAACGACCCCAATACTTTCCTCGATATGTTCGTCACCGGGGGCGGCAATAATCGCACCGGCTGGTCCAACCTCCTCTACGACAAACTCATCGCCGATGCCGCCAAAGAGGTCGATCTCCAAAAACGCTACGCCATCTTCCGCCAAGCCGAACACATTCTCATCACCGAAGATCCCCCCATCTGCCCACTCTATTACTTCGTCGGGATCCAATTCTACGATGCCTCCAAACTCGGCGGCATCGATCCCAATCTCCTCGACGAACATCCCCTCAAATCCATCTTCTGGAAAAAAACCCGCTGATGGATCGCCTCGCCTTCGCCCTTTACCGGTCGATCTCCTCTCTCCTCAATCTCCTCCCCCTCCACCTCGTCTTCCGCCTCGGTTACGCCCTCGGCTTCCTCACCTATTTCTTCACCCCCACATACCGACGCCTCGTTCTCCATAATCTCTCCATTGCTTTCCCCAAAGAATTGTCCCCCAAAGAGTTGCGCGCCCTCGCCCGTAAACACTTCGCCACCCTCGGCGCCAATCTCTTCTCCAGTATCAAACTCCCCACGCTCTCCCAAAAAGAAATCCAAGCCGTGGTCTCCATCGAAGGCCTCCAAACCATCCTCGATGGCAATGCCGCCGGCGGCGGTTTCATCATGGCCATCAGTCACCTCGGGAGCTGGGAAATGTTCGCCCAATCTTCCCCTCTTTATTTCCATTGCCCCGTCGGCACGATCTTCCAAGCCCTCAGTAATCCCTTCATCGATGCCGAAATCCGCCGCGATCGCGCTCGCCTCGGCCTCGAACTCTTCGAACGCAAAGCCGGCTTCATCAAAGGCTGCCAGTTCGTTCGCAATGGCGGCGCCCTCGGCATCCTCATGGATCAACACGCCGGTGACGCCGGCCTCTGGACCCCCTTCTTCGATCGCCTCGCTTCCACTTCCACTCTCCCCGCCACTCTCGCCCTCCGCACGGGCGCCCGACTCTCCTCCGCCGCCGTCTTCACCGCCGGCGTCGCCCGCTGGCGCTTCGTGGTCTTCCCCACCACCCCCGTCCTCCCCACCGATACCGCCGAATCC
>JBAWZW010000328.1:0-2840 GCA_037142835.1 Verrucomicrobiota bacterium
ATTCTGGGGGCGCGCGATCTTCGTGGGGTGGGGGGGTGAAGTGGTGCAGTGGGATGCAATCGGGGAAGACTTTTGAGAGTTTGATCGCCTTTGTTGGTGGATCGATCTAGGTTTTAGAAATGAAATCTTTGCCACTGCGTGAGCGTATCTTGAGACAACTCCAAGCGGAGGGGTATCGTCCTTTGGACAAGGTGGGGATGTGTCAGGCGTTGCGGTGGCCGAATGAGAAGCGCGGGGTATTGAAGGATATGCTTTTGGAGATGGAGCGGGCAGGGGAGATCGCGCGGATTCGGGATGAGCGCTATGTTTTGCCAAAAGCGGCTGATTTGCTGACGGGAACGCTGCAGGTGCATGCGGGGGGGAATGCTCATTTGGTGAGTGGGGTGGCTGGGGGGAAGGATTTGTTTATTTCGGCGAACAATCTGGGGACGGCGATGCACGGGGATAAAGTGGTGGCGCGGATTCTTCATGAGGGGCGGAGGCAAAGGCCTGGGGTATTGGAGGGGCAGGTGGCGAAAATTTTGGAGCGGGCGAATACGACCGTGGTGGGGACGTTGCAAAGTTCGAAGAAGTTTTTCTTCGTGATTCCCGACGACTCGCGGTTGCAGCACGACATCTATGTGCGTCTGCCTGGTGGGTCGATGGGGCGGGGAGCGGGGATGAAGTCGCCGAAGGTGGGGAGGCCGGAGCGGGAGGCGGAGCACCAAGCGAAGTCGTTGGGGAAGAGGATTTTGCCAAAGGTTGGGGATAAGGTGGTGGTGCGGCTGGATGCGTGGGAAGATCGTCAGGTGAATCCTGAGGGGGAGATTATTGAGGTGATTGGGGCATCGACCGATCAAGGGGTGGACATGCTTTCGATCATGAGGAAGCATCAATTGCCCGAGGAGTTTCCCGGTTCGGTGGAGCGGGCGGCGGAGCGGATTGACGAGAGGATTCCTGAGGCGGAGATTGCGCGTCGCGAGGATTTGCGGGGGGTTTTTGTGCTGACGATCGATCCCGATGACGCCAAGGATTTTGACGATGCGATCCATGTGGAGCGGACGTCGCGCGGGTGGGTGGTGGGGGTACATATTGCGGATGTTTCGCATTATGTGCGGCCCGATGAGGCCTTGGATAAGGAGGCGCGGGCCCGAGGAAACTCTACTTATTTGGCGGACCGAGTGATTCCGATGTTGCCCGAGCGATTGAGCAACGGGATTTGTTCGTTGAAGCCTGGGGTCGATCGTTTGACGTTTTCTGCGATCATGGAATTTGATGTGGAGGGTCGAGTGAGGAAGTCGAGGTTTGGGCGGACGGTGATTCGGAGTGCGGCGAGGCTGACTTATCGGCAGGCCTTGGCGATTTTGGAGAATCGGCCGCCGCCCCCGACGCCGAATTACGAGAGGGGCGGGCAGGTGCATGTGGATGCGGCGCCCGTGGCGTTGGTGGTGACGCCGGAGTTAGTGGCGCGGGTGCAGGGGGCTTGGGAATTTGCGTCGCTTTTGCGAAAGAACCGGTTTGCGGCGGGCTCTTTGGATTTGGACTTTCCGGAGGTGAAGATTTGGTTGGATGATCGGGGGCGGGCGGATCGTTTGGAGAAAGTGGACAACGACATTTCGCATCAGCTGGTGGAGGAGTTGATGTTGGCGGCGAATGAGGTGGTGGCGAAGGAATTAAAAGAGAGGAACAGCCCGGCGATTTATCGGGTTCACGAGGATCCTGATTTGGATCGGCTCCGGGATTTTCGGACGTTGGCAGCCACCTATGGTTTTCGGGCTGGGGATATTAGTCAGCGGCGGGAGTTGCAGAAGTTGCTGGCGAGTACTAAGGGGACGCCGGAGGAATACGCGATCAAGTTGGCGCTGTTGAAGAGTTTGAAGCGGGCGGCTTATGGGACGCAACCGGTCGGGCATTTTGGGTTGGCGAAGGTGAATTACACGCACTTTACGAGTCCGATTCGGCGTTACGCGGATTTGCTGGTTCATCGGGCGTTGGCGAGGGAAAAGCTCGGGCCGATGGAGGGTCTGACGGAGCTGGCGGGGCATTTATCGGGCACCGAGCGGACGTCGTCGGATGCGGAAAAGGATTCGACCACGCTGAAGAAGATGGAGTTTTTCCAGAGGCAACTGGCATCGAAAAAGCCGGAGCAATTTCGGGCGATCGTGGTGGATGTGAAGAGTTACGGACTGGCGGTGGAGTTGCCTGATGTTTTGGTGACGGGGCTGATCCCGGTGAGTGAATTGGGGGATGATTTTTACGACTTCGACTCAGTGCGGCTGAGATTTGTGGGGAGGAAGACGCGAAGGATTTACAAGATCGGGGAGGAGTTTCGGGTGGTGGTGTCGAGGGTGGACGCATACAAGCGGCAGATTGATTTTGTGCCGAGCGTGGAGTCGGCTCGGGCGAAGAAATAGCGGAGAATTGGGCGGATGGGGCGCTGTTTTTGGGGGAGGAGCGAAGAACTCTGGTTGCGGGTGCCAGTTGAGACGTAATCACGTGCACCAGCTCGGCGAGGATGGTCGTTGGGTGAAATGTCGGCTGGGAATGGCCGAAGGGATCACCGCCATGGCGGGCCAGCTCGCGGGGATTTTCTCCGCGGTCATCACCCGTCGCGTGGCCGACAACGAAGCGGAAGCCTTTAAGCAAACCCCGGCCACGCCAGCCCGCCGCACCTTCAACCTCCAAAAAACAAGCCGCCAAATTCGGTCTCCAACTCCTTCCTGCCTCCTAAATCAACCTCTGGTTATTGAGGAGGCGACGTTCGGTTCATTCGTAGTGGGTCCACATCCGGATGACCTTGATAGTTTGCGCGGCGTCATAGACCTGATACACCAAGCGGTGTTGGATGTTGATGCGGCGGG
>JBAWZW010000329.1:0-2814 GCA_037142835.1 Verrucomicrobiota bacterium
GGTTGGCGGTGTTGGGGTGGTGGGTGCGGGAGGGTTAGCGAAGGCGAGATTGGCGAAGAAAAAAGAAAGAGTGGCGATTAAAAAAGGGATCATGGCGAGAGAAGGATAGCGGGAGTTTTTTTCGACAAAAGTGGGAATATCAGGCGAGGCGGAGCTGGGGGCGAGGTTGAGAAGAAAGGGTAGAGGTCACTTACTGTTAAAGCGTTCGAGAATCACGCCGAGTTTTTCCACGGTTTGGGTGGGCCAGAGTCCGGGTGCGGTGACTAAGGCGTCGTTGAGGGCGAGATGGGCGGGATCGTGGAGATCGGTGGGGATGAGGGGGATGACCCGGGCCAAGATTTTTTTAGCGGCTTCGGCGTTGGCGGCGATGTGAGAAAAAATGGCATCGGCAGTCACGGGTTTTTCCTCGATTTTCCAGCAGTCATAGTCGGTGATCATGGCGATGGTTGCGATGGCGATTTCTGCTTCCCGTGCGAGGCGGACCTCGCCGAGGTTGGTCATCCCGACGACATCGAACCCGAGGTGGCGGTGGGCATTGGACTCGGCTCTGGTGGAGAAAGCGGGGCCAGCCATATTTAGATAGGTGCCACCGTTATGGACATGGAGGCCGAGATCGGTGGTGGCGGAGGCGAGGAGGTTCCGGAGGAGAGCGCTGGTGGGATCGGCGAAGCTGACGTGGGCGACGATGCCGTTGCCGAAGAAAGTGTGTTCGGCGGCTTGGTTGGTGCGATCGAAGAACTGGTCTGGCAAGACGATATGGCGTGGTTCGTATTGTGGTTGGAGGGAACCGACGGCGGTGATGGCGAGAAGCCAGCGGACATTGAGAGAGCGGAGGGCGTAAATATTTGCGCGGTGATTGAGTTCGTGGGGGAGGATACGATGGCCTCGGGCGTGGCGAGCGAGGAAATAGACTTGGCGGTCGTTGAAGCGTCCGCCGAAGATGGTATCGGAGGGGGGGCCAAAGGGTGTGTCGACGAGGTGTTCGGAGAGGTCGGTTAACCAGTCCATTTCGTAGAGGCCACTTCCGCCGATAATTCCGATTGCAGGTTCGTTCATCGCGGGGATGAGTAAGGGTGAAAAGGGGTTTTGTATATGAGAAATGGGGAAGAAGTGTTGAGGAATTTTGGATGGGAAAGGAGAAGTAATCTTTTCAAATTGAGTGAAGCGATGGCAGATTTTGGGGATGGAAGAGATTGAACAGCGACTGGCGATAGTTCGGGAGCAGATTGCGGTGGCGGCGAGGCGAGGGGGCCGTGGGCTGGAGGAGATTGAGTTGATCGCCGTTTCAAAAACGCAACCTCCCGAAGCTGTTTTGATGGCGTGGGGAGCTGGGCAGAGGTGTTTCGGGGAGAATCGGGTGCAGGAGGCGAGGGCGAAAGCGGCGCTTTTGCCCGCAGGGATTCGCTGGCATTTGATTGGTCCGTTGCAGAAGAATAAAATTCGTCAAGCGTTGGGGGTAGGTTTTGAGTTATTGCAGGGGATTGACTCGTTGGAGTTGGCGCGAGAGTTGGATCGGATTGCGGGAGAAGAGGGATTATTTCCGGAGATTTTGCTGCAGATTAATCAGGCTGGAGAATCGAGTAAGTTTGGATTTTCTCCTGAAGTTATTCGCAGGCAGATGGTTGAGCTTCTGGGGTTTGGGCGATTGCAGATTCAAGGGCTGATGACTATTCCGCCTTTTGCGCCTGAGGCGGAAGATTCGCGGCGATACTTTGTGGAGTTGCGGGAGTTGCGGGATAGTTTGGAAAAAGAGTTTGGGGTGAGGCTTCCGAAGCTTTCGATGGGGATGAGTGGGGATTTTGCGGTGGCGGTGGAGGAAGGCGCGACATTGGTTCGAGTGGGAACGGCGATTTTCGGAGTTCGCCAAGGGAAGACTTGGAAACCTGGGGGAAGCGAGGCAGACTCTGGGGAATAACCGATGGCCAACCAGATTATCCCGACTCAAATTCAGCCGATCGGCAACGAGCTAGCGATTGCTTGGAGTGATGGAACGGAGTCCTATTTAGGATTCGAGATCTTGCGCCGAGCTTGTCCATGTGCGGCTTGTGGCGGGGAGCCTGATGTGCTTGGTCAGGTGATTCGGCCCGAAGTGCATTACACGCCGGAGAGTTTTGTTTTGAGGGGGTGTCAAATTGTGGGGAGTTATGCGGTGCAACCGATGTGGGCGGATGGCCACGGATCTGGGCTTTATCTTTTTTCGGTGCTGCGGCGGTTGGGTGGTGAGGAGAATGTAGGCGTTGCTTGATGAATCGGGTGGCGCGGGTATTTCTTTTGCTTGGTTTCTGCCTGATTTGCGTTGGTGGAGTATTTTGGGAAGCTCGCAGGGAGCGGATTCGGCGGGCCACGCCGAATCGGATTTGCGCGGTGGTGTGGAAGCAGATTGTGGCGATGAGAGAGGACGATTATGCGGGGGCGTACCGGCAAGTTTCGTCAGGATTCCAAGAGAAATTCAGTAGGGAAGCTTTCTCGGACTTTGCGCGGGCGGAGTATCCGAGTGTCCGAAGAGCGCAACGGGTGGAGTTTGGTTTAGTGCGAACCAATGGGCGAGAGGCGACCGTTCCGGTGTATCTTTTTCTGGAGGATGGAGAGGTGGTCCCTTGTTGGTATCGATTAATTAATGAGGGTGAAGGTTGGAAGATTGATAGTGCTCGATTTCCGGGGTCTTGGTCTTCGGGGCGAAGATTGGGAGGATTGCGGGTGTAGGATGGGGCTGAGTGGGGAAGGTGATTGGCAAGAGGGGCAAAAGATTGTTGGCGATCCGCAACTTGCTCCGCCGGAGTGGGGAGGGAGGCGGGGTTGGGTAGGGAAGTGGAG
>JBAWZW010000330.1:0-2795 GCA_037142835.1 Verrucomicrobiota bacterium
TCTTCAACCAGCCCCCCAAATATTCCTGATCCCCCGCCACTCCCCACCGTTAAATTCACAGAAGCACTTCCACTATTCCTCACCGTTCCCCCCAATCCGTTCAGACCCTTGATCGCGTTGCTATAGCCAGCCAAATCCACGACACCTCCCAAACTCAAACTAATCTCCGAGTTCGCACTCAAGGAGTTCGCTGCCCCAGATTGCAAAGTCCCTGCATCAATTGTCGTCACCCCGCTGTAAAGATTTGCCCCACTCAAACCCAATGTCCCACTACCGATTTTCAACAACCCACCAGTCCCAGTCAAAACCCCACCAAAAGCCGCTCCCGGACTCGTCCCATCTCCACCAACCGTCAAGGTGGCCGCCCCCAAAATAATATTGCCCCCCAACAACCCGCCCCCAGTCAACGACCCAATCCGGGTGTCAAATCCCGTGATATCCATCTTCGCCCCCGCGATATTCCCCAAAGTCACTGCAGAATCTACTCCAAACGCTCCGCTAAACCCCGGCACGGAAGCCACCCCAGCAATCAACGCTCCCCCGTTCACGGTCGTTGGCCCAGTATAAGTATTTGCTCCAGATAAAGTCTGCGAACCGCTTCCCACTTTCACCAAACCAACAGGCCCATCAATCACTCCAGAAAAACTCCCCGTATCATTATTATTTCCTAAAGTAAGAACCACCGAAGAAGCCGTGCTATTTGTCAGCTTCCCATTGGAACTCCCTCCATCCTTCAACGCGCCAATCGTCGCATTGTTCCCAACTAAATCCAGGATTCCCCCTTGAATCGTCACATCCGAATTCGGACTAAGCGAATCGCCCAGTCCAATCGCCATCACCCCAGCAAGAATCAAGGTCGGCCCACTCTGCGTATTACTTCCATTCAAGAACAGCACTCCATCCCCGATCTTCATTAACCCGCCAGTTCCGCTGAGATCCCCTTTGAGCTCGATATTTTCTGCCCCCACCGTATCGATTGTCAAAGTATTTGCCCCCAACTGAATAGCCGAACTCACCGTCAACGACGCTTCCGCCCTGAACGTCTGCGCACTCCCTAAGGTGATCGTGCCAAACGCCACCGTCTGCGGAGTCGATGAACTATTTAAAATTCCCCCATTCAGCGTAACCGAATTCCCAACCCCGGACCCAGTCAGCGTAAAAGCATCCGCCCCAGAATTAAATGTCACCCCAGAAACCGTTCCCGTCAGATTATTGGTCGCAGCCAGTTGCAAAGTTCCACCGAATTGGAGCGGCACCCCAAAACTCGGAAGGGTATTGCCATCCCAGTTCAACGAGTTGCTCCACAACCCATCCAATCCGCCACCATCCCAAACTTGTCCCGCTTGGACCTGCCGATGGGTCGCCATCAACGCAAGTAACGCCGCCATAGACTGCATCAGAATCTTCGATCGTTGGATTTTCATAGTGTTTAGATAGGACTGACTCGAAAAATGGCGTCAAGGTGGCGAAAAATCCGCTCCCCGAAAGCTTGGTGGTTTCTCACCCGATGTTCTCGCGTTTCTCATTCCATTCGTCAAAAAAATTAATACCCGCTCCTTTCCTCCACGCCTTCACCCCCAAAAGGTTCCTCATTCTCCATTCTCAAAATATTTCATCGCCGCTTCAACTCCTCGCCTTTTGTCCTCGATCGCGTCGGTGCCCGTAAACTCACCAAGTCCAAATCCAATTCCCCTTGCGAAATAATCTCCGCCTCCGGAAACATCTTCAGCAAATCCCCCCGAAAACTCTCCGCACGACCCGCAATCACCACACTCGTCTCCTCCCCTCGGAGATGCGTCTTCGCAAAAACCTTGATCGCCTCCGCAGAGACGTCCCGTACCGTCAAACCAAAACGGTTGAGCATCGTCAACGGAACCTCCACCCCCACCCACCCCGCCAACCGCGTCGCAAATCCATCATTCGTCTCCAACGATCGCCCATATTCTCCCAGCAATGTGCTCACCCTCGGCCCCAACTCCACCTCAGGAACCAGTTCCACCCCAAGCTTTTCCATCTCCACTCGCATCAACCCAGCCACCTCCACCCCCGCAGAATTCTTCGTCTGCGCCCACCCTAGAAATCCTCCACCCCAATGCCTCGCGGTTAACTCACTCGACGCCCCATAAGTCAGACCTCGCTTCACCCGGATCTCCGCATTCAACCGCGCACTATAGCCTCCACCCAAGACAGCGCTCGCCAGAACTCCCCCAAAATAGTCGTCCGCTGAACGCGCAATCCCCACCTTTCCCACCACCACCGCCGCTTGCCCAGCCGCCGGCAAATCGATCGCCACTACCCTTGGCTTCACCGGCACCTCCCCCATCCTCACCACGGGAATCGACCCCCGAGGATTTTTCCAATCGCCAAAAAATTTCTCTCCCCACTCAAATCCTTCTGCCTTTGTCACGCTCCCCACAAAAATCAAGGCCGCATTGTCTGGGCGAAAATAAGTGGCGTGGAGCTTCATCATGTCCTCCCGCCGTATCCGCGCCACACTGCCCGGAGTCCCCCCCAACAGGTGCCCATAAGGTCCATCCCCAAAAATCAATCGCCCCATCGCGGCTTTCGCCAAAAAACCCGGCTCCTCCATTTTCACCCGCAACTCATCCAACATCTCCGCACGCAACCGCTCAACCTCCCTCACCCCAAACGTCGGACGCAAAATCACCTCCCGAAATATCTTCAATGCCACCTCCGCCTGATTGGTCATCACCCCCAACCTCGCCGTGGTCTCATCCCACCCCGCTCCCGTCCCAATCGTCCCCCCCAACGCCTCCACCATCTCCGCTAACTCC
>JBAWZW010000331.1:0-2792 GCA_037142835.1 Verrucomicrobiota bacterium
ATGTATGACGAACCTTTCCACGTCCCACCCCCAGATGCCGTGATCTTCGAAGAGCGCTGGGACAAAGGCGAATTCTTCCGGAGCGGTTGCCTCTGGCAAGTCGGTAAAGGTCGCGTCTTCTACTTCCGCCCAGGCCACGAAACTTACCCCGTCTACAAACAAGCCGAACCCCTCCGCGTCATCGAAAACGCCGTCCGCTTCCTCGGCCAACCCCCCAAATAATTCCCACCCTCAGGCCGCAAATCACCCAGCGAACCTCCTCCCCACAAACGCTTTCCCCACCCCAGCGTTCATTGAAGAACGGTCACGTAGACCGTGCGCGTTTTCGGCCCATCAAACTCGCAAAGAAAAATCGCCTGATATCGACCAAGCACAGGCTTCCCCTCGCGAAGCGGCAGGAGCACCTGACACCCCGCCACCATCGCCCGAGCATGCGACGGTCCATTCGGCCCATCCTTATCGTCGTGCTTCCACCCCCAGTGATCCCCAACGATTTTCTCAAAGCCTCGCTCCAGATCAGTCACTAAGGCGGGATCGATCCTCTCATTGATCATCATCCCCGCCGTGGTGTGCGGAACCGAAACCAGCACCGCACTCCCCACCACTCCCGATCCCAAGGCCACGAGCACGCGGTCGGTGATATTAATCAGTTGCGTGTGCCGCTCGGTGATAATGCTCAACTCCTTCATCCACAAATAGAAACACCCAGCCGAATGCTCAGGAAAGACCAAGCGCCGCCGAGTCCCACCTAAGGAGATGGCTTTTCGGGAACCCCATAGTTGGCGACAAGGTAATCCACAAGGCTAGCAACCTCCGCATCCGCAGTCGGGGCCCCATATTTCTCCTTCATTTTTTTTAAGGTCGCTTCCCAATATTTGCGAGCCATCGGGGGCTGACTGGAGACGTATTCGGTCGAGTGACACGACAGGCAGTTGGCCTGCACCAGCTCAACACCCCGCGCGACTTTGTAGGTGCCAGTTTCCAGCGGCAGGGTGATCTTCACTTCCCCCGCGTGCAGGATCGTAGAAAGACTAAATACAAACAGAAAAAGCTCGGCGGTTTTCATCAAGTTAAGCGGAATCAGGTGATCGTGACTTTGGTGGTTTCCACGATGTTCCGCAAATATCCCGAAGGATTCCAGAGCGGATCAAGGGGCTGAGTTTCGCCGAACCGGTTGAAGGCACGACATTGGATTTCGCAAACCCCAAGCTGCGCGGGAGTCCAAGGCAGCGTCCATTCACGAAAAGAATAACGACCAAGATCCTTGCCCAGTTGCCCAGGTCGCCAACTCCGCCCACCATCCGTGGAGACGAGGACTTCACGGATCCCCGCGCCACTATCAAAGGCTATCCCACGAAGCAAGATCTCCCGTCCCGCAGAAATCTTCGCCCCCTCGAGGACGCTGGTCAGAAAGGAGCGGATCGTCAAACGCCCGATCGGGAGGGTACTCTTCGGCACCGTCCCAGGCTCCACGCTCTGCCCCGCGGTCGCTGGCACGCGGTAGGCCGTACTCATGTAGAAACCGCCGTAGGTCTCTCCCACAACGGTCAACTCGTGAAGATGCTTCACCCAATAGGTGCCGTAATAGCCGGGCACGACCAGCCGCAACGGAAAGCCATTCAACATCGGCAACGGTTCGCCGTTCATCTCAAAAGCCAAGAGCACTTCGCCGTCGCGCGCATGATCCAGATCGAGCGCCTTGATGAAATCCGGCGTCTGTGGCGTCGGCGGCTCATCCAACCCGTTGGCCACCACCTGCTTCGCTCCAGCCAGCACTCCTGCTTTATCGAGCACATCTTTCAGCCGCACCCCACGCCAACGCGCGTTGCCCATCGCCCCATTCGCAAATTGTCCGCCCCCCACCCGTGGCTCAAAAAAGCCCCGGCTATTCCCAGAACATTGGTTCACCGCCACCATTTCCACATTGTCGAAATCGCGACGCAACTCAGCCAGCGAGAGCTTCAGCGGAACCTGAACCAAACCCTTCACTTCAAGCCGAAAAGCCTCGGGATCAACGGCTAGCGGGATGCCAGAAAGATGGTAGCGGACGAAGAACGCGTCGTTGGGCGTGATCACCCCTTCATTGAAAACCGCGAACGGCGTCTCCAACTGCGGCGGGCGATGCGTGAGCAGAATAAGCGGGCGCTTCCCCGGAAACTCCACCAACCGACGCTCCCCATTGGCAAAGGGCAACCGCATCGTTTCTTCAGAAAAAGCCCGACTACCAGCAAAGATCGCGGCACTGGCCTGAGCCGCTTGAGAAAGAAACCGGCGACGGGTGAAGTGGGATAAACTCATGACGCGTAAAACCAACACCCTAGGCGAGTTGATCCTTTTTTCCAGCACTTCATTCGCACTCCATTCGCGCCGCTCCCTGATCCGCCCGCGCCACCTCATGCGCGTCTCCCCTCCAGAAACCACCAAGGCCAACCTCGGAAACCCGCCGGTGTTTCTTCCCTTAATTGAATGATAAAGGAACAGGCCATTGACCATCTCCGTTGTAGCCGAGCTCACTGAGCCCAGTAACCCCCCCGCCACCCCAGCGACCCGCCCTCCGGGGTCACTGACCCGGCTACATCTCCACCCGCCAACCGCGTTCACTGACCCTACCGACAACTCCACCCGCCATCCCGGAGGGATGCCAGCGACTAGCCGGGGGTTGAGCGAGCAACGAGCGACACCCCCGGAAATCCGTCCAAACGGATTCGACCTCGGCAGGGGTCGCAGCCTCACGAGAGCGCCACTCGGCCCCATCCCTTTGCCGCTCCCACCCTCCCCGTCTCCTCCCCCAC
>JBAWZW010000332.1:0-2787 GCA_037142835.1 Verrucomicrobiota bacterium
ATAACTTCGTCTCGGGCGCCGTGACGGTGAACGTGGGGAGCACTCTGACGCTCGATGACACGGGTTCGGCCAATCTCAGCAACCGCCTTGGCAATGTCGGCGTGACCCTCAGCGGCGGCACTTTCGTTTCTACGGCCAATGCGGCAGGCTCGACCGAAAGCACGACCGGGGCGCTGACCCTGAACACCGGCGAATCCACGGTGACGCTAAATCAGGGGGCCGTCTCCAACGTGACGACCTTTGGGAGCTTGAGCTTCGGCACGGGTGGCAGCGCCACTTTCGCCGGCACCAACCTCGCCACGGCTTCCAACAAGATCATCATCACCAGCGCGCCCGGCTTGACAGGAAACATCCTCCCGCGCCTCGCCGTGGGCACGGAGTTTGCCACTTACAATCAAGATGGCTTGGGCGTTGCCAACACCAACGGCGTGCAGGCGATCTCCGCGGCAGCCTCGAGCAGTCCGACCGACATCAACACCGCCTTGACTTCCGCCAACCTCAAGCTGACCCCAGCGGTCACCACCCGCGACCTGACCGCCGCCCGCACGGTCAATTCCGTAAACATCGCCGATAACAGCGTGAACATCGGCACCAATGGCTCGCTCCTCCCAACTCAGGGATTGCTCATCAGTACGGGAGCCGTGATCGTCAATGGCACGGGCGCCGTGATCAGCACCCCAGTCACCAACATGAATGCGGAAGGCATCTTCCGCGTGAACAGCGGACAGGATCTGACCGTCAACAGCCGCATCGGCTCCACCCAAGCGCTGACCAAGACCGGCAGTGGAAACATGACCATTGGCCGACTCGCCGATTACATCGGCACGACGACCGTCAACCAAGGCACCCTCAAGTTCGGCACGGGCATCGGCAGCAATCCGCTCCAAGTCTCCGTAACCACAGGCGCACCCACCGTCCAGACGCTCCAGATGAACGGGGGCACGCTGGACCTCAACGGCAACAAACTGCTCGTGGGACAGATCAATGGCAGCAACAACTTCACCGGTGGCACGATCACCAATAACGCCGGTGGCAGCGCGGTGACGCTGACCAGCTTCAGCGGCGGCGGCACCTTTGGCGGCACGATCACCGGGAACCTGAACTTCACCCACAACGGCAACAACGTTTTCAGCGGGGCCGCGCTGGTGCTGAAGAACGAGCAGAGCTACACGGGAGCCACCGTGGTCCGTGGCGGACGGCTGACGCTGCAGGATAAAGGTGCGCTCTACAGCGGGGTTTCCTTGGCGAACGCCTCAGTCGAACTGAACTACGCCAGCATCTTGTTCGACAACTCAGGGCTGAACGCCGCGGCCACGCCGCCTGCGCGTATTCCGTCCACCGTGCCGATCACGCTCAAGAACGCGATGATCAATGTCACGCCTGGAGCCAGCGCGGATAACGTGACCACCTTGGGCACCGTGACGGTGGATCGCGGTCAGAACTACATCACGTTGAACACTGCGAATAACGTCTCGGGAGCAACGCTGACCAATGGCAGCGGTGCGACCAATGTGATGACGATCGACAATCTCGCGAACAATGGAAACGGCGGCATCATCAGCCTCCTCCACTACAGCAACCAGACGGGCAGTTCCGCCTCGGTGCAGGGTCAGCGGTTGGTGATCAACAACGTCAACGGCAGTCCGGTCACTGCCGGGACGATGCTCCCGGCTTGGGTGGCCATTACCGGAACCTCCAATACCAACAACGCCAACGGCTGGACCGATTTTGCCACCCTCAGCAGCACGGGCTATGGCATCGTCGGCTACGGCGACACCAGCCGCGGTGCGCCGGGCTATGTGGGCACCTTTGCCTCCGGCAATGTGACCTCCGTCGGAGCCACCGTTCTTTCGGCCGCCAGCACTACGACCAAGGCGCTGCAAACGACTGGGGCGCTGACCTTCAGCGCTGCGACGAATACCTTGAACATCGAGTCCGGCGGATTCCTGTATTCCGGGGGCACGGCCACCTTCGGGGGAGCTGTGGTGGACACGGGAGTTGTGACTGCCGGTGGCACGGCCAGCAGCGGCACCACAGACCTCGTGATCGGGCAGGGCGGGAACAACAACAACGCGCCGATGACGCTGAACTTCACCATCAAGGACACCAGCACGGTGATCGGTTCCGGCACGGCCAAGGTTCGGTTGGTTCTGACGAGTGCCAATTCCACGATCGTCCTGACGGGTCACAACACCTACTCCGGCGGAACCATTGTCACTGGCGGACGGGAGGGAGGCGCGCCCTTGACCATTCCCGCCAGCAGCAGTTATGCGGTCATCCCGGCTGGCGGATTGACGCTGTATGCGCTGACGAACGGTGGTGGCAACTCGAAGCTGGATTTGACCGCCCCGGGCCAGATCAATGCAGCCAATGACGTCAACTTGGTCGGCGGCTTCCAGCTCAACATGAACGGCACCAACACGCTGGCGAGCCTGAACTTCAACAACATCGGCGGCAACACCGCGCCGGGTGTTGCGACCGCGACAGCGTTGACCCTGTCGAAAACCACCGCCCAGGGGAGTGCGATCACGTCCGTGAATGACAATATCAATAACGTGCCGACAGTGTCGGGAACCTCGTTGGTGCTGCAGGACGGCGCGACCATCACGACCTCTGGCGAGGCACCGGTGTCGTTGAGCATCAGTGCGGCGCTGACCTTCACCGGGGCAACCTCCCCGCTGATTAAAGCCGGCTCCGGCTCGCTGCTCATCACCGGCACGAACACCTCTGCCAATGGCTTCAACCTCAATGCGGGCACGATCATCCTCAGTTCCACGGCCAACGCCG
>JBAWZW010000333.1:0-2762 GCA_037142835.1 Verrucomicrobiota bacterium
GGGAGGGGGTGAGGAGGGCGTCGCGTTTCGGGGCGTTGTAGACGGTTTTTTCGTTGAGGAATTCCCATTGGGCGTTGGGTCGATCGGCGAGGGGGACTTGGGCGAGGGCATCGGCTTTGGCGCGATCTTGCATTAAGCGGACGAAGGGTTTTGCCCAATGAGCGGAATGGAGGGCGATGAGGGAGAGGTGGCCATCGCGGACGCGGGAAGCGACGCGTTCGGCGTTGGCGTTGGTGAGGGCGGCGTTGCGGACATGGCCCCACCAGATGATGACATCGGTGGAATCGAGCGTGGGTTCGTCGACGCCTTGTTCTGGGGCGGCGAGGTTGGAGGTTTTGACTTCCAGACCTGGGAGGGTGCGGAGGTGAGCGGCGATGGTTTCGCCGAGGAAGAGATCCCCGTAGGCTCTTTTTTGTTCGGGTTGTTGTTCGTCCCAAACGAGCACGCGGATGGGGGGGGGAGCGGCGTGGAGGGTGGAGGAGGCGGTGAGGAGGAAGAGGAAGATGGGGGTGAGGAAAGTGGAGAGGCGGAGCATAGGGAGATGGATAGTGGAGGATGGATAGAGGTGGAGTGGAGAATAGTCAAAAGTTTGATGATGCTTAGGAGGAAGGGGAAAAGGGGCGAATTTCTTGAAGGGCTTTTTTTTGAATTAGCACAAGGATTTTCAGGCGAGAGAATAGGATAGGGAGCCGAAGAAAAATTAATTTTATGGAAGCAAAAGTTCGACCGATCATTGTGGAGAAGTTGCAGGCGTTTGCGCGTCGGCGGAGGCGTTTGGTGATGATCCGTGGGGGGATGGCGTCGGTGACCACGCTTTTTGTGGGGATGGTGTTGGTTGCGGGATTGGACTGGGGGATTTTTCTTCCTGATGGGGTGAGGTATTTGCTGAGTGCGGCGGTCTATGGGGCGGCTTTGGTGGTGGCTTGGAGGCTGGGGATTGGGCAGTTGGTGGAGGCTGTGGATGAGCGACAGATGGCGCGGCTTTTTGAGCATGCGGAGCCGAAGTTGCGGGAGGATTTGATTTCGGCGGTGGAGTTGGGGGTTGGTGGTGCGGAAGTATTTGATTCCGTGGAGTTTCGGGAATTATTGCAGAGCGATGTGGCGGCGCGGGTGGAGGGGTTGGAGGTGGATGCGTTGCTGCCGATGGAACTGATTCAGAGGTATACGAAGTGGGGGATGGGGATTGTGGGTGGGGTGCTGTGTTTGATGTTTGTGAGTGGATTTCAGATGAGTTCGTTGTTTTTGCGGGCGCTGTTGCCGGGGGCGAACTTGGAGCGGGTGGCGTCGACGCGGGTGGAGATTGTGGAGCCGAAGCCTGGGGATCAGCGAGTGGCGTATGGGGACAGCGTGCGGGTGGAGATTCGCTTAGTGGGGGAGAAGGCGAAAGTGGCGAAACTGGAATTGGAGCGGAAGGGTGGAGGTCGGATGGTCGCGGAGATGACGGCATTGGGTGAGGGTCGATTTGCGACCACCGTGTTGATCGGGAGAGAGAGTGTGAAGTACCGGGTGCAGGCAGGGGATGGGTTATCGAGGCGATACGAGTTATCGGCGGTGGATCGGCCGCATGAGACGGCGTTTCGGAAGGTCTATCGGTCGCCGGAGTATGCGGGGATTGGGGATAAGACGGTTGAGGAGGCGAGTGGGAATCTGGTGGGGTTGGAGGGTGGAGAGGTGGAATTGACGATTAGTACGAATCAGCGGGTGAAGCGTGGGGAATTGCGCATTGATCAGGGGAAAGAGGGGCGGGTGATTCCTTTGGTGCGGTTGGCGGACGGGAGATTGAGTGGGCGGGTGAAGTTGAATAGTCCGGGGAGTTATCGGGTGTATTTGGTGGGGGCGGAGACGGGATTTGAGAATCGGTTTAGTCCTGAGTATGAGATTCGGACAGTGGTGGATGGGGCACCGTCGGTGGTCTTGGAGGCTCCGGAAAAGGATTTGATTTCGCCCGCGAGTGAACTGATCAAAGTGGTGGGGCGGGCGAGTGACGATATTGGGCTCGCGAGAGTGGTGCAGAAGGTGCGGATCAATGATGGGGAGTGGAAGGAGAAGTCGTTTGGGGTGGTGAAAGGATTGAGTGCGAAAGTGGAGCGGGATTGGGATTTGGCGTTGGAGGGTGTGAAGTCTGGGGATTTGATTGCGAGCAAGTTATTGGTGACGGATTTGAAGGGGCGGACGGCGGAATCGCGGACGATTCAGGTGATGGTGGTGGCAGATTTGGAGATGAAGCGGATGGGGGGATTGGCGAAGCGGGAGCGCTTGCAAAAGGCGTTGAAGGCGTTGGCGAAGGCGGGGGAAACTTTTGGGGAAGCGGCTGGGCGTTTGCATTGGCTTGTTGATTTGGCGGGGGTGGAGGTGGGGGTGAAGAAGGAAGCGATGGAAGAGTTTACGAGGGCCTCGGGGGAATTTGAGGCGAAGCTTTCTGCGGGATGGGTGGCGTTGAACGAGCCGTTGCGGGAGGGGATGGCGAACCATGAGAGTGCGGATTTGGTGTTATTGGGGCAATTATTGAGCGAGGCGAATGGTGGGGCGTTGCGGGTGGCGGGGAAGGCGTTTGAGTATTTTCAGGTGAGTGAAGGAAAGGTGTCGAAGAGCGAATGGATCGGGGTGGTGGATGAAGGGGTGGAGCGGGCGAGTTCTTTGGCGACGCTGGCGGAGAAGATTTCTGGGTGGGAATTTTCTGGGGAGCAGATTGATCGGACGATGGAGCTGGGGTTATTGCTGGGGGCGGAGCATGCGCGGATTCGGGGGTTGGGGTTGGTGAG
>JBAWZW010000334.1:0-2758 GCA_037142835.1 Verrucomicrobiota bacterium
ATGCGATTACGGTGGCGGAGACGAAGGCGGCTGGGGGGAAATTGCCACTTTTGTTGTGGCGGAAGGGGAAGGAGATTGGGGTGACGGTTCCGTTGCGGGTGATGGGGAGTTATGGGGCGATGTGGCCGTATGGGGGGTGTGAAAAGTCGGCGAAGATTATTGAATTGGGGGTGGAGCATTTGGCGAAGCATTTGGGGACGAGCATCGCTGATGAGGTGAATGCGTTGGCATTACTGGCGACTGGGGAGAAGAAATATTTGCCGTTGTTGGCGGCATTGGCGCACAAGGTGGGGCCGAAGGATTTGAAGATTGATGCTAGTGATCGGGGGATGGTGGCGTGGCACTGGGGGTATCACAATTTATTTTTGACGGAGTATTTTTTGGTCACGGGGGATGGGGAGGTTTTGCCCGCGATCGGGGAATTTTCGAAGGCGATAGCTCGTGGGCAGAGTGGGGTGGGGACGTATGGGCATGGGATGGCGTGGCCTGAGGATAACGGGGGGAAAAACCATGGGCCGCTGGGGGGATATGGGGCATTGAACCAAGCGGGATTGGTTTGTCAGTTGTCGATGGTTTTGGCGGTGAAGTGTGGGATTAAGGATGAGGAAGTGAATCAATCGATCGCGCGGGGGACGCGATTTTACGAATTTTACATTAATAAAGGAACCGTGCCGTATGGGGATCACAATCCTGGGGAGAACCACGCGGGGAATGGGAAGAACGGGATTGCGGCGGTGATGTTTGATGCGGTGGACCGGGTGGATGGGTCGAAATTTTTTTCGCGGATGGTGGTGGCGTCGTATGGGGAGAGGGAGATGGGGCATACGGGGAATTACTTTAGTTATTTGTGGGGGGCGTTGGGGGCGGGTCGAGCGGGACCGGCGGCGGCCTCGGCATTTTTGAAGGAGATTCGATGGTACTATGATTTGGCGAGGCACTGGGATGGGAGTTATTCGTATCAGGGGGTGGATGAGAGTGATAAGTATGGGAACTGGGATTGTACTGGGGCGTATTTGTTGGGATACTTGCTACCTGGGGAGCGGTTGTGGGTGACGGGGAAGGGGCGGCATCGGGAGGCGGAGTTAGTGGGCACGGCTTTAGAGGAAACCATCGAAGCTGGGCGGGGATTTTCCGTACCGGAGAAGGGGATGGGGCCATATTTAGTGAAAACGAAAGAGGCATTGGTCAAGGATTTGACGAGTTGGTCGCCCGCGGTGAGGGATCGGGCTGGGGAAGCTTTGGCTGGGAAAGCGGATGCGGCGACGATTGCGACCGTCGTGGGGATGTTGGGGGCGAAGGAGATGAACACGCGATATGGGGCGTGTGTGGCGTTGGGTTCGATGAAAGCGGTGGCGGCGGTGCCGGCGTTGACGGAGGCGTTGAAGTCGAAGGATGTGTGGTTACGGATTCAGGCGACCTATGCGTTATCGGCGATTGGGGATGCGGCGCGGGTTGCGGTGCCGCAGTTACTGGATTTGGCGGTGGGATCGGATGTGAATGATCCTCGGGAATTTACCCAGCGATACATAGGGTATTCGATGTTTTATCCTGGGGGAGCGATGGGGAAGGCGGGATTATTTGCGAAATCGATTAAGGACATTGATCAGCAGAAGCTTTTTGCGGCGGTGGAGCGGATCTTGAAGAACGACGATGGTCGGGCGCGTGGGACGGTGACATCGGTGTATAAGCAGTTGAGTTTTGAGGAGATCAAGCCGATGTTGCCGGCGATTTATGAGTCGATTAAATACCCGGCACCGAGCGGGGAGATGTTTGCGAGTGGGGTGAGGTTGAGGGGATTAGATTTATTTGCGCAGTATCGGATTCGGGAGGGGATGGCGCTGTGTATTGAGGTCATGGGGATCAATCAGTGGGGGAAGAACGCGCGAATTCCCGTGGCGTTGGATGCGTTGGAGGTTTATGGGGGGGCGGCGAAGGCGGTTTTGCCTGAGCTTCGGGAATTAGAGAAGGGGATTCGGGCGCATCGGGAGAAGGCGATGGCGAAGCATGCTGAGCGGGTGGCGGGGATGATTAAGCGGCTGGAGGCGGCGCCTGAGGACGTGCGGCCATTGCGGAGTTTGGATTTGCCGAAGTCGGTGAAGGGGCCACTTTCGCCTGGGGCGGTGAAGGGGGTGAAGCCGAGCGGTGAAGGGGTAACGCCGAGCGTGAAGGAGTAACGCCGAGCTGAAGGAAACCTTGGCCGTTCCTGTGAAGGGGAGATGAGGCTAGGGTTGGCGTTTGGACCAATTGCAGGCGGCGAGGGCGCTGAGGCCGGCGGCGAGGAAGAAGATCGTGCTGGGTTCGGGGACGGTGGCGATTTTGTTAAAGGCGAAGGGGCTTTTGGGGATTTGGGGATTTGAAACGCCCCAAGTTTGGGAGTCGGATTGTTGGGTGGGGGAGAAATCGCTGTCAGCGGTGAGGAGGTATTGGGGATCGATGGCGGCATCGATGGCCCACTTGTCGCTGGGGTTAATGGGGAGAGAGTCGTCGAAGTGAGGGTCGTTGAGGGGGTTTTGGGCGAAGAGAGGGGAGGAGAGGGCGAGGGCGAGAAAGGCGAAGTGCGCGCTCGTTTGGCGGAGAGAGCGGGAGATGAAGCAGAGGCGCATGTTTGAATAATAAACACACTTGGGGTGCTTTGCAAATTTATCTTCAGGGAATTTGGGTGAGACCTTAATAAAGTCAAGTGGCGGAGATTACGGTTGGGGGTGGGGGTTGGGGCGTCGGCGTCGGTGGAGGGCGAGGAGGCTGGTGAGGAGGAGGG
>JBAWZW010000335.1:0-2757 GCA_037142835.1 Verrucomicrobiota bacterium
CCTCAAACCGCCCCCTTCATCGAACATTCCCCATCCCTTCACGAAGAAAATCCCCCAAAGATCACTCATTCGTTCACCAGCTTTTTCCAAATGCGACCAACTAAAAAATCGGTGCCTCTATGATTCCTCGGTCGATCCAGTTCTCCATCTTCGTCGCTAACTGGTTTCTCCTTCTCGCTCCCCCCACGATCCTCGCCACCGATGACCCGGCGCAACTCACTTTCTTCGAAGAAAAAATCCGCCCAATCCTCGTCGAAAACTGTTACGAGTGTCACAGCGAAAAAAGTAAAAAGGTCAAGGGAGGTCTCCTCCTCGATTCCCGCGCAGGCCTCCTCCGTGGCGGTGAAACCAAACCCCCCATCGTCCCAGGCGACGCCAGCAAAAGTCTCCTCATCGAGTCGGTCAATTATCAGAATCGCGACTTACAAATGCCCCCTAAGAAACGCCTCTCCGAGAGGATGATCGCCGATTTATCTACCTGGATTAACCGCGGGGCGTTCGACCCTCGAGAAGGTCCCTCTATCCCTTCCGCATCTCCCAACGAAAACCCCGCCAAACCTCACTGGGCTTTCCAACCCATTCACCCCATCACTCCGCCCGCCAACTCCCATCCCGTCGACCATTTCATCACCGAAAAACTCGCCGCTCACGGCCTGAAAATGTCTCCACCAACCGATCGACGAACCCTCATTCGACGAGCGGCCTACGATCTCACCGGGCTCCCACCCACTCCCGCAGAAATCACCCAGTTTCTCGAAGACGACGCCCCAGACGCCTTTGCCCAAATGATCGACCGCTTCCTCGCTTCCCCCCGCTACGGTGAACGCTGGGGCCGTTGGTGGCTCGATATCGCCCGCTACGCCGACACCAACGGGCAAGACGAAAATAAGGTCATGGCCAACGCTTGGCGCTACCGCGACTGGGTCATCCGCGCCTTCAACTCCAACCAACCATTCAACGACTTTTTAACCGAACAACTCGCCGGTGATCTCCTCCCCACCGAGGGCCTCAGTCCAACCGCAATTTCTGATCGCTGGATCGCTACCGGCTTTCTCGTTCTCGGCCCCAAAATCCTCGCCGAACAAGATAAACCTAAGCTCCTCATGGACTTGATCGATGAACAAATCGACACCGTAAGCCGGGCATTTCTCGGACTCACGGTCAGCTGCGCCCGCTGTCACGACCACAAATTCGACCCCATCCCCACTCGCGATTATTACGCTCTCGCAGGAATTTTTCGAAGCACCAAGACCATGGAGCATCTCGAATTTGTTTCGAAATTTAACGAACACGAAATCACCACCCCAACCGAACAAGCCACTATCCAAGCCCAAACCGCCCAACTCGCCCAATACAACCACCAACTCCTCGTGGCCCTCACCCAAGCCGATCTCTCCCTCCTCACCAACTGGCGAAACCCTCCCCCAATCCGCTTCCCCGATTTCCTCTCCTCTCCCCTCGAAACTTTCTCTCTACCCAAAAATCTCCGCCCGCGTTACCCCATCGCCACCCAAGCCCACATCGCCATCCTCGAAAAACACCGCGATGCCTTGAAACACCAACGCCTCGCACGGCAGTTCACCCTCGCCGTGGAAGACGACAAACCAATCGATCTCCCCATCCATCTCCGCGGCAGTCATTTAAATGTCGAAAAATTATCCGTGCCTCGTGGTTTCCTCTCCGCTATCCAGCAAAATAATTCCTCCCCTTTGCCAACCAAGCAGAGCGGTCGTCTCGAACTCGCCCACTGGCTCACTCACCCCGATCACCCCCTCACCTCTCGGGTCATCGTCAATCGCGTCTGGCAAGCTCACTTCGGCGATGGCTTGGTCCGGAGCTCCGATAACTTCGGTCTCCGAGGCGAATCCCCATCCCACCCCGAACTCCTCGATTGGTTAGCCTCCGAGTTCCTCCACTCCGGCTGGAATCTTCAACATCTCCACCGACTCATTCTAACCAGCGCCGCATGGCAACAAAGCACCACCAACCAAACCCCTCCCCCCATCGAAAATCTCCCGACTTCCCCCACAATCCTCGCCTCCACAGTCGATCCCGATAACCGCCTCCTCTCCCACTTTCCACGACAACGCCTCGAAGCCGAAATGATCCGCGATGCTTTACTCGCGGTCTCGGGACAACTCGACCTCACCCTCGGTGGCTCGCTCGTCAATTGGAAAAATGATGAGTATGTCCCCAAAGACTTCACCTCCACTTCCTCCTTCCGCCGCTCCATTTACCTCCCCGTAGTCCGCGGTCGCGTCTTCGATCTCCTCGCCATTTTCGATACCGCCAACCCCAGCGTCAGCACCGCCCGCCGTATCCCCACTGTCGTGACCCATCAGGCCCTCTATTTTCTCAACAGTCCCCTCGTCATCGATGCCGCCCAAACCTTCGCCAAAAGTCTCCTCACCAGCATCGACCCCAATCAGCCAAACCCCTCCAACCAAGTGACTCAGGCTTACGAGCGCGCTTTCAGTCGCCCCCCCACCCCCCATGAAACTCGCCAGGCACTCCAGTTTATCAATACCCTTTCCACCCAAAATATCCCCAATACCCAACTCGCCGCTTGGAGCGCTTGGTGCCAAGTCCTCTTCGCCTCCAGTGAATTCATCTACCGCGAATAATTTCATGCTCCACTCCCTTCCCCAACCCTCCACCCGCCGCCAAATGCTCCGCGATTCCTGCGCCGGCTTCGGAAATCTCGCCCTCCTCAGCCTCCTCTCCTCCCTCCAAACCGCCACCGCCACCGCCAGCGAA
>JBAWZW010000336.1:0-2716 GCA_037142835.1 Verrucomicrobiota bacterium
GGGAGGGGGAGCGGACGCCTGCGGGGAGATCTTTGAGGGTGATTTGGCCATTTTTTGCCATGACCACGCCGTGTTCGATGGCGGTGCGGAGTTCGCGGACATTGCCTGGCCAGTGGTGATCGAGGATGGCTTGCATGGCGTCTGGGGAGAGAGTGGGGAGGGGTTTTTGATTTTCTTCGGAGAAAGACTTGAGGAAAGCGGCGACGAGGATGGGGATATCTTCTTGGCGTTGGGAGAGGAGGGGGAGAGTGATGGGGACGACGCTGAGGCGGAAGAAGAGGTCGGCGCGAAATTTTTCTTGGCGGACGAGCTCTTCGAGATTTTTGTTGGTGGCGGAGACGAGTCGGACATCGACCTTGATGGGGGTATTGCCACCGACGCGTTCGAAGGTGCGTTCTTCGCCGAGGACGCGGAGGAGTTTGACTTGGGTGGCGGGATCGATTTCGCCGATTTCGTCGAGGAAAAGCGTGCCACCGTTGGCTTGTTCGAAGCGGCCGATGCGGCGTTCGATGGCGCCGGTGAAGGCGCCGCGTTCGTGGCCGAAGAGTTCACTTTCGAGGAGTTGGGGGGAGAGAGCGGCGCAGTGAACGGCGACGAATTTGGCTTTGGGGCGACCGCTGAGGGTGTGGAGGGCTTGGGCGACTAATTCTTTGCCCGTGCCGCTGCCGCCTTGGATGAGGACGGTGGCGCGGGTGGGGGCGACTTGTTTGATGGTGGCGAAGACTTCTTCCATGGCTGGGGAGGAGCCGAGGAGGCGTTCGAGGCCGAATTTTTTGTCGACTTGGTGGTGGAGTTCGACCACTTCGCGTTCCACCTTGCGGGAGCGGAGGGCGCGGCGGATGAGGATTTCGAGGCGATCGATATTGAGGGGTTTGGCGACGAAATCGTAGGCCCCGCGTTTCATGGCTTCGACGGCGATATCGACCGAGCCGTAGGCGGTCATCATGATGACGATGGGGGGGTGTGGGAGGGCGAGGATTTGGTCGACGAGTTCCATGCCCCCTTCGCCGCCGAGGCGGAGATCGGTGAGGACGAGGTCGACGGATTCGCGTTCGAGGACGCCGAGAGCGCCTGAAGAATCGGCGGCGATGTAGACATCGAAGGCATCTTCTAGGGAATCGCGGAGGCCCTCGCGGGTGTGTTTTTCGTCGTCGACAATGAGGATGATGGGCTTCACGGGAAAGAGGGGTGAAGGTAAGGGAGAAGGGGAGAGGATGGCAAGTGGAGTGGTGGGAGAATTAGGGGGAACCGGCTTCGAGCATTCGGGCCATTTGATTTTCGAGGGGGAGTCGGATGGTGAGAGTGAGGCCTTTGCCGAGGTCGCTGGCGAGTTCGATTTCGCCGCCGTGTTCGCGAACGATGCGTCGAACGATGAGCAGGCCGAGTCCGCTGCCTGAGGATTTGGTCGTGAAATAAGGTTCGAAGACATTGCCCATGTCGTCTTGGAGAATCCCGCCGCCGGTATCGGTGAAAGTGATGGTGAGGAATTGGGGATCGGCGTTGGTGTGGACGGAAAGGATTCCGCCTGACTTCATGGCTTGGAAGGCATTTTTGATGACATTGTAGAAGGCCTGTTTGAGTTGATCGCGGTCGACCTCGATGAGGGGGAGATCTTTGCGGAGGATTTGTTCGACGAGGATATCGCGATTGGAGATTTCGGGTTGGAGGAAGGCGATGGATTCGGTGAGGAGGGAGTTAATATTTTCGAGTTTTTTCTGGGGGTGAGAAGGGCGGACGGCGCCGAGGAATTGTTGGACAGTGGCATCGAGGCGGGTGATTTCTTCGAGGGCGACGGTGAGGGTTTTTTGGAGGTCATCGCGGGCGGGAGAGGGTAAGCGGCGGACCTTTCTCTCCATGAGTTGGAGGTGGATGTGGAGGGAGTTGAGGGGGTTACCGATTTCGTGAGCGACGCCGGCGGCGAGGAGAGTGAGGGCGGTAAATTTTTCTGACTGGATGGTTTCTTCGGTGGAGCGTCTGGATTCGGTGATATCGCGAAGGATCACCGCGTAGCCGACGAGTTCGGTGGGAGCGGATGAGGATGATGGGGAGGATGGGGGATCGAGGCTGAGGGGAACGGCGTAGAAGTTGAGGAAGCGGTGGAGGGGGTAGAAGACTTCGATTTCGCGGGTGACGACCTTTTCGGCATGGGCGAGTTGGTCCCATTGGAGGCCGCGGATAAATTTGGTGATGGGTTGTCCGATGGCGGCATCGTGTTCGGTGGCAAAGAGTTGGCAAGCGGCGCGATTGGAGTAATTGATTTGGCCTTGGAGATCGGCGACGACTACGCCTTCGTGGATGGCGTTGAAGATGGTTTCGAGGAAGCCTTTTTCATCGGCGAGACGGAGGAGGCAGCTTTGGACTTCTTCGGGGCGGATGCGGGTGATGCGTTCGAGGAGTTTATCGAGGAAGCCGGCGTTCATGGTGTGGCAGGAGAAAGTGGGGGCGGATTGGTGGAGTAAAAAGCGTCGAAAAGTTTGTCGATGAGTTCGTTGCCGTGGGAGCGGAGAGATTTTTCGAGGGCGGGGGTGAGAGTGGAGATGGGGAGGGAATGGTCGATGGTAACCCTAACCTTAACCCTACTCCACTCCTACCCACTTCACCGGGTGCTATCCATATCCATACTGGACATGACCCGCCGTATTCCCCTTACCCTAAATCTAACATTAACCCGCCGCCTACATCTAAACCTACCCTTAACTCTAGCTCTCCCTCTCCC
>JBAWZW010000337.1:0-2704 GCA_037142835.1 Verrucomicrobiota bacterium
GCCAACCACCAAGGCGCCGAACTCAATCTCCTCGGCCAACTCCTCAGCCGCCTCCACAACTCCGAGGCCCAACCCGCTCGCCTCACCCTCTCCCTCCTCACCGCTTCCCCCGTTTCCCCAGCCTCCACTAACCTCATCCGCGACCTCTCAGAAACCACCGCCCGCCTCGCCACCCTCGCCAAACTCACCGAAGAATCCGCTTACCTCACCCTCGCCTCCGAGGAAATCGATGTCGTCACCGAACTCGCCCTCGTCCTCGCCACCGAACGCCAACGCATCCTCGATCGCTCCCTCACCTGCACTTCCCCAGAAGATTGGACCAAACTCAAGGTCCGCCTCCAAGCCGTGATCAGCGTCAGCAAAAATATCGAGTCCATTCTCGAATCCCTCCACAACCACGGCCCCTTCGGCGTCGCCCTCGGTAAACAAGCCCGCGCCATCCAAGATCACATCATCACCGATCGTCAACACATCGAAACCGCTCTCGCCGCCAGCCTCAACGAGAAAGCCTTCGTCGCCGCCATCAAAACCTACGCCCAAGCCATGCCCAATTGCTTGCGCCTCCTCTTCGAAGCCAAAACACTCCTCGCCAACCAAGCAGTCACCTCCAAAACCCGCACCCCCACCATCGCCACCCCCACCAAACGCCCCACCGACCCTCTCGACCTCCTCATCGCTACCCTCAACGACGAAACCAATCCCCCTTGGCTCGCCATCGATCATCT
This sequence comes from Verrucomicrobiota bacterium, assembly GCA_037142835.1. GTDB lineage: Bacteria > Verrucomicrobiota > Verrucomicrobiia > Chthoniobacterales > Chthoniobacteraceae > Chthoniobacter. The sequence continues at coordinate 726 of JBAWZW010000337.1, forward strand.
CCTCCTCGCACCAGACGCCCTCGCCAAACGCGATCAACTCACCGAAGACGATCGCTCCGCTCTCTTCGCCTCCACCTGGTCTTCCACCACCCAATCCCTCAAAGCCACCGGCGACTTCGAAGAATCTCGCTCCCTCGCCGATAACCCCTACGTCGGAGATCTTCGACGCTCCACCGCCGCCCTCGAATCCATCCGCCAGCTCGCTCCCACCGACGGCCCCCAAAAAACCACCGCCCATCTCCAGCAAATCGGCCAAGGCCTCCGCATCCTCCAAGGCGGCCACGACCTCCAAGAAATCATCGATGGCCTCACCGCCCTCAGCGCCATCGAACGCTGGGAACTCCGCTCCCCACAAGCCCGCACGGTCGCACCTCGCGATTGGTCCTGGATCGCCACCCGCATCCAAATGATCCCCGCCGAACTCAAATCCCTCGACCTCAAAGACCCAGACTCCCTCAAAGCCATCACCCTCGCCTCCGCTCTCCTCAACGAAACCCTCTCCTCCGAACCCTTCACCACCTCCGCCACCGAAATGCTCGCCCGCAAAAAACTCGACCGCTCCCCCGATAGCGTTCGCCTCGAGGTCGATCGCGTCTCCAGTAAGGTCAAAACTGCCCTCGCCCTCCTCCGCAAACCCATGGAGGTCGCCCGCAAATCCATCAGTAAACTCACCCCCAAAATTAGCGAACTCGCCCTCGCCCTCGCCAAAGAAGAAACCGCCCTCCGCAAAATCTCCGTGGATCAATCCTCCACCGCTGCCACCGCCAAACCCGAGGAAAATCGCGCGAAAACCTTGCCCCAATTCACCCAGCAACAACAGATCAACTCCCGCATCGAAACCCTCAAAGATCTCATCCGCGCCGACGCCAACGAACAAAATATCCTCAAAAAAGATCAGCGCGATCGCATGCGCGATGCCGATGTCCTCCTCGCCCTCATCAAAGATTCCCCGCCCAACGCCGAACTCGCCCTCCGCTCCGCCATCGAAGCCAGCGCCGCCGCCGAACAAAAATCTCACCTCGATCACGCCACCGTCGAAGAACAAAATGTCGTCGATGCCCTCACCAAAATCGCCGCCCAATACGACGCTCTCGATCAAGGCAAAAAGGTCGACCTCGGCCTCCGCAACGATGAAGAAAAACTCGGCATCAAAACCGAACTCAATGAGCAATTCCAAAAGGCTGAAGAAATCGCCCGCCTCATGGAAAAAAGTGCCGCCGATCTCCTCAAAGAACTCGAAGGTAAACTCGCCCATAGCCCCGAAATGAAGCGCGAACTCGACGCCATCACCAAGGCCACCCTCGCCACCGCCAAAGATACCCTCGATTCCGCCGTCAAAGCCCAAGACGATGTCGCCAAAAAGGTCGCCACCCAAACCGCCAAAGACAATGGCCCCAAACCCCAACTCAGCGCCACCGAAGCCGCTCGACTCGCCGCCGCTCTCATTCGAGAAGCCAAAACCGCCGCCGACTCCTCCCTCCAATTCGCCACCCAATCCAACATCAAACCCGCCCAAGATAACGCCAAAGTCGCCACCGATCGCGCCACCACCGCCATCACCGCCGCCGATCTCACCGTCCAAGCCGCCGAAAAATTAGACGCCACCGCCAAACCCGCCGATGTCGCCAAAGAATCCCTCGTCGTCATCCAAAAGGCCGAACAATTCATCAACCAAGCCCAAGGCGTCGTCGGCCACTCCAACGAAACCGTCAACCAACTCCGCGAACCCTCCAAAAAGGAAAGCCCCCAACAGGCCGTCCAAAAACAAGCCTCCGAACAGGCCGCCCTCGCCAACGATAAAGCCGCCCTCGCCATCGAAGCCGCTCGCCAAATCATCGCCGCCGCCAAAGAAGCCGCCGAACGCGCCGCCGCCATCGCCCAAAATTCCGACGGCGCCCCCAAAAATCCCCAACTCGCTCCCGCCGCCCTCGTGCAAAAACCCATCGAGGAAAAAGCCAAAGAAGCCGCCGCCGAAATCG
>JBAWZW010000338.1:0-2701 GCA_037142835.1 Verrucomicrobiota bacterium
CCACTTCCCCATCCTCCACCCCACCCTCCAAACTCCGCCAACTCTTCCGCGATCATTGCCTCTATCACCCCCTCATCTGGAATCTCTTCACCGCCCGTTTCCTCGCCCATCGACCCCTCCAACCCGAACCAGGCCAAGCCATTAACGCCGGCCAAACCACCGCGCAACTCCTCCAATCATCCCCCCAAAATCTCCTCGTCCTCCACTTCTTCGGCGGCTCCGATGCCGAGGCCGTCCTCACCGAAGCCCTCCTCGCTCACCTCCCAGTCGCCCTCCTCAATCACTACTCCAACGATCGCTTCCTCCACCTCGCCATCCGCAAACATACCCTCCTCGCCCACGGTATCGCTGGCGTCAATTCCCTCCAAGTCCCCCACTACCTCCACCCCCGCTTCGTCAATCTCTCCGATGGCATCGATCCCTCCTTCTTCCAACGCTCTCTCGCCCAACCACTCACCACTCCTCCCTCCACCCCCTTCATCTTCCTCCCCGCCAGAATCATCCGCGAAAAAGGCCAGCTCGATCTCGTCCACGCCCTCGCTTCCCTCCACCGCTCAGGCATCCCTGCCTCCCTCGCCCTCGCTGGGCGCATCGATCACCCTTCCTTCGCCACCGAACTCTCCCAAACCATCGCCCATGCCGGCCTCTCCCCCTTCGTCCACTTCCTCGGCGATCTCTCCCCCACACTCCTCCGTGATTGGTATGCCGCCGCCACGGTGGTCGCTTTCCCCACCTACCACCACGAAGGCCTCGGTCGCGTCATCCTCGAAGCCCAATCCATGGAAACTCCCGTAGTCGCCTACGCCACGGGCGGGGTCCCCGATGCCATCGTCACCGGTAAAACCGGTCTCCTCATCCCCACAGGAAATCTCCCCGAACTCACCGCTTCCCTCGCCTCCCTCCTTTCCTCTTCTACTCTCCGACTCTCCCTCACCTCCAACGCTCGCCTCTCCATCGAAACCCATTTCAGTCTCTCCGCCCTCGCCGAACGCCACGAACGCTTCTACCTCCAAGTCATCTCCCAGTTCTCTAAACGCCACCCCTAATCCCCTCGCCACTTGCCTCCCCAACTCGCTCTCTTACTCGGCTTCATCCTCGTCTACGCCGCTTTCCGCTCCGATCGCTCCCGCCATTATCCCGATACCCAAGACCTCTTCTTCCCCACCCTCTGGTATCTCGTCGTCACCACTCATCCCATCGGCTATTGGTGCCAACTCTGGGGCATCCCCATCCCCAATGACTCCGCCGACGCCACCGAAGGCAGCCCCATCGATCGCTATTTCTTCCTCACCCTCACCATCTTCGGCCTCCGCATCCTCGCCAAACGCCACTTCTCCTGGGGCCCTGCTCTCCGCGCCAATCGACCCCTCATCACCCTCCTCGCTTTCATGGCGCTCAGTATCGCCTGGTCCCAGTATCCCTTCGTCTCCCTCAAACGCTTCGTCAAAGTCTTCGGCTCGCTCGTCATGGCCCTCGTCATCCTCTCCCAACCCAACCCCCTCGACGCTTTCACCACGGTCCTCCGACGCACTCTCTATATCCATCTCCCCATGTCCCTCATCTGCACCCGCTACTTCCGCGAGATCGGCGTCTCTTTCGATTGGTCAGGCGCCACCGAAGCCTGGTGTGGCATCGCCACCACCAAAAATGTCCTCGGCCAAGTCGCCATGCTCGGCGCCCTCTACTTCTCCGCCCAAATCCGCCAGCATTGGCACCTCTTCCATTGGCGAAATCTCCACGTCCTCTACCTCCTCATCGCCCTCTTCCTCCTCAAAGGCGCCGGCTCCATCAGCCTCACCTCAGTCGCCGTCTGCGCTTTCTCCCTCCTCATTTTCTTCCGCATCCATTCCCTCCGCTCCACCCCAGCCGCCATCCCCGCTTTCGTCAAAAAAGTCTTCTTCACCACCACCGCCCTCATCACTCTCGTTCTCGTCCACAGCGTCACCCTCTTCTCCGCAGACTCCATCTTCGGTCACCTCATCACGCTCTTCGGCCGCGATATCACTCTCACCGATCGCACTTTCATCTGGTCCGATGTCTACGCCGCCGCAGGCGGCTTCACCCTCACCGGCGTCGGCTACGGCGGCTTCTGGATCGGCCGCATCTCCAATATCCCCTGGAACGCCACCATGACCTGGGTCCTCGGACAAGCCCACAGCGGCTACATCGATACCTACCTCCAAATCGGCTGGATCGGCGCCCTCCTCCTCGCCTCCCTCATCTTTTCCTCCATCCCCGTTCTCCTCAGCGATCTCTCCAAAGATTTCGACTTCGCCGCCCTCCGCATCACTCTCTTCCTCACCATCCTCTTCATCAATATCACCGAATCCACTTTCCTCCGCGGCGATCATCACCTCTGGCTCATCCTCCTCCTCGTCCTCTGGAAAATGCCCGCCCCATCACTCCCCAAATCTTCTTTCTCCCCCACCTAATTCCCGCTCCTCTTCCCCTTCATGTCCGCCGCCCTTTCCATCTTCCCTCACCCCTCCCCCTCCATCCTCTGGATCAGCGAATCCGCCCCCGACCACCCCGATTTCATCGCCCTCTCCCTCGCTTGCCAATTCTATGGCTTCCACCTCCACTGCTCCCCCCATCTCCCCAACCCCTCCAACCCTCCCCCACTCCTCATCGTCATCCACTCCCATGACCTCGCCCACCCAGCCCTCGCCTCCACCATCGCCACTCTCTCCACCCCCAACCC
>JBAWZW010000339.1:0-2701 GCA_037142835.1 Verrucomicrobiota bacterium
CAACTGGTCCACCGGCCTCGGCCCCCTCCTCGTCGGCCTCCTCGTCTTCGCCATCGGCCTCTCCCTCGGCGGCCCCACCGGCTACGCCATCAACCCCGCCCGCGATCTCGGCCCCCGACTCGCTCATTTCCTCCTCCCCATCCCCCACAAAGGCTCCTCCCACTGGTCCTACTTCCCCATCCCCCTCTTCGGTCCCATCATCGGTGCCACCCTCGGCGCCTTCCTTCACCGCTTCCTTTACTCCTAAAACTCTCACCTCATCCTTATGCCCTACGTCCTCGCCCTCGACTCCGGTACCACCAGCGTCCGTGCCATCGTCTTCAGTCACGATGGCTCCATCCTCTCCACCGCCCAAAAAGAAATCCAACAAATCTTCCCCCAATCAGGCTGGGTAGAACATCTCCCCCAAGAAATTTGGGTCTCCCAAATCTCCGTCGCCATCGAAGCCCTCGGCATCGCCAAAATCCGCCCCCAAGACCTCGCCGCCGTCGGCATCACCAACCAACGCGAAACCACCATCCTCTGGGATCGTCACTCCGGTGAACCCATCCACAATGCCATCGTCTGGCAAGACCGCCGCACCGCCCCAATCTGCGATTCCCTCCGCGCCGCGGGCCACGCTCCCCTCATCCAAAAACGCACCGGCCTCATCCTCGATGCCTACTTCTCCGCCACCAAAATCGCCTGGATCCTCGATCATGTCCCCGACGCCCGCGCCCAAGCCGAAGCCGGAAATCTCCTCTTCGGTACCGTAGAAACTTGGCTGATCTGGAAACTCACCAGTGGCCAAAATATCCATGTCACCGACCCCAGCAACGCCTCCCGCACCATGCTCTATAACCTCGAAACCGGGGACTGGGATCCCGACCTCCTCCGCCTCTTTCGCATTCCTCGCTCCCTCCTCCCCACCATCCGCACCTCCAGCGAAGTCTATGGCGAAATCTCCACCTCCCTCGGCCTCAAAGGCGTCCCCATCGCCGGCGCCGCCGGTGACCAACAAGCCGCACTCTTCGGCCAAACTTGCACCAAACCCGGCCTCGCCAAAAATACCTACGGCACAGGCTGTTTCCTCCTCCAAAATATCGGCACCAAACCCCTCCCCTCCACCCAACGCCTCGTCACCACAGTCGCCTGGCAGATCGGCAAAAAACGCGAGTTCGCCCTCGAAGGCAGCGTCTTCATCGGCGGCGCCGCCATCCAATGGCTCCGCGATGGCCTCCAACTCGTTCGCTCCGCCCAAGAAGTCGATCTCCTCGCCTCCTCCGTCCCCGATAGCGACGGCGTGATTCTCGTCCCCGCCTTCGCAGGTCTCGGTGCCCCCCACTGGGATCCCTACGCCCGTGGCACGATCGTCGGTATCACCCGCTCCACCCGCGCCGCTCACATCGCTCGCGCCACCCTCGATGGCATCGCCTTCCAAGTCGCCGATCTCATCGACTCCATGCGCGCCGATACCGGCAAACACCTCCAAGAACTCCGCGTCGATGGCGGCGCCTCCCGCAGCCAACCAATGATGCAATTCCAAGCCGATCTCCTCGGCGTCCCCGTCGTCCGACCCGCCATCGTCGAAACCACCGCCCTCGGGGCCGCCTACCTCGCTGGCTTGGCCGTCGGCTTCTGGAAAAATCTCCCCGAACTCCAAACCCATTGGAAAATCGACAAAATCTTCGAACCCCAGATGTCCCGCGACCAAGCCGCCCACCTGCGCTCCCGCTGGAACAACGCCCTCAACCGCGCCAAAGACTGGGAACCCCAAGAAAAACCTCCCGCCAAAAAGTCTCCCCCATCCAAAAAATCTCCAACCTCCAAACCTTCCACCAAAAAATCATGAACCGCTCCTCCATGCTCGCCCAAGCCCAAGCCCACCCCGGCCCTTGGGACATCATTGTCATCGGCGGCGGCGCCACCGGCGTCGGCGTCGCCCTCGATGCCACCACCCGAGGCTATTCCACCCTCCTCCTCGAACAACACGACTTCGGAAAAGGTACCTCAGGCCGGAGCACCAAACTCGTCCACGGGGGCGTTCGCTACCTCGAACAAGGCAACATCTCCCTCGTCATGGAGGCCCTCAAAGAACGCGGGCTCCTCCGCCAAAATGCCCCCCACCTCGTCAGCGAACTCCCCTTCATCGTCCCCAGTTACTCCTGGTGGGAAGGCCCCTTCTATGGCATCGGTCTCAAAATCTATCAACTCCTCTCCGGCAAATTTGGCTTCGGCCCCTCCCAATTCCTCTCCAAAGAAGCCACCCTCGATCGCCTCCCCAATCTCAAAACCGATGGCCTCACCGGGGGAGTCGTCTACTTCGATGGCCAATTCGATGATACCCGCCTCCTCATCCACCTCGCCGCCTCCGCCGCCGAACAAGGCGCCACCCTCCTCAATTATTCCCCAGTCCTCTCCCTCCAAAAAGATCCCGATGGCCTCGTCCACGGACTCACTTGGAAAGACGCCGAATCTGGCCAAATCCACTCCGCCTCCGCTCGCGTCGTCATCAACGCCACAGGCGCTTTCTCCGATTCCGTTCGCCACCTCGACGACCCCGCCGCTCCCCCCCTCATCTCCCCCAGCCAAGGCGCTCATCTCGTTCTCGATCGCTCTTTCCTCCCCGGCGATACCGCCATCATGGTCCCCCACACCAGCGACGGCCGGGTGATGTTCGCCATCCCTTGGCACGGCCATACCCTCGTCGGCACCACCGAAA
>JBAWZW010000340.1:0-2668 GCA_037142835.1 Verrucomicrobiota bacterium
CCTTGGGGGTTGGGGGGTTCGGTGAGGCTTTCGGTGCCGATGGTGCCGCCGACTTTGGATTCTTCGCGATCGATTTGGCTGATGCGACCGAAGTCGTAGAGGGTGGGAGGGGTGGAGGAGCCGAAGGCCATTTGGGAGCCTGACTGATCGATGGCCTCGATTTTGAGGTTTTTGAAGGTGATGCGGAAGTTATTGGAGAGGGCGGAGAAGCCGGCGAGGGGGCAGAAGTATTTGGGGACGAGGGTGAATTCGAGCGAAGTGCTTTGGGGATTGGCAGTGGGATTTTTGTTGGTGATTTGGAGGGCGAGTTCGGAGATGGTGGCGATGCGTCCGAGGCCTCTGGTGGGGCCGAGATCGATGGGGACGACTTGGCCGCGTTTGGTGCGGTAGAAGCCGTCTTGGTCGGGGAGGGTGTAGGAGACTTCTGGGGTTTCGGGGTTGCTGAGGTCGATGAGATTGGTGGTGCGGATGTAGTCGAGGATTTCGGTGAGGATTTGGTCGCGGTCGGGGCCATATTTTTTGGCGAAAGTGGAGGTGGCGGAGCCAGAGGAATCCCAGCCGAGCGGGGGGAGATTGGTGAGGCCTTGGAGGTATTTGAAGAGGACGAGATTATTGGGGATTTTGGCGAAGTCGTCGGTGGCGCTTTCGGGATTTTGGCGGGTAAAATAGTGGGGTTTGCCGCCGGCTTTGGCGCGTCCGACCGTGGAGCAGAAGGCGATCGTGCGATCGAAAGGGGTGCGTTTGGAGTCGAGGACTTGGAGGGGCCAGATGGCGATGCGGGGGAGATTGGAGAGGGTTTGTTCGGGGGCTTTGCTATTGGCGGTGAGGAAGAACTTGGAGATTTCGAGCATTTCGCGGGTGGGATCGCGATTGGCGACGGGCGGGGCGAGGAGTTGGGCGGGGCGGAGATTATTGGAGAAGCGAGGGGCGAAGAGAAATTCGTCGATGGTGGCGTAGAGGCGATCATTGTCTGGGGTGACGAGGAAAGGGTTGTCATCGGTGGAGCGAGCGCCAGGGGCGCCGGCGCGTTTGGAGCCCGCGTTTGAGGAGCTATCGCGGATGGCGATGCCGTTTCCGGGATCGTATTCGGTGCCGGTGATGCGGGGGGAGAGTTTGGCGATTTCCTCGACCATGAGAGGGCGATCGCCTTGGACGGAATCGAGGCGGAGGAGTTGGCGGCCGAAGATCGTGGAGAGGCAAGTGGTGGCGGGGTGACCTGGGTAGCGTTGGAATTCTTTTTGGGCGCCCTGCATTTCGGCGAGGTCGTGTTCGTAGATGAAAGAGGGGTTGGGTTTGTAGGTGGCGCCAGCGGGGAGACCATTTTGGGAATTGCCGATGGGGGTATCCCAGAAAGTGCCTTCGGAAGCGGTATTGATGTTGAGTTTGGCGGATTCGTCATCGGTCCAGAAGGCGATGCGGGCGACGGGGAGATTGGGTTCGCCTTGGGGGGTTTTTTCTTTGCCTTGGGGGACGATGACTTCGATATCGCCAGCGGAGCCGGAGGCTTTGGCGGTGGCGAGGGAGCCGTCTTTGAGGAGGTAGAGCCAGCGGACGGGCATGGAGACGCCTCGGGTGGGGAAATCGGCGACGGCGAAGCCTTCGACATCGGCTTGGCCGTCTTGATTGAGGGAGAACTGGGCGATGGAGGAGCCGGTGGCTTCATCGGTGATCATTTGGAGGTGATTGCCGTCGAAGATGGGGTAGACGAGGAGGGATTTCTTTTTGGCGGGGTCGAAGGGATCGGTTTTGGAGAGATCGGCGACTGGGGCGTTGAGATCGGTGTAGAGGTTGGGCTGAGACTTCCAGGAATTGGGGCCGGAGGATGGGGGGAGATCGGTGGCGAGAGCGGGGTTAAAGCTTCCGTCTTCGATGAGGGAATCGGCGGAGTAGAGTTTGTAGGATTTGGCGGGTTTGCCTGAGGAATCGAAAGTGCGGATGAGGCCTGGTTGCGAGATCCAGGCGAGGTCAGGTTGGGTGGAGGCCTGGCGGATTTGGCTGATCACGAGTTGGACCGCGGAATCGGCGAGGAGACGGGCGTTGGTGCCGCCTTCGTAGGCTTTGGAGGAGGCGGATTCGGAGCGGACGGTGAGGAGGAAAGCGAGGACGAGGCCGGTGAGGAGGACGAGCATCCCGAGGGTGAGGATGAGAGCGGCGCCGGAGTTTGGGCGGGGTGACCGGCGAAGGGAGTGCGGAAGGGGTGGCACGAGGAGTGGAGTGGGTGAAGGGATTAGGGGGCGAATTGTTTGCTACTGACGGTGCGGAAGCGGTAGGGGCCGAGGGCGAGGCCGGTGGTATCGCCGTTGGCGGGGACGGTGGCGGGGTTGCCTGAGGCATCGACGAAAGAGGCGGAGTTGGCGTCGAGATAGCGTTCGATGACCACCGAGCCACGGAATTCGCCGGTGGACTGGGTTTGGGCGGGTTTGAGGATGAAGGAGGGGGAGCGGGAATTGGCGGCGAGGGATTGGACGCGGAGATGGACGGTGTAGGAATTGGAGCGGGTGGTGAGTCGGGGGTAGATATGGGAATAGGGGCGTTCGAGGGCGTTGTCGCCGGTGAGACGATGAGCGGCCCAGAAGGAGGCGAGTTTGGAGTCGAAAGTGGAGAGATTGGTGTTGGCGGTGAAGCCGGCACTGACGTGGGGTTTCATGGGGGCGGGGAGATTGGGAAG
>JBAWZW010000341.1:0-2643 GCA_037142835.1 Verrucomicrobiota bacterium
GTTCTGGTGTTGGTCAGAATGGTGGTAATGGTGGAGATTTATCTAAAATTTCTATTGGTTCTACTGGGTTTATGATTGCTGGTGGTGGAGGAGGTGGTGCTGGTGGTAATAACGGGGGTACAGCTGGAGTGGGAGGTAATGGTCTTGGGGGAAATGGTGGAAATAGTGTTGGAAATCTTAATTCTAATCTAAGTGGTGGGTTTGGTGGTGGTGAGCGGGCTCATTTGGTGGGCGAGTCGTGAGTTGGGTGGAGGGAGAGAAAATGGGGTGGAGGTGGTGGGGTTGTGGCCAGGGGATCCGAGTATTTCGGCGAGTACGATCTATGATCGGCAGGGAAAAATCACCGTCGTTTGGCTGGAAGGGTTGGACTATATTCCTCCGACTTCTGCGTTAAAATAATTTCCGATGCGCGCTTTACTGATTTCGTGGGGATTGATTTTGGCGGTTGGGGGGATGTTGGTGGCGGGAGAGGTGGGGAGGAAACCAGCGGAGGAGCGGGTGGGGGAGTCTGGGGATAGAATTTGGACGGCGGTGGTTTTGGCGACGAATCCAGCGGTGGCGAAAGAGGCTCCCGTGGAGTTGCGCGAGTGGGTGCCACGATTGGCGCGAATTTTTGGATATCGGCAGTGGGAGTTGATTGGGTCCGTGACGGAAAAAGTGGACGTCAAGGGGGAGAGTTGGCCGGTGCCGAGTCAGAATTTCTGGTTGCGGGTGAAAGCGCGGGTGGCGGATGAGAAGGTCTCGCGGGGGGGATATTGGATGAGTTTAGAGTTATTTCAGGATGAGCGGCCGATTTTTGAGACCGAGGTGAAGTTATCTCCTGGGAGCCCGATTTTTATTCGGGGGCCGCAGTATGGCCAGGGGCAGGTGGTGATTATTTTGGAAGTGCAGAGGCTGAAGCCGCGTCCGTAATTGGTGAGGGTGGGAAGGTTCTTTTGGGGGGAACTGGACTTTGCTCATTGCGTTCGCGACGTCCCTGTTGATGGTGGCGGGGGTGAAGGCAAATTTTGAGCAGATGAACGAGTATCGGACTGAATATTTAGCTTTGGACGCGGCGGGATTGCTTGCCGACTTCCCGCCGGATTTTTATGATCGCAACAAGCGGATTGTCTATGGGATTGGCGGTCCGCAGACCTCGGGTGTGATCACGGTTTCTCGGTGGCGCGCCATGCCTCTTCCCGTGAACTTGGGGCCGAGGACCGCGGTCACTCGGGTGGCGGGATATTTCCCTTACGATGGTGGTTCGGAGGAGGTGTGGATGAACTTTGCTGATCCCTCGCTTTTTGCTTTTTATGCTGGGGGCCTTTATGCGCAGGACGAAATGCAAGTGACTGAGCATCCTGCGCTGGCGTCGGTGCGATCGGCGATGATTTCCGCTCAAGTCCCCGCTCTCACGCGGTCTGGGGAGAATCCGACGCCTGTTTTGGTCCGGGGGGTTGAGCGGAGGGTGACCGTTGATACCCAGCCGACAGTCGAGCGGCCTGGGGGGCTTTACGGCGTTCGGTTTGCGCAAGCAGGGGAGGAGGCTCTCCGGTCGGCGACGAGAAAGATCGAGCCTGATCCCGTTACTGGGGAGGTTCTTCGGTCAACGATCCTTGCGATTTCTGCGCCTCGGCCTAGTTGGGGAGTCTATACGCGGGAGACGATTATGGACGCGCTGACTACGGCGTTCACGGGTTTCGTGGCGGCTGGATTTGAAGTGGGGAATGGGGTGAGAATCCACAGTGGTTTTTGGGGTTGTGGGGCGTTTGGTGGCAATCGGGTGTTGATGATTGCGGTCCAGATTTTGGCGGCGCGGCTGGCGGGAGTGGGGATCGTGTTTCACCATGGGGAGCATGCTGGTGAGGAGGCGTGTGAGGAGTCGATGGCCTTGGCGGAGGCATGGAAGGGCACGACTGCGGAGACGGTGGATCGTCTGGTGGCCGAGGGATTTGAGTGGGGGACGAGCGACGGGAATTAGGGTGTTTCTGAGCATGGCGACGGGACTTTTACGCTTGAGCGTTTTTGTCGCGGCGGTGCGTGCGGGGTGAGGGGAAGTTTGACAAACTGGGGTGGGTTGGTTTCTTTGGCACCCTATTTTTTAAATACCGATGAGCACACCGATGGAATCCCAGTTAAGTGAGACGCGCGTTTTTAAGCCCTCGGATGAATTTTCGCGGAAGGCGCGGGTGAAGAGCATGGAGGAGTATCGGGAAATGTGGGAGGAATCGGTGCAGAGTCCTGAGATATTTTGGGCACGGGAGGCGGAGGATTTGGTGTGGCAGAAGAAGTGGACGAATGTTTTGGAGTGGGAAGTGCCAGTGGCTCAGTGGTTTGTGGGTGGGGAATTGAATGTTTCGGAGAACTGTCTGGATCGGCATTTGGGGACGGCGCGTCAAAATAAGGCGGCGATTATTTGGGAGGGTGAACCTGGGGAGAAGAGGGTTTTGACCTATCAGCAATTGCATCGGGAGGTTTGTCGATTTGCGAATGTTTTGAAGGCGAACGGTTTTCAGAAGGGGGAGCGGATTTTGATTTATATGCCGATGGTTCCGGAGGCGGCGGTGGCGATGTTGGCGTGTACTCGGTTGGGGATTATACACTCGGTGGTTTTTGGGGGATTTAGTGCGGAATCGATCAAGGATCGGGTGGCGGATTGTGGGG
>JBAWZW010000342.1:0-2630 GCA_037142835.1 Verrucomicrobiota bacterium
GAGCGCGCCTTCGCGGACCTCCGGATCATTCAGGAAAACCCCGCCGCGCCCGCCGCCATGCGCGACTACAGCGTGCAACACATCGGCGAACTCGTGGCCAATGGCACCATCGACCAGGCCGGGGTGGACTATATCTGGCAGACCCTCGCGCAAAACGATCCCGCCACCGCCAGCACGGCGCTGGTCATCCTGCACCGCCTCAGCGAGCAAAAGCCCGCCCTCGTCCCAGCCGCCCGCGTGGCCGAGGCCGCGCAAAAGCTCCTCGCCAGCGCCGACCAGCGCTCCCAGATCACCGCGAAATCCATTCTGCGGAAATAAAGCTGCTCCACATGACGAAAAAAAGTCGCATAATCGTTATTCTTGGAATCGTGCTTCTGGAATGTTTGTTATCGAAGCATCAGGCCTTCAACGGCGTGCCTCCGCCCCCGGCGGAGATACAGGCTAGGGACGGGAAGATGAACGATGGGTTCGATCCACCGTTGAGCGGGGACAAGGACATCAACAACGTACGAGATGAGGACGACTGGGTGCCTTGGACGCGGGTTGCGAAAGGCGGCAGGTTTCAAGTTAATGAATTGACCCAGCTCGTGACAAGTTCAGCCAGCATGGCGCAAATGCTGGAGGTCGTCCCCGCAAACGACAGTGTTAATCTGATCGAGGTTCCGACACGCTACCCCGATGCGGCGATCTTCCCACTGACTATCAAAGGCAAGGCGTCTGCCTCGACGGCGGTCAATCAAGCAACCCTGGAGGTGCGGTTGAAAAACTCGAACCCTACTCTGGTGGTGGCACGGATGAAAATGTGGGTTGTTCCCGAAATGCCGACCACGGATCTCAAGTATTACTTCGTGACTGACTCGCGCTACTCTGAGGAAGTAGCCGCAAACGGCACCATGCTCGGGACAAAGATTCGCGATGACTCGGGGGGCCCAGGCTCGATGTCCGACGAAGCCGATCAACGATTCAATCAAATCGGAGCTCACATGGCACTCGCCGGCCCAACGGAATCACGGGATGTCTCCTTCCTTGGTCCGCCAGACTACTATACCAGCCAAAGCGATCAAACGGGACCGCGTTGGAACAGCGACGGGCTCGAGTACCATAACCCTCAGCAGATCGCCCAGCTCTTCCCTCGAAAGGACTTTCCAGGCGGACATATCGGAACCATCCTCGTGCATCGGTTGGGTGGCTCGCAGGGTGGCTACTACAGCCCCGAATCCACACTCTGCTTTGTCGCCTACGACAAGTGGTATTCTGGTTCAGTTGGTGCGCCGAGTCCTTATCCTTTCTGGGGTGGCAGCGTTCCCGGATCACTACTGACGCCGGATTCCCTAGGGCGCGATGCAACCCGCGGGCGTGCCTTCTCGCACGAGATCGGGCATGCGTTGTTGCCCGTGCGGAACCGCCCGGACCTGCAGCGGGAACCGGCTTCGCCGCCTGTAAATGGCTGGGCTGGCGGCCACGACTTCGGACCCGCTCCAGAGACGACGGACGCGCTCATGCGGGCGAGCGGTTCGGCAAAGGGAAAGTGGCTCAGGCAGGAAGATTGGAAAACAGCCTTTGAAGCATTGCAGCGAAGAATGGGAATCCAGTGATGCGCGCTCACCTATTGCTAACGCTGGTCGCTCTCGCCGCATGTCTTTCCAACGGATATGCAACTACGTTGACTCCTGCGGAGGAAATGATCGTCAAGGTATTGGAGAGCGGAAGACTGAGCGATGACCGCCGCTCGTTTATACCGCCGGACATTTCTCTGGTTCCGCCGGAGCAAAGGGAGGCAGTAATCTTTCGGCTGCGGGAAACCGCTAATCTAAAGGGGGGAAATTCACTGCTAGGCACCGTTGCGCTATCCACGACGGAAGCCGATCTTCTTCTACTTCGGCTCGGCGATACTTTTACGATCGAACGAATGGTGAAAGATTATCGCGCCTATGATGGGATGACCTCGTGGGGATATGTCACTGAGAGTTTTCGATACGCTCGCCAGCCGAAGATTATTCCTTACTTGGCGGACGATTTTTCTTCAAAGGAAGATCCCAACAAAGGAATCAACTTAAGCCCGCCACCGGGGAGCACCGAGTTTGCCGTCGGCGTTCCGGCGCGCTCGATATTTTCAGGAGTGATGGTGACGGACCTCATCAAGAGTTCCCCGGCATTCAGTCCACAAATGAAAGCTTGGGCCAATCGGGCGTTCGCGCTCCGGTTGGAATCGCCGGAGCGTTTTCGAGGGTTAATGCGCGCATGGTGGGACGTGAATAAGACCGCGTTTGAACGTGGAGACTATCTAGCGGTGATACCCGTAGCTGAAGAAGATGCTGCCCCAGCCACACCGCCCGCTTCCACACCAAAGCAAGAGCCTTCGACACACGCAACACCGCCCGCACCGCCAGCGCTAGTGACTCCAACCTCCGCCATTCCCGCCGAGCGTAAATTTCCAGTATGGCCGTGGATTGTCGCTGTGGCCGTTGCAATTGGAATCGTGGCCCTCGCCGCGAAGCGTCGCTCGTTATGACCTTCAGGGATCATTTGAGTCAGCGATGCTTCACTTTGTCTCTCAACGGGGAGGCTCCATTCAGCATGACGGTCGGCTTGCCCAGCACCGCTTCTCGTTCCGCTTTTCACGCACATCT
>JBAWZW010000343.1:0-2622 GCA_037142835.1 Verrucomicrobiota bacterium
ACCGGGATCTGGGGTGGAGAGGGATTTCACTCAGCCGCAGACATATACGGTGAGGAATCCCGAGGGTGGGGAGCGGAGTTATCGGGTGACGGCGGTGCCTACATTGGGAGCGGTGGCGGTGACGAATTCGAGTTTTGAGAGGTTTGAGGGAGGCGTGGCGCCGAGTTTGACGAAGGATGGTCGGGTGGTGCTGATGGGGTGGAGTTTTATTCTTGGAAAAAGCCAAGGGGAGATGGGGGTTCGAGATTTGATGGAAGAGCCGAGTGCGCCGCCTCCGCGGGATGGGAGTCGGCACGCGGTGTATCTTCGGGGGGTGGGGAATGGAATTACCCAGCCGATGATTTTTGATTCGGGGACTTACACGATCCGCTTTGATGCGGTGAAGCGGGGTGGGTATGAGAAAGTGGCGGCGCCGTTGGAGGTGACGATTGATGGGGAAGCGATCTTTAGGGTGAAGTCGTCGGAGATCACGGAGAAGTGGGGGAGATATCAATCACCGCCTTTCAAGGTCAGTGCAGGGTTGCATCGATTTGGGGTGGTGCTTGGGGAGGGTGATGGGATGGATTTGATCGACGACCTTGTATTGGAGTTTCGCAAATAAACCTTCTGAGGGAGTTAAAGGGTTGATAAAAATGTCGTTAGGGTTCCTAATTTTTAAAATATGAAGTTGCTCACTCGTCTCTATCCATCGGCTTGGCGTTTTTCCTTGGTGACCTTGGGGGTTGGCTGGAGTTGCTTGTGGTCGGCGAACATGGCGTTTGGGGCGAAGGATCCGACGGATGTTACGGCCGCGGTGGCTTCTGCGGTGCAGGGGGACAAGTTGTCGATTTCGGCGAACAATGAGAGGTTTGGCGACACCGCTCAAGGGTTGTCGAAGCGGCTTCATGTGGAGTATCGGGTGGGGGCGGAGAAGCTTTCTCGAGACATACCCGAGGGGGGGAAGTTGGAGATTGTGGCGCCGACTGGGCAGAAACTGGTGATTTTAAAAGCGGTCTATGGGCCGGCGGACGGATCAAAACCCGCGATGGTTGGTCAGTTGACGGAGGCTCCTGGTGAAGTGCTGGATACCTTACAAGGCTTTAAGATTGAGCATGTTTTGCGGGCGGACGGAGCGAAGAATGGTTCGTGGATTTGTTTGGCAAAGGATCCGCAAGGTCGACTGCTTCTTGGTGGGCAGAGTGGGCAACCGATCACCCGGGTGACATTGAAAGAGGGGAAATGCGTGGGAGCGGAAATTCTGCGGATTCCGATTAGCGAAACGATGGGGATGCTCTTCGTCGGGGAGGTTCTCTACATTACGGGAAATGGTCCTAAAGGGTTTGCTCTTTATCGGTGTAAAGATTCTAAGGGAGATCAGAGTTACGGCGATGTGGAATTTCTTCGGGAGTGGAACGGGGGATCGGGGGAACACGGAGCGCACGGGTTGGTTTTGGGTGCGGATAAGATGCTCTATGCGGTCTGCGGAAATTTCACGAAGATTCCCAAGGATTTGGTCGGGAGTTCCCCTCATCGGAACTATGCTGATGACCTGGCGATTCGGCGGATTGAAGATGGGAATGGGTTTGGTTCGGGGAACCCTCCGCCGGGTGGTTATGTGGTGCGGATGGATTTAGACGGGAAAAATGCCGAATTGTTTTCTGCGGGGCAACGGAACAACTATGACATTGCTTTTAACGCGGATGGGCAGTTGTTTGGGTTCGATAGTGATATGGAGTGGGACTGGGGAAGTCCGTGGTATCGGCCGGTGCGGGTGTTTCATTCCGTTCGTGGTGGCGATCAAGGATTTCGGGAGGGAAGTGCGAAGTGGCCTGAGTATTACGCGGATAGTTTGCCGGCCTCGGTGAATATTGGGATTGGCTGTCCGACGGGCGTGGTCTTTGGGACGGGGGCGAAATTTCCCGTAAAATATCAGAAGGCGTTTTACATTTGTGACTGGACCTACGGGAGGTTGATGGCGGTGCAACTCACTCCGAAGGGAGCGAGTTATACCGGGACATGGGAGAATTTTGTGGCTCCGAAGTCGTTGAAAGGGAATGGTCGGCGGATGCCTTTGAACCTGACTGACGTGATCATCGGGGCCGATGGAGCACTTTATTTTACCACTGGTGGTCGGGGGACGCAGGCGGATTTGTTTCGGGTGACTTACACGGGGAGCGAGGTGGCGATTCCGCTGAGTGTTGAGCAGTTGCACGAAAAAGAGGGGAGTGAGGCGAGGGAATTACGGGCAAAGTTAGAGGGATTTAACCGGGCACCTGATCCTGCGGCGGTGGGTTTTGCTTGGCCGTATTTAGGGAATCGGGATCGTTTTATTCGGTACGCGGCCCGGATGGCTATCGAGCGGAATCCCGTGGAAGAGTGGCAGGCCAAGGCGTTGGCGGAGCGGCAGCCTGATGCGGCGTTGAACGGTTTGCTGGCTTTGGCTCGGCTGGGTGCGGTTGAGACGCAACCGGCAATTTTTCAGGCACTGAAAGCGTTTCCGTTGGTGAGGTTGTCTGAAGATGAGGTGTTGAATAAACTACGGATTTTGGAGGTTTCGATCGCTCGTCAGGGCGTGCCATCGGGAGAGATCGCGGAGTCGATCATCAAGGAGCTTGATCCACTTTACCCCGCGAGCACGGAGTT
>JBAWZW010000344.1:0-2621 GCA_037142835.1 Verrucomicrobiota bacterium
AGGATTTCGGGGTCGCGGACGTCGGCCCAGTCGCCGGAGAGTTCGAGGGCTTGGACGGTGGCGCCGGATTGGGCGAGGGAGCGGACGGCGTCGGTGAGTTCGTATTCGCCGCGGGGGGAGGGTTGGAGGAGGGCGGTGTGGGTGAAGATGGAGTGGCGGAAGGTGTAGACGCCGGCGTTATACCAAGGGGAAGTGGGTTCACCTGGCTGGGGTTTTTCGCGGAGATCGGTGACTTCGAAGCGATCGTTGACGAACACGGCGCCGCCTTTGGAGACTTCTTCGGGGTTATATTTGACGCTGACGAGGGCTTCGGCGGTGCCGAGGTGGGCGAGTTTGGGGTAATTGGCGGGATCGATGAGGATATCGCCGTAGCTGAGGATGAAGGGATCTTGAGCGGCGAAATTTTTGGCGAGATCGACGACGCGGCCGGTGCCATCTTGGACGGATTGGGTGAGGTATTCGATGGAGACGTTGAAAGCGGAGCCGTTGCCGAAGTGATTTTGGACGACCTCGGCGCGGTAGCCGACGATGATGAGGATGTGGGAGATGCCGGCGAGTTGGAGGCCGGAGACGATGTGTTCGAGGATGGGTCGACCGCGGACGGGGATCATGGGTTTGGGGAGATCGGTGGTGAGTTCGCGCATCCGGGTGCCTTTGCCGGCGGCGAGGATGACGGCTTTGCGGGCGGTGGTGGCGGGGATCATTGTGCGGATTCTTTGAGGAAGTCGCTGATGCGATCCATGGCGATTTTAATTTGGTCGAGGCTGGTGGCGTAGCAGCAGCGGATGAAGCCTTCGCCGCTGGGGCCGAAGGCGGGGCCGGGGACGCAGGCGACCTTCTTTTTTTCGAGGAGGCCGAGGGAGAACTGGCGACTGGAAAGGCCTGAGCTGGTGATGTTTGGAAAGATGTAGAAAGAGCCGACGGGTTTGAAGCAGGAGAGGCCGAGTTGATTGAAGGCGTTGACGATGTAGTTGCGTCTGCTGGCGTATTCGTTGCGCATGGATTCGATGGCGGGGCCGCCATTTTCGAGGGCTTCGATGGCGGCGTCTTGGGCCATGGTATTGGCGCAGAGGATGGAATACTGATGAATTTTCATCATGGCATCGGTGAGGATGGGTGGGGCGCAGGCGTAGCCGATGCGGAAGCCGGTCATGGCGAAGGCTTTGGAGAAGCCGTGGAGGAAGACGCAGCGGTCGCGCATGCCTGGGAGGGAGGCGATGCTGACGTGTTCGGCGTTATCGTAAGTGAGTTCGCTATAGATTTCGTCGGTGAGGACGATGAGATCGTGAGCGATGCAGAGTTGGGCAATTTTTTCTAACTCGGAGCGGGACTGGGTGGCGCCGGTGGGGTTGCAGGGGAAATTGAGCATGAGGACCTTAGAACGCGGGGAGATTTTGGCGGCGAGGGCCTCGGCGGTCATGCGGAAATTTTCGGTGGCGGTGGTGGGGATGGCGACGGGGATGCCGTGAGCCATGAGGATGCTGGGGGAGTAGCTGACGTAGCAGGGTTCGTGGTAGAGGACTTCGTCGCCTGGGTTGATGACGGCGCGGAGGGCGAGATCGATGGCTTCGCTGACCCCGACGGTGATGATGACTTCCGATTTGGGATCGTAGGCGATTTGGAAATGTTTTTGGACGTAGCGGGTGATGGAGGAGCGGAGTTCTGGGAGACCGAGATTGGAGGTGTAGTGGGTGCGTCCGTGTTCGAGGGAGAAGATGGCGGCTTCGCGGATGTGCCAAGGGGTATCGAAGTCGGGTTCACCGACGCCGAGGGAGATGACTTCTTTTTCTTGGGCGACGATATCGAAGAACTCGCGGATCCCGGATTTTGGGAGATCGGCGATTTGGTGAGCGAGATGCGATTTAAGGATCATGAGGCGGAGAGGCGAAGTGCTGAGAGTGGTGGAAAAACTAGGGGGTAACGGCGAGGCGTTCGGTGGTGGATTCGGGGAGGAGGGAGATGCCATTTTCTTTATAAGACTTTAGGCGGAAGAGGGTTGCGGTGGAGATCACGCCTTTGATGGTGCTGAGTTTTTCGGAGATGAAGGCGGCGATATTTTGGAGAGTGGGGCCTTCGACGACCACGAGGAGATCGTAGCCTCCGGAGATGAGGTAGCAGCTTTGGACTTCGGCGAAATTGGAGATGCGACCGGCGAGGCGATCGAAGCCGCCGCCGCGTTCTGGGGTGATGCGGACTTCGACCATGGCGGTGACGCGACCTGAGGGAAATTTTTGGTCATCGACGACCGCTTGGTAGCCGAGGATGACGCGATCGGTTTCGAGTTGGGCGATGCGTTGGTCGACTTCGTCGGGGGAGATGCTGAGGATTTTGGCGAGGTCTTCGGTGGAGGCGCGGGCATTTTGGCGAAGAAGAGAGAGGAGAGGATCCATGGGATTAAATTGGGAAGAGAACATACACAGGGAGCGAGGATGGTCAGCGGAAAAGTTTTTGGAGTGTGGTGGTGGTTAGCTGGCGTAGAAGCGTTTGGAGACGGATCGGCTGACGGGCCAGGCGATGAGGAGGAGGGCGGCGGCGAGGGAGGCTTGGGGGAGATTGGCGGCGGCGCAGAGGGCGGTTTGGAGGAGGAGAAGGAGGCGGATGAGTTGGCCGATGAAGGGAGG
>JBAWZW010000345.1:0-2590 GCA_037142835.1 Verrucomicrobiota bacterium
GGATGAGGGCGACGCGGGCGGCGGTGAGGAGGCGTTCTGTGGTGGGGGGGATGAGGATGGGGCGGACGGTTTGGGTGGGGGTTACGGGGCCATTCCAGGAGAATTGCACCGTGCGCCATTGCCACTCGGGAATGCCGGGGCCGGTTTGGATGCGGGCGGCGGTATCGTAGCTGAGGTTGCTGATGGAGAGTGCATTGACGCCCTTTGTACTGAGGAGGCCCCAGGAGGAGTTGGATTGGCGACTCTTTTTGGCATCGAGCTGGAGTTTGGCCGCGACTCCTTCTTTTTCGTCTCTTTCTCCGCCGAGGCCGACGACGGGTAAGCGTTCGCCAGCTTCGAGCGACTTTACATTGGAGGAGTCGAATGGGTCTGAGTGATCGGCATGGGTACCGATCTCTTCTAGTTGAGGGTAGAGAGCTTGTTCAACTTGTTGAGCGAGAAAGGGAAGGAGGATGAGGAGAAAGGCGGTGATGGCGATCCATTGGCACCATTGGAGGAGGCGTCTGGGGTGGCCATTGGGGACGACGCGGAGGAGGGTGATGGGGGCGAGGAGGAGGAGCCAGATGTAGTGGGGGGCGTCGGGTTCGTGATAGGAGAGGCCGAAGGCGAGGAAGGCGAGGCAGGCGACCTGCCAGTTCCAGAGGCGGAAGACGGCGAGGGTGAAGATGAGGAGGAGAAAGAGGTCGAGGAGAGTCCAAGCGGTGAGCCAGTCGCCGTCCACGCGATCGGCACCGAAGAGGGCGAGGAGTCTCCAGCCTGGAGGGAGGTGGAGGGTGACTTTGAGTGAATTGGCGTCGTTGTTCCAGCCGGAGGCGGGAAGCTGGGGGGCGAGCTTCATCCGGCCGGTGGCATCGAGATGGATGGGTTGGGTGCGGATTTCCACGCCCGTGGCATCGCCTTGGGGATTGAGGGTGATGAGTTGGCCTTGGCCGTCGCTGCGCACCGAGCCGAGGTTTTGGCCAAGGGTGGCATCGAGCCGCCAGCGTTGTTTGATGTCCCCTTGGACTTTATCGCGAAAGGTTAATCCTTGGCCATTGTCATCGAGCCACCAGACGCGATCGATGTCGAGGCCTGAGGGATTTTGCTTGCCGTCTCCGCGAGTGCGGCCTTTGATTTTGAAGGGGCTGGCGGTATCCCATTGGTAGACGGGAAGCTCGCGCCATTGATCGGGAAAAGTGGTTTGGGAGACATCGACAGGGCGAGCCCCGAGGATTTCGACGGCTCGGAAATCTGGGCGGGCGCGAAAGGCGACGAACATCTCGGTGACGGCGGGGCGGGAATTTTTGGCGAAGGAAAAGTCTTGGGGATTATCGAAGCGAAAGGCGCTGAGGGAGACCTTCCATTTCCCGGTACGGACTTGGGCTTTGAGGCGGCCGGAGTCGTCGATGGCTACGGGAATGGGGCTTTCGACGCTGGCGAGTTTCCAGCCTTCGGGCAAGACGGTGCCGAGATCTTCCTCGCGGCTTTTTCCCGAGGCGGTCAGTTCCAATTCCAGGCGCAGCCAGAGGGGGACTCCGTCTTCGAGGGCGGCGGAGAGTTTGACATTGAGAAAGGTTTTATCGGCATCTTCGGTGGAGCCGGGGCGTTTCAGCCAGAGGACCCCCTTTTCGTCCCAAGTGGGTGAGGGGACGGGTTTGCCGTTGAGGGAGAGGGTGAGGATGCCGATATCGGTGGGGAGTTGGAGGCGTTGGGGGAGTTCGTTCCAGCGGAAGTTCCCGGAGATGCGGTGGGTGCCTGATGGGAGTTGGATGGCGGGGAGGCCTTGGGATTCGGTGACGGGGAGGGGTTTTTGGTTGGACTGCACTTCGACGGGCCAAGCGGTGGGACCACCTGGGAGGGGAACCCAGCTTTGGTGAAAAACCGTGACAGTGAATTCGAAGTGGCCGGTGGTGGGATCGATTTGGAGGGCGAGGGTGGAAGGCCAGAGGCAGGAGGATTTTTTTCCATCGTTGAAGGGGTGGGGGCAATCGCGATGCGACTCGCCCCAGAGAGCCCAGGCCTCCCAGGGTTTGAGGGGATCGGGGATGGGCTGGTCGGCGGCGGGGGAGAAAGCGGGGAAGGTGGTGAGGAGGGCGAACGAGCAGAGGAGCGCGAGTGTCGGGAAGATTTTCATAGTGGGGCGAGGGTGATGGGTGGCTGGGGGAACGGGGTGAGTGAATATGGGAAAAAAGGGGATGGAGCAAGCGGAAGCGTCTTTGGGGGAAATTTTTTTTTGGGCTTTTGCTTAAATTAACTAATAAATTTTTAAAATGATGAATAATAGGTGCTTTGGTGGAGCAAATGTGTAATTTCTATAATATGATCATTAAGAGACTGTGGATTGCTTTGGTACTTTTCGTTTCGGTGGTTTCTGGTCAAGGGTCGGTGATCATCTCGGAGTTTGTGGCGGACAATGTCTCGGGATTGCGAGATGAGGATTTGGCATATTCTGATTGGATCGAGGTGCAGAACACGGGAGCGGTGGCGGTGAACCTGGCGGGGTGGTCGCTGACGGATGATGCAGGCGATGATAACAAGTGGATTTTTCCGGCGGTCACCCTGGGGCCTGGGCAATTTCTGGTGGTGTTTGCGTCGGGGAAAGATCGGCGGG
>JBAWZW010000346.1:0-2568 GCA_037142835.1 Verrucomicrobiota bacterium
GAAAGCAAATTCCTAGCGGTTCTAGCGTGTGGAAGATCTATTCCATCAGCGAGCTAGGAGCATTGCTACCGTTCTACATTGGCCAAACGGTAAACCTGCCGCGACGAATCAAAGAGCACCTGAGCGCACGCGCCAAAGCATCGTCAGCCGCAAAGATTGCGGCGATGATGGGCTGCGATGAATTGCCAGTGTTTCGAATTCTTGCCACATGCCACAGCAGAGCCGAGGCCGACGCCCAAGAGTTACGCGGAATCGCTCACGCCCTAGCCAACGGCGCCTGTTTGGAGAATGCAAAGCAGGAAATGCGCGCTGCGCAGAAGTTGCCGAAACCATGACCAGTGCATAGTTTCACGAAAAGCGGTCCGTTCTGGGAAGTACCCATGTCCGTCGTCAGTTGGTTCTTGATCATGCCACCTTTGGGTATCCCGCCTCCGCCCAGCAGGAGGGTGAGAAATTTTCCCCAACGCACCTCTTCTCACTCAAGCCCAAGTGGCTCCGCTTTCCACGCCCCAGCACGGCGCGGGTTCCAGTCCTAAAAACGACCAGCAAAAAACCAGCCCGACGATTACCGATCGGACGATGCGCCCCATCAAGAGGAAATGATCCGTTCAGAGACTCCCAGTGCTAGCAACCAGACACTAGGCATCGCTCATGCCTACACCCCTTCACTGGAATTGCCGATCGGACGATGCGCTGCATCAAGAGGAAATGATCCGTTCAGAGACTCCCAGTGCTAACAACCAGACACTAGGCATCGCTCATGCCTACACCCCTTCACTGGATGAAGACTTCCATCCGCTCCATCCTCATTGGCGCTGGCAACCGTGGCGCCAGTCCAAGAAACTCGTCACAAAAACGAGCGATCTGCAAATCCTCAGCCGCCCCTCTAATCCTCGGTCGATTCAACGACCTTGATCAAGGATTCTACTTCTTCCCGCTGGCCGCCTGCTTTGAGGCCGCTGCGGTGCTCTTTTTCTGCGTATTCGCCTTGGTATTCGCCTGCTTTTGTGAAGCCTTTTTATTCGTCGCTTTCGGTGATTTATCGCCCATAGAGATGAATATTCCCACGGAAACGGATCAAGCGCGAGCCAGAACTACAACTTTCGACAAACTCCAACTTCGCCCCTTCGCCAACCCAACTGCCTCATCACCAATCAATCAACGAATGGATCCGACCAACCACTCGCGAAACTTGACATATTTTCCCCTGCTCGCCTGAGGAACCACCGAGCCGAACCCTCTTCAAACCCCTCGACTGGAAAGCTTCCCTTGAAGCTGATTCCCAACCGATCACCCTAAAAATGCCGGAGAGGGGACTCGAACCCCTAATCCTTGCGGAACCAGATCCTAAGTCTGGCGTGTCTGCCAATTTCACCACCCCGGCGTCTCTCTAAACCCAGTTGTCACTTGGTTCTATACTCCACTTGGCAGCTACTTTTCCACAAGGAAACGAGGAACCCTCGTCAGCAACTCCCAAATCTCGCACACCCCATCACTTTCCGAGCCCCGCCGGTTTATCGCAAGCGTAAAGTGACGATTCCGAACACTCCGCCCATTCCATAACCGCACCAACGCCCGCGAACCTCGACAAAAACCCCAACCACGCCGACTGATAAAGCCGACACTTACCCCCGAACGGGCAAGCAGTTGCCCGCCGAACCCGAGAACAACCCAACCACACCGACTGGCATCCACCGCCAAAAACCCCCAAATGACCCTGTCCCCAGCGCCTTGTGCGCCCCTTGCTTTCCTTGCTTCGGCCTGGCTTTTCCAGAAAAATTACCGCCTCCCCGCCGCCGACCATCCTCAATCCAACCCAGTTTCCTCAACCGCCCGCCACCTCCCCTCACAGAGTCTCCCGCACCGGATTCCCCTCATCGACCACCGTCTCCGTCAAGCCCTCAAGCCGCACCACCGATTCGATTTCCGCCCGCCCAAAAGTGGTTTCTCCGATCCGAAAAACCAGCGGCGCTTGATCCCCCTTCGGCCAGAGTTGATCACTATCTAATCGAAGTTTACCTCGCAAAATCGGGCCCTGGAGTAGACGGACCTCGACCAACTGCTTCAAAGGAAGCCCGATTTCCCGACAAAGAGCCTCAGCGGCCACCTGCCACTCGGTTTCGTACCCACTGTGCGGCGCCGACCGATCCGGCATCGGTAAAAAAGAAAACTCAATCTGCTGAAGTTTCGCCACCCCCACATCATCCCCTCCAAAAAACAAAAGTCAACCACCCCCCTCCGCCGCACCCCCGAAAATCCTTCAACATCTGCCCCAAAAGTAGACCCCCCTCTCAAGACCCGCAGAACCTTGACGATGAAAACGCCTAAAGATGGAAATTGGCATCCATCCTCAACAGGTTCCAGAATGGAAAAGAACCCAGACGAGAACATCCCACCCCCACCTTCACCTCGACCTGGGACTCCGTTTCCATGGGCATTGACGAACTGGGAAGCGCAGAGATCTTCGAACTGCACGGCGTCACTTACATCAGTCTGGAAGCGCAGATGACCCTGCCAAGCATCTCCATGGAAGTGCCTCACCGCGCATCACTTACTGCCAAGGCCTAG
>JBAWZW010000347.1:0-2567 GCA_037142835.1 Verrucomicrobiota bacterium
CCACGAATGGGCACGAATGGGCACGAATGGGGAGGGGACGGTCGATAACTGACCTCTCCCTTTATCTGCGGCGGAGGTCGGCACCGGTGCGGGTGGCGAGTAAGAGACCGTTGCGCTCTACGCGACGCCAGTGGTCGGGGCCATGCACGGAGTACACGGGGGCGTGAAACTGGTCGGTGACGAGGTGCCAGAGAGGGTCAAAGTCAGGGTTCATTTCAAGGGGAGCGGGGGAGTGGTGGCGGTTGGGGGAGAGGAAGTTGGCGGGCGAGTTTTGGGGATTGGATTGGCGAGTCGATAGCATAGGGAGATGAGCCCGAGCACCACGAGCCGTTTGATGGCGAAGCGGGCGTCGCATCCGGTTCCGAGTGCGCCGGCAAGTTCCCACCCGCCATAGACGGTCGCGAGAATGCAGCTGGGATAGAGATAAGGAAGGGCCAGCGGACGAGCGAAGTTCAGCGTCCAGCCAAGGCCCCGCATCCGCTTTGGAACAATCAGCCGATGATCCGCCGGGCAGAAGAAAAAGCTGCCGAGCCTCCAGTGGGAGGGATCACTGAGAAAGTGGTGGAAGAGGTGGTTGGGCATCGGGTGGATGGGAGGTGCCATTGGTGACTTCATGCGGATCCTTCATGGGGAAGTTCGAGCGGAGATTCGGTCGACCATTCATCCTCTGCAATCTCAAAGTCGTGGTGGGCGAAAGTGGCTGGGTGTCGTAAGCGGATCAAGGGGTGGGGTCAGGGATCGCCTTGTCGCTGGGGGCAGTAAACACGGGCGGCGATAGCAGGTAATATTTGTCTTTATTCGGCGGAATGTATCGTTTAAAGATACTTTGTCGTGCCAATAAAGTATCCATTCACGCTGCCGACCGGGTCGCCCCTGATCTCTCATGGGCAGCTTAAGGACGCGCTGAGAGCCTATGGAAATCCACGGATGAAGGTGTCGCGGATGCAGGCCGCAGGAGAATTGATTCCGCTGCGCCGCGGTCTCTATTTGCGCGACCGCTCGGTCGATCCGCTTACCTTGGCTCCGGCGATCTATGGGCCGTCCTACGTCAGTTTTGAATCCGCGCTGGCCTGGCACGGGGTGATCCCCGAGCGCGTGGAGGAGGTTGGATGTGCCACACTCAAGCGCCCCGCGGAATTTGAGACACCGGTGGGCCGGTATCGATATCGGCATGTGCCAGCGAGGGTTTTTTCCATTGGGGTCCAACGGGTCGAAGACCCATTGTTCTCGTGGTTGCTGGCTTCTCCGACGAAGGCGCTTTGTGATTCCGTGGCCCTTGATGCCTCGATCCGCTCGCAAAAGGATGTCCGTGTCTGGCTGGAGGCGATGCGAATCGAGGATCTCCCACCGCTCGACCAAGCGCAGCTGGCCGCCTGCGCCGCAGGTTATGGACGGCCTGCGGTGCGGCACCTCGCCCGGTATTTTCTGAAAACTCCGACCCCTCGATGATTCATCCCGCGCTCTCTGGTCTGATCGACCGCTACCAACCCCAATCCGCCAACGACTATCAGAACGTCGTGCGGGAGATCGCCCAGGAGATCGCCTTGCTTGGCCTCTGGCGCACGCCGTTCTACGATCACGCCGCGTTCTATGGCGGCAGTGCCCTGCGGATTTTTCACGGCTTGCAGCGATTTTCGGAAGATCTGGATTTCTCGTTGCTCCAGCCGAAGCCGGACTTTTCACTCAAGGCCTATCTCGGAGCGGTGGCCGATGAATTGACCGCCTGGGGTTTCGAGTTCCGAGCGGAGGGAATCGAGAAAGCCCACCCGTCACCCATCGAGTCGGCGTTTTTGAAAGGCCACTCGGTGATCAACCTATTGCAAATCGGAGCGCCGCCGGAAATCGCGGCGCGCCTTCCCAAGGGGCAGATCATTCGCATCAAGTTGGAAATCGATACCGACCCGCCACCCAGTGCGACCACAGAAATGCTCACCCGTCTCGTTCCCACGCCCCACGCGGTCCGCGTTTACGCGCTTCCCAGCCTGTTCGCCGGCAAGCTCCATGCGGTACTCTGTCGGAATTGGAAGCACCGCGTCAAAGGCCGGGATTTTTACGACCTCGTCTGGTATGTCGGCCGTCGCGTGCCACTGAACCTCGCCCACCTAGAAGCTCGGATGCGGCAGTCGGGGGATTGGCCGCTTGAAACGCCGCTGGACGTGCCCCGTCTCCGGAAATGCTTGGAGGAACGATTTGCGAGTATTCGCTTCGACCAAGCGAAGGAAGATGTCGCGCCGTTTCTCAAGGACCCCCGCGAGCTCAGCCTGTGGTCGGAGGGCTTTTTCATGGAGCTGATTCCTTTGGTTCAGACGGGCAAGGGATGACACGCGCGAGGTCGAGTTTTCTCGGTAAGTGACTTTATTGCAGCGAGAGCGGTGCGCTGGATCTCTTCCGTAACGAAACATTGACCTGTTCCTTTCTCTGCTGCCTTTATCTGCGGGTACAAGGTGGGTATCCCTCCTCATTCGTGTCATTCGTGATTCCAATTAAAGGCGTGGGTTTTCAGGGAGGGGTGGCGGATTTTTAACCACGAATAGGCACGAATGGGCACGAATGGGGAGGGGACGGTC
>JBAWZW010000348.1:0-2553 GCA_037142835.1 Verrucomicrobiota bacterium
AAAAATAACCCCCGAAATGCCCCCAATGTCCACGCCGTCCCCTCCGCTTTCGGTGAAAACATGTCGTAAAAAATAATCTCCGGTCGCCCACTCACCCCTCCCATCTCCTCCAAAAAATTCCCCAAAACCAACTCCCAACTCAACCCCTCATGCTCCCGCGATTCCCATCGCCCTTTCTCCAAAATCCCCGCCGGCCCCGCATGCCTCAAATACAAAAACTCTCGGTTATGCCTCATCGCCAAACGCAACGAATCTAAGTCGTTCTCAAAACTCACCAGCCGCATCTTCCTCACCCCCAACCTCTTCGCCACTTCCTCATACGCTCCCACCGCCGCCATCGCATTCGCCCCAGCCCCCAACCCCACATCCCAAACCACTAACTCCTTCGCCCCTTCCCTCTCCTCCCCTTTCCCCAGTTGCACCCGCTCCACCAAACGCGATTGCTCCACATACAATTCCCGCGCCTCCACCATCGGCTCCGTCCGCGCATGCATGATCTCCCCAGACGAAATCTGCCGAATGTTCGACCACCCCTCCCATGCCTGATGGACCTCGTAATCCCCCAAACTTCGCGACTTCTTCTTTGACGCCTTCTGCTGATGCACCGGGTGGTCCACATCCGATGCATGCAAAATCTCCCGCTTCTCCCCATACAATTTCAAAAAACTCCCCCCCAAAATACTCGCCCGAATTTCTCTCATCAATTGATGGTAAAAATAAATATTGTGCTGCCCCAATAACTGCCACCCCAAGGTCTCCCCAGTCTTCGCCAAATGATGCAAGTATGCCCGCGAATGCCGCCCACACGTCGGACACCCACACTCCGGATCCAATGGCATATCCTCAAACTTATACACCCCCCGCTTCATCTGCAAATAACCCCTCGAAGTGAAAACCGCCCCCCTCTGCGCCACTTGCGTCGGAATAATACAGTCAAACATGTCCACCCCACGATGCACCGCCTCCAACAAATCCAACGGCGTCCCCACCCCCATCAAATACCGCGGCCGATCCTCCCTCATCATCGCCGCCGTCAACTCACAGACCTCCTCCCGCTCCCCCTTCTCCTCACCCACCGCCAACCCCCCAATCGCCATCCCATCAAATTCCATCCCCTCCAAGACCCTCACACTCTCCCCACGCAACTCCCGATACAGTGCCCCCTGCACAATCCCAAACATCGCCTGCCTCGACTCCCCACGCGCCGCCAAACTCCGCGCCGCCCACCGATGCGTAATCCCCAAAGCCTCCCGCGCCGCCGCCTCACTCGCCGTCGACGGAATGCACTGATCCAACACCATCATAATATCGCTCCCAATCGCTTTCTGCGTCTCAATACTCACCTCAGGACTCAGCAAAATCGTCTGCCCATCCAGATAACTCTGGAAAATTGCCCCCTCCTCACTCATCGATCGCGAATGCGGTAACGAAAAAATCTGGAATCCCCCTGAATCCGTTAACACCGATCGACCCCAATTCATCAACCCATGAATCCCCCCGACCCGCCGAAAAACCTCCACCCCCGGCCTCAACAAAAGGTGATAGGTATTCGCCAACAAGATCTGCGACCCCGCCGCCTCCAAGGCCTCCGGTAACTGCGCTTTCACCGTCGCCTGCGTCCCCACGGGCATAAACAAGGGCGTCAAAACCTCGTTGTGCATCGTCCGAAATCGCCCCGCCCGCGCCCGCGATCCTTCCGCCACCGCCTCCAACCGAAAATCCAACCGCCCACCACTCATCGCTCGCCCCCTCCACCCACCACTTTTTTCCGCTCTGCTTCTTGCACAAATTTCATCAGCCCTCTCCTCTACCAAATCTTTTTCCTTTCCGCCAGAACCTCCTCTCGCCTCCACCCTTTTCCCTAGACAATTTCCCGTGGTCTCCCCCTCCCCAACCTGCCATCCTCCACCCAAATGAAAGCCTGGCTCCTCCTTTTTCCTCTCCTCTTTCTCGCCCATCTCTCCCCAGCCGCCCCACCCAATTTCCTCTTCATCTTCTCCGATGACCACGCCTCCCACGCCCTCAGCTGCTACGGAAGCAAAATCAATTCCACCCCCAACCTCGATCGCATCGCCACCTCAGGCGCTCGCTTCTCCAACGCCTTCGTCACCAATTCCATCTGCACCCCCAGCCGAGCCACGCTCATGACTGGCCTCTACTCCCATCGCAACGGCGTCACGGTCTTCAATCGCTTCGATGGCTCCCAACCCACTGTCGCCAAATACCTTCAAGCCGCAGGCTATTACACCGGTATCGTCGGAAAATGGCACCTCGAAAGCGATCCCACGGGCTTCGATTACTGGAGCATCCTCCCCGGCCAAGGCCGCTACCATAACCCCGAATTCATCGAAATGGGTAAACGCAAAACCCTCACCGGTTACGTCGAAGATCTCATCGCCGATCAATCGATCGCTTTCCTCGAAAATCGCCCCAAAGATCGACCCTTCCTCCTCTTCTCTAACCCCAAAGCCCCCCACCGAAACTGGGAGCCCGACGCCAAACACGCCCATCTCTACGACGATATCGATATCCCCACCCCGCCCACTTTCAACG
>JBAWZW010000349.1:0-2539 GCA_037142835.1 Verrucomicrobiota bacterium
GGGTGGAGGATTGGTGCGGGAACCGGTGTGGGAAGATGGGGAAGCTCCACATTTGGCGATGTGTGTCGATTCTGAGGGGAACGAAATCATGTTGATTCGAAAGCGGGGGTAGGGTGGGTGTTAGGTGGGAGTGGGTTGAAGGTAGCGGAGGAGTAAGCGAATGCGTTGAGTGGGGGAGGGTTCTTCGAGGAGTTCTTGGCGTTGGGAGGAGTCGCGAAGAAAGGCGTGAGCGACGACATCGCTGAGGATATTGGGGTCATCGATTTGGGCGAGGTGACTTTTGAAGTTCTCGGAGGCGGCACCGAGGTCGGAGCGGATTTCTGAGCAGAGGGTGAGTAGTTCTTTGGTGAGTCGTTCGGCGTCTGGGGCGTCTTTGGGGTCTGGGAGTTCTGTGAGGATCGGGGAGATTTTGGCGATGTAAAAAGGGTTTTCTTGAATGAAGTCGGTGATGCGGACGCGGGCGATGCCGAGGAGCATTAACTGCGAGGTTCCGTCTTTGTCGGCGACAGAAGCGCGAATTAAGCCGAGGCCGAGGGAATGGTGAAAGTGATCGTGGGGTGAGGAGGGTTGGTGGTCGGGTTTTGCGGTGGCGAGGCCGATGACGCGATTATTTTCAAGGCTCCAGAGGAGCATCGATTGGTATCGAGGTTCAAAAATATAAAGAGGCAGGATGGTATTGGGAAAAAGATGGGTAGAAGGGAGAACGATCAGCGGGGCTTCAGTGGGGAGATGGAGGAGGGGCGAAATATTTTGCGAGAGAGGCATTTAATGAGTATACGATGTGGAGGTGGAGAAGGATGAAACAGAAATGATGGGGTGGGTTTTGGGGAAGACTGGAGTGAGGCGAGCGGAGGGATGAGCGGGGTGGACGATTGTGGGGGAGTGGGAGAAGGAAAGATGAAGGAGGCGTTGCGGGAAAAGGGTTGGGAGGTTAAGATGGCGAGGAATTTTTTACTTATGAACGCTCCGTTTCGACATGTCCATTTTATCGGTATCTGTGGTACGGCGATGGGAGCGGTGGCGGTGGCGATGCGGGCTCAAGGCTTTGAGGTGACGGGATCTGATGCGAGTGTTTATCCGCCGATGAGCACCTTTTTGGAAGGCCAGGGGATTCGATTGAGCGAGGGGTATCGAGCGGAGAACATTCCTGAGGGGGCGGATTTGATCGTGGTTGGGAACGCGATTTCTCGGGGGAATCCAGAGTTGGAAGCGGTGTTGAATCGGAAGCTGTATTATCTGTCGTTGCCGGAGACCTTGAAGCAGTTTTTTTTGAGGGGTCGACACAATTTGGTGGTTACGGGGACGCATGGGAAGACGACGACGACCTCGATGCTGGCGTGGATTTTGCAGAGTGCGGGGCTAAATCCCGCGTATATGATTGGGGGGATTGCGAATAACCTTGGGCAAGGGGCGAGTTTGCATGAGGCGGATTATTTGGTGATTGAGGGTGATGAGTATGACACGGCGTTTTTTGACAAGCGATCGAAGTTTCTCCACTACCTTCCCGAGTTAGTGATTGTGAACAACATCGAGTTTGATCATGCGGATATTTTCGATGATCTGGAGGCGATCAAGTTGACCTTTAGGCGATTGATGAATGTGGTTCCAGAAAATGGGGTGGTCTTGATTAATGGAGACGATGAAAACTGTGTGGAGGTGGCGAAAAGTTGTCGGGCTCGATTGCTGGCGGTGGGCTTTTCGGAGAGAGCTGAGCGGCAGATTTCTGCGGTGGAGTATGATCCCACAGGGTCGGAGTTTACTTTGTTGGGGCATCGTTTTCGGGTTCCTTTGGTGGGTGAATACAATGTGAGGAACGCGGCGATGGCGATTTGTGCGGCGGAAACTTACGGAATCCATTTGGAAGTGATTGCCCAAGCGTTGAGGACATTTGAAGGGGTGAAGCGTCGGCAAGAGGTGAGGGGCGAGGTGAATGGGATCACGATTATTGATGATTTCGGGCATCACCCGACGGCGATTAGGGAGGCACTTCGTGGGTTGGGGCATCAGTATCCTGGGCGGCGGCTTTGGGCGATTTTTGAGCCCCGATCGAACACCACGAGGCGGGCAGTATTTCAGCGGGAATTGCCTTTGGCGTTGGGGGTGGCTGATGGAGTTATTTTGGCTCAAGTGGCTCGGCAGGAGCAGTTAGCGTCGGATGATCGTTTGGATCCGTTGCGGGTGGTGGCGGAGATTGAGGCGATGGGGAAGCCGGCATTTTACGAGCCTGATGTGGAGGCGATTCTTCAGCGGATCAAGCCACTAGCAAAGGCGGGGGACGTGATGGTGATTTTAAGCAATGGTGGATTTGGGAACATCCACGAGCGGTTGCTTGCGGAGCTTTAAATGGTGCGAATGGAAGGACATCGGGCACATCATTATGGGGCATTGATTAAGCGGTGGAGGGCGGTGGCGCGGGGATGCGGTTGGCGGATGGGCAGGATAGCGAAGGCGAGTGGGGAGGATATTTTTTGTTTGCGAAGTCGGGTGTTGAAGGATAAGGGGGGAATTTATCTCTCGGCGGGGGTTCATGGGGATGAGC
>JBAWZW010000350.1:0-2536 GCA_037142835.1 Verrucomicrobiota bacterium
CCACACAACTTCTCCCCACCCAGTTCTCCCCCAAAAAATCCTATGACCTCGGCTCCCTCATCGACCTCGGCTTAGCCACCAATCCCTCCACCCGCTCCGCCTGGTTCCAAGCCAAAGCAGCTTCCGCAACCCTTGCCGGCTCCCGTGCCCCTTATTATCCCAAAATCGCCGGCTCCGCCGAAATCTCCGCCGACCAATGGTATTCCCCAGCCGTCGCTTCCCCAGATAACTACCAACGCAAACAGGTCCGCACTTTTCTCTCCCTCGAATACCTCCTCCTCGACTTCG
The DNA here is from genome assembly GCA_037142835.1 of Verrucomicrobiota bacterium. Taxonomy (GTDB): domain Bacteria; phylum Verrucomicrobiota; class Verrucomicrobiia; order Chthoniobacterales; family Chthoniobacteraceae; genus Chthoniobacter. The sequence continues at coordinate 289 of JBAWZW010000350.1, forward strand.
GCCGCCGGGCCGCAGATGTCGATCGCACCCTCGCTCTTTTTAATGCCTCAGGTCTCCTCTACGAACGCCAATGCCAACGCGTCGTTTTTAACATCCAACGCCACTACTTCGCCCACGAAGCCGCTCTCCACCAACAAGATGCGTCCCGAGCCATCGCCGATGCCACCCGCACGATCGCCGAAACCATTCAGCGCGAAGTCCAAACTGGCCTCTCCGCTACCACCGAAAGTCTGCGCGCCAAAAAAAATCAACTCCAAGCCGACGCCGAACTCGCTTCCGCGAACGCTCTCGTCCAAACCACCCTCGGCGACCTCGCCCTCGCCACGGGCCTCCCCCCAAATACCCCGCTCCTCCTCCGCAAACCCCAATTCCCCAAGTCCACAACCTCCCTCCTCGCCAAGGTCGATAAACTCATCAACCTCGCCCTCGCCAATCGCCCCGATATCCAAGCCCGAACCGCCGAACTCCGCGCCCATCAAGCCGAAGTCGCCGCCGCTCAGGCCAACTTCTTTCCCGTAATCCGCCTCCAAGGAAGCCTCGACGCCGCCGCCTTCCAATACCAAGCCACCGGCGGCAAAAGCCACGGCTCTTACCGCGAAGAACCCAACGGCTATACCGCTTTTCTTACCGCCAAATGGGACATCTTCGATGGCTTCGAACGCACCGAAAAATTACGCAAAAAACGCGCCGAAGTCGCCAGCGCCAGCCAAGACCTCCAAACCGCTCAGCTCGATGCCTCCCGCGATGTCTGGGTCGCCTACCAATCCTACCTCACCAATATCGTTCGCATCCAATCCGCAGAAGGCTTCGTCGCCGCCGCCGAAGAAAATTTTCTCTCCGCAAAAACCTCCTCAGAGTCAGGCCTCCTCACCATCGCCGAATTCTCCGAAGCCACCGCTCAACTCGCCCTCGCTCACTCCACCCACGCCACTGCCCTCGCCGACTACTCCACCAGCCTCGCCGCTCTCATCTTCGCCACGGGAACGAAAAAAACCGCCAGCCACTAATTCCCTCACCCGCCCACGCGCTCGATCCACGCCTCGCTCCCGATCATGATCTACCTCGACTACAACGCCACCACCCCCCTCGCGCCCTCGGTTTTCGCCGCCATGCGCCCCTACCTCGAACGCCACTTCGGTAACCCTTCCAGCATCCACTCCTCAGGCCGCGAAGCCCGCGCCGCCATCGATAACGCTCGCGACCGCATCGCCGCCCGTCTCAACTCCAAGTCCCACGAAATCATCTTCACCGGTGGCGGCACCGAAGCCGATAATCTCGCCATCATCGGTCTCGCCAGAGCCCACGCCTCCAAAGGCAAACACCTCATCACCGCCACCACCGAACACCCCGCCGTCCTTCAATCATTCGAATATTTACAGAAAAATCAGGGATTCAATGTCACCTACCTCACTGTCGATCGCCACGGTCTCATCGATCTCCACGCCCTCGCCGATGCCTGCACGCCCTCCACCACGCTCGTTTCCATCATGACCGCCAACAACGAAACGGGCACCATCCAGCCCATCTCCGAAATCTCCGCCCTCTGTCGCTCCAAAGGAATTCTCTTCCATAGCGATGCCATCCAATCCTTCGGCAAAGATCCCCTCAATACTCAGGACTTCGATGCCCTTTCCATCACCGCTCACAAGTTTCACGGGCCCAAAGGCGCGGGACTTCTCTACCTCAAAGCAGGGCAAACCATCGACCCCCTCCAATACGGCGGCTCCCACGAAAATACTCGCCGACCAGGAACGGAAAATACCGCCGCCATCGTCGGCCTCGCTCACGCCGTCGACTTCGCCCTCGATACCATGGACGCCGAACGCCCCCGCCAAGCAATCCTCCGCGATCATCTCTGGGACGGCATCCAATCCCTTTACCCTCGCGCAATTCGCAATGGATCCCCCGAGCATTCCCTCGCCAATACTCTCAATGTCAGCTTCCCCAATCTCGACGGCGAAAGCCTTCTCATCAGCCTCGACCTCGCCGGCATCTGCACCTCCAGCGGCTCCGCTTGCATGGTCGGCTCCATCCTCGCCTCCCATGTCCTCCTCGCCATGGGCGTACCCCAAAACCTCGCTCAATCCTCCGTCCGCTTCTCTCTCGGACACGAAACCTCCACCGAAGAAATCGACTCCGCCCTCCGCGCCCTCCCCGAAATCTTCGCCCGCCTCTCCCCCGAATAAATCCCCCCAAATCCCCAATCAATCTCACAAATGACATCCGCTTCTTTCATGATAAGTTATTC
>JBAWZW010000351.1:0-2509 GCA_037142835.1 Verrucomicrobiota bacterium
CGGAAGACTGGGGATTTTCGCCCACCCGAATAACCGCCCAGTCCCCGAGCCGAGGAAAAACCATGTAGCTCAATCGCAACTCCGCATCGTGATACGTATGGCCGCTGTTGAGCACCACATAACGACCACTCGCACCCGGAAGCGGATTGGGCGCAATCATCGCAAGCGCATGTTCCGCCCCGGAGTAGCGGATGGAGCCCACCTGCAGTGCCTCGATTGACCATGGAACCCGGAGCTTGGCTACCACCTCCTGAATCCACCGGTTGCTCCCGGGATCGCCGAACAAAATCAGATGGCGCTCGCGAATATCTTCCGGCGTCACTTCCGTGTCATTCTTGATCGGCAATGTGCCTCGATAGTGGCGACTCCATTCCCACTGGAAACGCCGGAGGTTGGCCTCGGCCCACCGGCCCACCGCCTCGTTGGCCGGCTTTCCCGTGCCGCGCACGCAGAGAAAGGGCGAGGCAAAAGCGTCATCGATCGGCCCCTGAAGCCCCGGCCGCTTGCCCGTGAGCGCCACACGCTCTTGATCGCCCAGACATTTCCAAGCACTGTTTTCGCAAACAAAGACGAGCGATTTTGGCGACCCCTGCTCGATCAACGGCAACGGCACTGGTTGGCCCTCTATGGTCAGGCGGGCTCCTTTGGAGATCCCGTCCGCCGTCCGAAGCGCGGGAGGATGCAGGGCAAAGCGCGTGATGTTTTCTACTTTACTCACGGCAACGGAGCCATCCTCCGCAAGAGAAGCCTCGATCTCGGCTCGCTCGTAATGGGATTTGAGCCCGAGAAGCTCCACCCAGTGGCAACGACTGAACTTCAATGTCCAGGTCACAAACCGGAGTTTGGGTGGGCGGGATGGAAGTCCCACCGCGGCGCGTTCGCCGACCAGACGCAGCTGCTCCTGAAGCGTTTTGGCGTTCAGCCCATGCCCGGCCCCCTCGGCAACGAGACCAGTGAACGGGATGCCTTCGGCGGCAAAAGCTTTCTCTGCCTGAAGATGAGAAGGAAAGTAGGGATCCTTGTCGCCCATCGCCGCCACCACGGGGACTATGCCCCCGTTGGCCGCATAATCGATCGCATCCACCATGTGGAGAGTCTTTTCCTGCCAGGAAGTGAGGGGATCGAGTTTGATGAAGTGAGGCCATGGGGCGGCGGCAAAAAGCCGAGTGTCCACGGGACCAGCCGACGGCCCCAACGCTGCGAATCGGTCAGGCCGCTTGAGCCCGATCTGCCATGTCGCCACCCCTCCAAGCGATGCGCCCCGAAGCACCATCCGCCGTCGGTCCACGTTAAACTGCCGGCAAACCGCTTCGATGGCTTCAAACACGTCGGTCTCTCCCTCGAATCGGTAGGCATTTTCACCTAGCCGACCAAGGGGTCGAAGTTCTAGAAAATCCGCTCCCCCCCCGCCGGGTCCGTTCAAAATGAAATCCAGTTCCCCGATTGCGGAACGAGGCATGCTCCCGTGAAGAAAAACATCTAGGCGGATCGGCTTCGCAGGATCGTAGCTCTTCGGCACAAACACGTAATAAGGCTGCGGCGAGCCATCGATCGCCGAGATAAAGCCGCGAAGGCTTCGTCCTTTGCCCGCCGTCCACGGATGCTGGCCCTTTTCCAACTGCGCAATCCGCCCCTCTCCCGTTTTGAGAGCCATGTCGATCTGATCGCGCCCCTGGGCATCAATCATAGGCTCAAAGTCCACAGCGTGCCGCACCGCCTTCAAATAGAGCCGAGCGTCAGGCGCGCGGTCTGCCCCCGAACCCCGCGAAGATTCCACCGCCATCAAGCGCGCATCTAACTCCGCGAGCCTTTTGCGGGTGCTCTCGCGCTCCGCGTCCGAAAAAGCCGTTTGGCAGATGGCCCCGGATGGAAAGGACGAAAGAGTAAGGAGAATGGCGATCATCCGGGAAAACCGGATTTTTTTCTGAGGGATTAATTTCATGGTGAGAAGTAGATGCCGCCGACGCTTACGGCGCAAATGGCCCCACTGCAAGGAGTTTGCTTTCGCGCCCGCCGCATCGGAGGCGCTCGGTAGGGAAGAGGGGGTCGCTGCTGGAATTTCGCTCCATTTCATTGGCGTTTCTCCACTTTCCGGGGCAGTTCAGGTGGGGGCATTTCTGACACAATGACCCACGCTGCTGAGCGATAAAGGGCCTGGCCCGAATGGCGCTAATTTAACGAATACCAGAGTAAATCCGGCTCCTATGGAGTGGATGGCCTCCCGTCCATGACGATTTTCAAGGACTTGCACAGCCATTCCGAGATCGGATCCTAGAAAATCTTAGCCCGAAACCCCTGCATTCATCGGAACCCGCCCTTAGTTTAGCGCCATTTGGGTCTGGCCCTTTGTGATCCACGTCCGATCAGGATAATCCAGGAAACGGAGTTGTATGGCACTTTTTCGCCCAACGCTCCTCGGCGGTAGGCGCATTGACTTCGAGCGCGGCAAAGTGTGCCGCGACATCGCGAGGATCAAGAAAACGCACCCGGTGGGGTACCGGACCGGCAC
>JBAWZW010000352.1:0-2490 GCA_037142835.1 Verrucomicrobiota bacterium
TCCCCATCGAACCCGCCGCCCCAGGCCCAGATGCCTCCACCCTCACCCTCCAACGCGCCCGCCTCGATACCCTCCTCACCACCAGCTCCACCGGCGATCCCCAGCGCGGGAAAGAACTTTTCCTCAACCCAAAATCCCTCTGTACCACCTGCCACGCCATCGGCGGCGTCGGGGGCATTTTCGGCCCCGATCTCACCAAAGTCGGCGCCATCCGCACCACCCGCGATCTCTACGAAGCCATCGCCTTTCCCAGCGCCAGTTTCGTCCGAAGCTACGAACCCATCCTCGTCAAAACTAAATCCACCGAAGCTCTCGGCCTCCTCAAAAAAGACGACGCCGATGAAGTGGTCATCACCACCGCTCCCGGCATCGACTCCCACTTCCCCCGCCACGAAGTCCTCTCCTTCCAACCCGCCGCCACCTCCCTCATGCCCCCAGGCTACGACGGCATCTTCACCCCAGCCCAACTCGCCGACCTCGTCGCCTATCTCCGCTCCGCTCAATAACTTCCGCCCTCACCCCAACCAAAATTTCCCCACTCATCCGCAGCAGAAGACGGCGCGACCAGCACCGTCCTCCGCTGCTTCATCGGAAAAAATTCCCCACTCCACCACCCCCCAGCTCGTCCCTAAAAACGATTGACCACCGAAGGCCCGCCAAGCGCCCGCTCCCGGATCATCTCGTCGTAAATCCACGCATAGGTCAACTCCAAGCCCGCCCGCAATTTAATGCTCGGCTCCCAACCAAAAACACTCTGAATCAAGGTGTTATCCGAGTTCCGCCCGTTTACCCCCTTCGGAGCATCCAGCTTGTAACTCCGCTCCAACCGAATCCCCGCAATCTCCTCGACCACATCCACCAATTGATTGATCGAGACCATCTCACTGCTCCCAATATTGATCGGCTCCACAAAATCACTCTTCAAAAGCATCTGCGTCCCCTTCACGCAGTCGTCGATATACATAAAGCTCCGCGTCTGATTCCCCTCACCCCAAATCTCAATCTGATGCTTCCCACTCAACTTCGCCGCAATGATCTTCCGACAAACCGCCGCCGGTGCCTTTTCCCGACCCCCATCATAAGTCCCGTTCGGCCCATAGACATTGTGATACCGCGCCGCTCGCGTCTGAATCCCAAAATCCTCCCGAAAATGCCGACACATCCGCTCGCTAAACAGCTTCTCCCATCCATACCCATCCTCAGGTAAAGCGGGATACGCATCCGCCTCCGTCAACGCCGTCACATTCGGATCTTTTTGCTTGTCCCCGTTGTAAACGCAGGCGCTCGAAGCAAAGAAATATCGCTCCACCCCAAACTTCCGCGACGCCATCAAGAGGTGCGTGTTAATCAAAACCGTCAACATGCAGAGCGCTTTGTTTAACTCAATAAATCCCATCCCCCCCATGTCCGCCGCCAAATTATAAACCACATCACATCCCTCCACCGACTGCTCACAGGCCTCCAATCGCGAGAGGTCCAAATGCAAATTCTCCACATCGTCAAACCGCTGATACCACGCCTCAAATGGCTTCTGATCCACCGCCCGGATGTTCGTAAACCCTTGACGACGTAGGTCCGCCACCAAATGTCCGCCAATAAATCCGCCAGCTCCGCACACGAGTATTTTTTTCATAATTAGGTTTGGTTAATGGTTAAAAATCTTCAAGGGGGGTCACTTTCTCCAAAGAATCACCCGCTTCAAGTGGATATTTCTTCCACCCAAAAATCTGCCCGCTAATCCGCCACACAAAGAGCGGATTGTTCACTAAATAACGTCGCGCCAACCGCCGAGGCTCCGAGATCAATCGATACAACCACTCCAACCCCGATCGCTGAATCCACCGCGGCGCCTGCCGAACCCGGCCCGAATGAAAGTCAAAGGCCGCTCCCACCCCAAACATCAAAGTCGTCGCCAGTTTCGGCAAATACTCCGCCATAAATCGCTCCTGCTTCGGCGTACTCAAACCCACCCAGATAATGTCCGGCTGCTTCTCCTCAATCATCCGAATCAACCCCGCCTCCTCCTCCCCATTCAAGGGCCGAAACGGCGGGCAATACGTCCCACAAATCTTCACCCCAGGAAACCTCCCCTCCAATTTCATCGCCAATTCCTCCGCCACCCCAGGCCCGCCCCCGTAAAAAAAATGCCGACACTCCGTCCCCTGCGTCGCCCCAAAAACCTCCAACATCAAGTCGGGCCCATACACCCGATCCACCCAACCGCCCACCTCCCGCTTCCCCAACCACACCAAAGGCATCCCATCCGTCGTATTCAAAAATGCCCGATTCAAAATCCTCCTAAATCCCTCATCCCCTTGCGCTTCCGTCACCCCATGCACCCCAGTCACACACACGTAACCCTTCCGCTTCATCTTCACCGCTTCCAAAATCGCCTCGGTCGCCACCCCAAGGTTCATCGCACTCAGCGCGACCCCCAAAACGTTAAATCGTGTAATTTTCATCAGTATTTTGCTCAAACTTCAGCCGATC
>JBAWZW010000353.1:0-2473 GCA_037142835.1 Verrucomicrobiota bacterium
GAGGAGTGGGGCGGGGTTATCGAGGAAAAGGGCAAGGCTTTGGAGGGGTTTGGCGAGCTGGCGGGCGACGTGTTCGGTTGGGTTGGGGCGGGAGTAAGCGGGGAGGAGATTTTTGACGCCAGCGCGTCGGAGATTGGATTCGAAAAAGAGATCGGGGTCGAAGAGGTAGCTGACGACTTGGTGGAAGCTGGCGAAGTAGTCGACGAGATCTGGGGCGAGGGTGGAGTTGGGGATGAAGAATCCTGCGAGGGCGGAGTATTCGATGGAGCGGGTGGCATCGGCGTAGAATCGTCCCTGGGCGAGGGCGGCGATGTGGGTGTAGCCAAGGATTTCGAGGTGGGCGGAGGGGAAGTTTTCTCTGAGGAGTCGGATCGCGGGGAGGGTGAGGATGAAATCGCCGATGGCACCGCCCCTGATGACGAGAATGCGCGGTTGCATGGGGTCGGGTGCGGATCGAAAGGCGAGCGATTTGCTGGCGAATCGAGGGGTTGGCGAAGGAACTACTGGCTATTGGGGGAGAAGCCACCGAGAGGGCCCTTGCCTTCCCATTTTTCTGGGCGATTCCAAGGGATGGTGCTGACCTGATTGGGATCGGGCGAGGTGGTTTCTGCGCAACCCGTGAGGAAAGTGATCCAGCCTGCGAGAAAGAGCAAGAGGAGGAGCCGTGGCATACTTCTTTGTGCGGAAATCAGGGTGACGATTACCGTGGGAGTGCGGGTTGTGGGGCCGCGGCGGCAGGGGTGGGGAGGACGTTGGCGCGAGTGCCTTCGAAGATGACATCATCGCCTGGCTGAATCGTGATGCCTTTGCGGAGACTATTGGGGAGGATATCGGCGATAGCGGTGGAAGGCTCCACTGAGGTGATGCGGACTTTGGCGATGGGTTCGCCGTTGCGAACGACGAGCATGACGCCATTTTGGACGGCACCTTGTTTGTCGCCGATGTTGAGGACGACGAAATTCCAGCCAGGGTTGACGGCGATAATGCGGCCAGTGGTGCCTTTGCGCATGAGGCCGAGTTCGCGGCTTTTCTTGTAGATTTCGAGGACGGCGACTTTGTCGTCGGCGACTTTGACTTGTTTGGTCAGGGAGTCATTCATGGCTCTGGCCTCTGCGAGTTCGGTGGTGAGTTTGATGACCGTCGCTTTAAGTTCGTCGATGGCGCGGGTGAGTTCGGCGATATCGACTTTGCCTCCTTCTGGGGTGGTCAAGAGTTTTTTCAATTGCTCGTTGAGGGCTTCGACTTCCTTGGTTTTGGCCTCGAGTTGAGCGGTGAGATCATCTTTGGCTTTTTTGAGGTCATCGTTCATGCCCTTGAGGGTCGCGATTTCTTTATCCTTCTCTTCGATCTTCAGATTGGCGGCGGCGAGTTCCTCCGTACGGATTTCGAGATCTTTTTTAGTTTGGCGGAGTTTGGCTTCGGTGGCGATGAGGGTGGCGCGTTTTTCGACTAATTCGGCGTAGCGAACGTCAGATTTTTGTTTAATGAGGAAGCCGAGGACTCCGGTGGCGATGATTACTGCGAGGGAGATCCCTAAGAGGATTTTTACCATGATATTTTAAAAATTGGAGATGCTCGGTTTAAACTGCGATTTAGCCAACTGGTAGTCAGAAAGGAGAAATGTTTTAAGACGCAAAAGTAAAACTAGGCAAGTAATTTTCCAATGAATTTTGCAGAAAGTGTTTGTCATCGGGAGCGGGTGACTTAAGATGGATATCCCGTCAGGGACTACGGATTGTAGGCAGACCAACCCCGCCAGGGCCGGAAGGCAGCAACGGTCGTTTGACTTACTTTGTCGTGGCTCTCTGGCGGCTTTTGTTTTTTGGAGGGGCGTGGAGATTAAGGATGGAGGGGGATTGGGGAGACTTCGATGCTCTGGGATCCATCGCCGAACCAGATGGAACCGTCTTGCAGAGTGAGGTGGAGATCCATGGTGCGTTTGGCGAGGGAGGCGAGGGATTGGCTTTGGAGCGAGGGGATTTGCCAAGCGTGGAGGTTGCGGGTTCTGGAGAGGGTGGGGGCGATGCCTTTCCACCAGATGGGGGTGCTGGAGCTGAAGCTATAGACGCTGACTTGGTCGATGCGAGCGGCGGCGCGGAGGAGGCGTTTTTCGTCGGGTTGCCCGACTTCGATCCAGTGGGTGATCTGTCCAGTTAAGTCCTTCTGGGAGAGGCTTGGAGCATCGGCTTCCCACATATCTTTGGCGAATTCGAGGGTGGCGTGATCGGGATTTTTGGGAACATTGAGGGCGAAAGCGAGGAGGCGAATGACGAGGCGTTCATCGGTTTCCGAGGGGTGTCGGGCGATGGTCAGGCTGTGATCGGAATAGAGGTTATCGTCGAGGTTAGAGACTTGGAGTTGGGCTTTGTAGATGATTGCTTTGAGGGCCATAAGGTGGGGTGAAAAATTTGCTTGATAGAACGAGTTGGAAGGGGTGGGTGTAAATACTCTTTGCGGGTGGAGGGGTGATGGG
>JBAWZW010000354.1:0-2454 GCA_037142835.1 Verrucomicrobiota bacterium
GAGGAGGGACGTGGAGGAGGGAGAATCGGCGGTTGGGGTGGGGTTTGGGAAGAGGGAATCGGCGAAGGCGGCGGGGAAGGGGAAGCGGACATTGAGGGCGACGCCTGAGGATTGGGCGAGGGATTGGGCGAGCCAGCGACCCATGCCAAGGCTTTGGACGACAATGGTTTCTGGGGTGAGCGGATGGGAGAGTGGCTGGGTGGTGACCTCGATGAGAGCGGTGGCGAGATTTTCGAGGCGGTTACTTTTGTAGAGATGGAGACCGGGCATAAGGATGGGGATGTGGGTGAGGAGAATAGCTGAGGGGGTAGGACAATGGCGGTCCTAGGGGGAAATTAAATCCACTTTTTTCTTTTGAAGAAAATGATCTGGCCGACGGTGATGCAGACCATGATGAGGGCGCAGAGTGGGTAGCCGTAACGGTGGTGGAGTTCGGGCATATTCCAAGGGCTGGCATCGTGATCGAAGTTCATGCCGTAGACCCCGGCGACGAAAGTGAGGGGGATAAAGATCGAGGACATGACGGTGAGGACGCGAACGATTTCGTTGGTGCGCATGCCGACGGCGGAGATGTAGATTTCGGTGAGGCCAGAGACGGTGTCGCGGTAGGACTCGACGAGATCGATGACTTGGATGGTGTGATCGTAGGCGTCGCGGAGGTAGAGTTTGGTTTGTGGGGAGATGATGCCTGATTCGTCGTGGAGGAGGGAGTTGAGGATATCGCGTTCTGGCCAGACGAAGCGGCGGATTTGGGTGAGGGTGCGTTTGTGGGAGTGGAGAGTGGCGATGCAGGAGGGCTGAGGGTTGGAGAGGACGAGGTCTTCCATTTCTTCGAGATCGTCGCCGAGGGATTCGAGGATGGGGAAGCAGTGATCGACGATGGAGTCGAGGAGGGCGTAGCAGAGGTAATCGGCGCGGAGTTTACGGATGGAGCCGCGGCCGGCGCGGATGCGATCGCGGATGGGGTTAAAGACATCGGTGTCGGACTCTTCTTGGATGGTGATGAGGAGATTGGGTAAGAGGAAGAAGCTGACTTGTTCGTTGGAGAGTTTTTTGGTGGAGTCGTAATAGAGCATTTGGGCGACGACGAAGAGGTGATCTGGGTAGGGCTCGATTTTGGGGCGTTGGCCTAAGTGGAGGGCATCTTCGAGGGCTAAGGGGTGGAGATGATATTTTTCGCCGAGGGCTTGGAAGAGAGAGGCATCGGCGAGGCCACCGATATCGAGCCAGTGGATGCGATCTTGGGTGGAGAGATCTGGGAGATCGTGGAGATCGAGGATAGGTCGTTCGATGAGAGTGCTTTCGGAGTATTCGGTGAGGCGAATTTTTGAAGGGGAAGCGGAGGGGGGAGCGAGGAGAGTGGCGAGGGTGGCTGGGGCGGAGCCTGGGGCGGCGTATTTTTGGTGAGGCATCCGCGCAGAGTAGCAGAAGGATGGGTTTGGGGGGAAGAGTGGAGTGGTCAGCGTCGGCGGCGTCGGAGGAGAGAAGGGAGGAGAGTGGAGAAGAGGAGAAGAGTGGCGGAGGGTTCGGGGACGGAGGATGTGGGGAGAGAGGAGGTGAAGGATGGGGAGGAGAAAGAGGCGAAGGTCACCGTGGAGCCAGCGCCGATGGAGAGGGAGGCGAGGGATTGGCTGACGGAGGAGAATTTCAAGGAGGAGGAGGGGCCGGTGACGGAAATGGAGGCAGGGGTGAGGAAGGTGCCGGAGAGGTTGGTGGTACCGCTGGTGATTTGGAGGGAGGAATAGTTTTGGGTGCCGGAGAGGTTGAGAGTGCCTGGGCCTGAGGAGGTGAGAGATTTTGAGGAGCCGGAGATGGGGGAGGAGAGGGTGAGGGAGGAATTGGTGGCGATTTCGATGAGGGTATTTTGGGCGAGGATGATGGGGGAGTTGATGGTGGCGGAGCCGGTGGAGACGATGATGGAGGGGGTGGAGGAGGGATCGGAGAGAGTCAGGGTGGTGGAGGGGGAGCTGGTGAGGAGATAGGGGGAGGAGCTAGAGAACGAGAGGTGACCGACCGTGATGGGGCTGGGGAGAGAGACGGTGGTTGGGGAGGAAGAGGGGCCGAAAGTGGCGGAGGCGCTGGGGGCATTGGGGACAGCTGGGGACCAATTGGCGGAGGCGGAGGTGGACCAGGAGCCGTTGCCGTTGGCGATCCAGGTGGCGGAGACTGGGGGTGGGGAGGCGAAGGTGACCGTGGAGCCGGCGCCGATGGAGAGGGAGGTGAGGGATTGGCTGAGGGAGGAGAATTTTAAGGAGGTGGAGGAGCCGGAGACGGAAATGGAGGCAGGGGTGGTGAAGATGCCGGAGAGATTGGTGGTACCGTTGGTGATTTGGAGGGAGGAATAGTTTTGGTTGCCGGAGAGGCTGAGAGTGCCTGGGCCTGAGGAGGTGAGAGATTTGGAGGAGCCGGAGATGGGGGAGGAGAGGGTGAGGGAGGAATTGGTGGCGATTTCGA
>JBAWZW010000355.1:0-2446 GCA_037142835.1 Verrucomicrobiota bacterium
CCCCCATCCATCACGATTCTCCCCACCCAATCACCCACCAAAACTAAGCATTGCCCCACTCCCTCCCCTTCCCTAGCCTCCGACGATGTCATTTAAAGATTTTGGGCTAAACGAGATGGTGGTTCGTGGGGTAGAAAGCATGGGCTATGTCGATCCCACCCCCATCCAATTACGCGCCTTTCCCATCATTCTCTCCGGTCGCGATATGATGGGCTCCGCCCAAACAGGCACGGGAAAAACCGCCGCCTTCGGCCTCCCCATCCTCTCCAAACTCGCCTCCCACGGAAAGATGCGCGCCCTCATCCTCGAACCCACCCGCGAACTCGCCGCCCAAGTCGAAACCGCCTTCCGCGACTTCGCCCGCTTCATGGATCTCACCGTCGGCCTCGTCTACGGGGGCGTCGGTTACGGCAAACAACGCGAATTCCTCCAGCAAGGCGTCGATGTCCTTGTCGCCACCCCAGGTCGCCTCCTCGATCTCATCGAAGATGGCACCGCCAAACTCGACGATATCCAATACCTCGTCCTCGATGAAGTCGATCGCATGCTCGATATGGGCTTCCTCCCTCAAGTCCGCCGCATCGTTGATCGTCTCCCCAAAACCCGCCAAACTCTCTTCTTCTCCGCCACCCTCCCACCCGAACTCGAGACCATGACCAAATGGCTCCTCACCAATCCCGAACAAGTGGAAATCGGCCAACGCCGCTCCCCCGCCGAGACGGTCACCCACGCCCTTTATCCCGTCGCTAAAGATCAGAAATTTGACCTCCTCATCGGCCTCCTCGAACACACCCAGTTCGATAGCGCGATCATCTTTACGAGCACCAAAGTCATGGCCGACCGCGTGGCCCACCAACTCAAAGATCTCAAACATTCCGTCGCTATCCTCCACTCCAATCGCACCCAAAGCGAACGCGAAGACGCCCTCGCCGGCTTCAAAAGTGGCAAGTATGAAGTCCTCGTCGCCACCGATATCGCTGCCCGAGGCCTCGACATCGCCGGCGTTTCTCACGTGGTCAATTATGATGTCCCCCAACATCCCGAAGACTACGTCCACCGCATCGGCCGCACCGGCCGCGCCCTCCAAGTCGGCGACGCCGTCACCATTTTCACCGCCGAAGAAGTCGACCACGTCCGCGCCATCGAACGCTTCATCGGCACAAAAATTCAGCGGATGAAGTTGGAAAACTTTCCCTACCTCTACACCGCCCTCTTTAACGAAGACGCCATCCCCCAAGGCGGCGTCGGGAAAGGCGTCCGCACCGCCCGCGGCTACAGTTTCGGTGCCAAAAAACGCCGCTAAACCACCGCCCCCCCAAAGCCTATACCCAAGCGAATTCCCTTGCCATTCTTCAAGCCTGACGGACCTAAGGGACGCGGTCATCTGCCGAGTGGGGAACCGGCGAGCATCAGCAAAAGCGGGACACCTCTGACCCACAGGCCCAAGTCATCGATGATCTTCTCTCACCCCCCTGACTAACTCCTTTCCCGTGTCCGCTTCAATCAAGCAACACCAATCAAAAGCCTCTCGAGAAAAAGTGGAGCTTGGGTTCTTTGTGAATAAATCTCTCTAGGTGAACCGTTTACGCATTCCCATCGTTAGCGCAGTTCGCAGTTCGGTCGGGGCTGGCAGTCGGGCGGTGATGAGGGTGGAATTGCCCAGTGCATGGACGAAAATGAGTCGAGCGGTGGGCTTAGGGAGGAGCACTTGGATTGGCAGGAGCTGAAAGGGTAGAGCTAAAAAAGGCCGAAAAAGGGGAGATCGATTTCCTTCATCAATCTCCGAACACCCTGCGTTGGAACGATTGCCCTGCGATAACTTCAATCAATGATCGTCCGCTGGGGCTGACGGTGCGCTCATCGACCCGGATCAGGCGGGGCGATCACCGCTCTCGCCGTGACTGCTCCAAACCCATGGAGAGGTCAGCTGTCACCCCACACATAGAAATCGATGCTGCACACTTCTTTAAACCCCAGCTTGACGCAGATCGGCGCAGACGTCTTGCGGTCGGCCTGCAATACCGCCGTATCCTTACCCATGTCGCGGGCATCCGCCAGTCGCTTGGCCACCATCGCCGTGTAAACACCGCGGCCACGGTATTCCGTGAGCGTGGCCGCACCTTGCATGACCGCGATGGAGCTGTTTGGCGGCGAGAACATGCTGGAAACCGACACCGGTTCCTCGACCCCATCCAGAAATGCAAGATAATGATTCCCAGTTTCGAGAAGCCACAACAAGTCACAGTAAATGGCGGACCATTTTTCTGGCACGGGATAGCCGACGCTATAAAGGCGAATCAGCTCATCTCGATCCGCGCGGGTCGCCTTGCGCACGGTCACCGATGGGTTGCACCGTATCTCGCGCTCCATGTCGGTCAAAACCAGCCCAGCTTGCTCGATCACCCTTGAGAATCCGGCCGCCTCTAATTTGGAAACCAAATCGACC
>JBAWZW010000356.1:0-2429 GCA_037142835.1 Verrucomicrobiota bacterium
GTGGAGGCGACGGCGGTGGGGAGAGGTGCGAGTTGACTGAAGAGCGGGGTGGGGAGGGCAAACCCGAGGCAAAGGACGAGCGAGGACGGAATAAAGGTGCGGAAGTTCATCGGTAGGATTGATCAGTATAGGTCCCTGGGAACGAGTTCTTGCAGGGTGAGGGCGTATGAAATGGTTTGAGTGTCGGAGCGTCAAGAAGGCATTTAGGTGGCGGGGGGTGAAGATGGAAAGAGGGGAAAGGGTTATGGGGGAGGGAGAGGCTTTTTGAGGAGTTCGCGGAGTTTTAGGGGATCGGTGATGGGGAGTTGGCAGACGAAATTTTCGCAGACATAGGCGGCGGGTTTTTCGTGGTGAGAAGGGAAATCTTTGAGGAAAGCGAGGCGTTGGGCGAGCCACTTTTGGTGGGGACCGCCATCGGCGAGGAGGACGATTTGCTCGGGGAGAAAGTGTTGATGGATTTCGCGTAAGAGGGCGAGGGTGGCGGGGTGATTTGGGGGGCCCGCGACGACGATTTGGCGAGGCTTGGATAGGGAGTTATCGAGGGCGACGAGCATTTTGGGGAGAGCGGTTGGTGATTGGCTGAGTGGACCGGCGAAGGCGGCGAGGGTTTTGGTGGCGCTGGCGGTGAAGTCGGGGTTATCGGTGAATTGAGCGAGCCGGAGAAGGTTGAGCGTGGCGATGGAATTGGAGGAGGGTTCGGCGCCGTCGTGGTCTTCTTTCATGCGGAAGAGGATGTGAGGGGCGTCCTTTTGGACACTGAAATAGCCACCGCGCGGGGGATCGCTGAAGAGAGCGTCTTGTTTGGTTTGGAGTTCGAGAGCCCAAGTGATCCAAGCGGTATTGAAGTCGGCTTCGTAGAGGTCGAGGAGGCCTTGGATGAGCATGGCGTAGTCGTCGCAGAAGCCTGCGACTTCGCTGGCGCCTTGGCGGTAGCTGCGGTGGAGCGCGCCATTTTTCCAGAGTTCGGTTTGGATGAAACGAGCGGATTTTTGGGCGGCGGCGAGGTAAACTGGGTCGTCGAGGACTTGGGCGGCGCGGGCGAAGGCGGAGATGGCGAGACCATTCCAAGCGGTGATGATTTTGTCATCGAGATGGGGTCGAGGTCTGGAGGCGCGGAGGTTGAGGAGTTTTTTCTGGGAGTTGGCGAGGGATGCGCGGATGTCGTCTGCGGGTTTTTTGAGGAGTTCAGCGGCCTGAGGGATGGAGAGGCGTTCGATGAGAATATTGGTTCCTGCGAATTCGCCTCGGGGGTCGCTTTCGGCGGGAGCGTTGCCTTTTTCTTCGACGCCGAAGACGCGGTTGAAAATTTCTGCGTCGTTGGGGGTGAGGGCGGCGGTGATTGCGGATTTTTTCCAGGTATAAAACGCCCCTTCGGCGTGTTCTGGTTTGCCGTGGGTGATGGAGCTATCGGCATCTTCGGCGGAATAGAAACCGCCTTGGGGGTCGGTGAGATCGCGGAGGATATAGCGGAGAATATCGCGGGCGACATTTTCCTCGGCGGGATCGTGAGTGATTTGGAAGGCGTCGAGGTAGGCGCAAGCGAGTTGGGCCTGATCGTAGAGCATTTTTTCGAAGTGGGGGACGTGCCAGAAGCGGTCGACGGAATAGCGGTGGAAGCCGCCGCCGAGATGGTCATGGATGCCACCGGCGGCCATTTGGCGGAGGGTGAAAATGGCCATGGCTCTGGCGGCTTGTTGATCTTGGGTTGAGGCGTTTTGGCTGGTGGAGAGGCGGAGTAAAAAGTGGAGGTTGCTGGGGCTGGGGAACTTGGGGGCGGAGCCAAAGCCTCCGAGATCGTCGTCGAACTTTTTGGTGAGTTGATTGAGGGCGTTGGTGAGAGTGGCTTGGCCAGTTTTGGCGGGGTCTGCGGTTTGAGTATGGGCATCATCAGCGAGGGCGGCGACGGCATTGGCGGCGGCTTCGACGACGCGTGGGCGATCATTTTTCCAAGCATCTGCGAGGCGTTCGAGGAGGATGGGGAAGCCGATACGGCCGCCCTGATTGGTTGGGGGAAAGTAAGTTCCACCGTAGAACGGTTGGAGGTCTGGGGTGAGGAAAACAGACATTGGCCAACCGCCGCCACCGGTGGTGGCTTGGACATAGGCCATGTAGACGCGATCGACATCGGGGCGTTCTTCGCGGTCGACTTTGATGCAGATGAAAAGGGAGTTGAGGAGGCGAGCGATGGGGGAATTTTCGAAGGATTCGTGAGCCATGACATGGCACCAGTGGCAGGTGGAATAGCCGATGGAGAGGAAGATGGGTTTGTCTTCCTTTTTGGCTTTGGCAAAGGCTTCTGGGCCCCAGGGATACCAGTCGACGGGGTTATTTTGGTGTTGGAGAAGGTAGGGGGATTTTTCTTTGGCGAGGCGATTGGTGAAGGGGGCGGATGGGGTCACGGGTTGGCTGGGTTTGGTTGACTTTACGGG
>JBAWZW010000357.1:0-2426 GCA_037142835.1 Verrucomicrobiota bacterium
CTCCCAATTCTCCATCCTCCTCGCCCGCCGCTGGAAAATTTTCTTCCGCGATCGCGCCGGTCTCTACCTCCAAATCGCTCTCCTCATCGGCTTCCCCATCCTCGTCGTCATCTTCGCCCTCCACGGCCTCCCCCAAATCCGCAACCTCAACGGCGTCATCTCCGGCAACGTCCTCGAACAACTAAAAAATGAAGTCAGCCTCAGCGCCGAACTCATGAAAAGTGGCAGCCTCGTCTCCGGTCTCGTGATGTTCCAAGTCATCCTCCTCGCCCTCATCGGCTCCAATAACGGCGCCCGCGAAATCGCCGGCGAACGCCTCATCTTCGAAAAAGAAAAATTCTCCGGCGTCCGCGTCTCCGCCTACGTCGCCTCCAAAGCCTGCTTCCTCGGTACCCTCATCCTCATCCAATCCATCTGGATGGCCGTCTTCGTTCACCTCGTCGTCCGCTTCGATGGAAATCTCCCCAACCAAACCATCCTCCTCATCCTCGTCAACGCCTCCCTCACTTTCATCTGCCTCGGCCTCTCCAGCCTCATGAAAACCGCCGAACAGGCCTCGCTCGTTTCCGTCTATCTCGTTGGCTTCCAACTCCCCCTCAGCGGCGCTGTCCTCGCCCTCCCCACTGCCCTCAGCACCCTCACCCAACCTTTCATCGCCTCCTATTGGGGCTGGTCTGGCTTCATCCAAACCATGCAACAAACCCGCTCCTACGATGCCGTCCTCACCGTCACCCAAACCAACCCAGCACCCGTCGGACACTGCTTCTGGTGGCTCGGTTGTCACCTCATCCTCGGTCTCATTATCACCTATACCGGTTGCAAAAATTCCCGCTGGGATTAATCCCACCACCACCGCTCTCATCCTCACCCACAATGCAACCCCCTCACCATCAAGGCGTTGACCTTCACTCTGTCGCTTGCCCCTCCGGCCTCGGCCTCCCCGTATCCCTCGAATTCCCCCAAGGCTTTCTCCACCTCCTCCTCGCCTCCGATCCCACCGAAATTTCTCCGCTCCTCCGCACTCTCTCCCTCCTCGATCTCCCCGAATCCGGCGAAATCGAAGTCCTCGGGTCCCCCACCGCCCACCTCGACGACGACGCCAGAGCCGCTTTCCGCTCCGAAAATTTCGGCTTTCTCTTCACCTCCCCTTTCCTCCTCCATTCCCTTTCCGTCCTCGAAAATGTCGCCATGCCCCTCCTCAAAATCTCCCAGTCCAAAACCGACGATGCCCGCATCCGCACCAACCAACTCCTCGAGTTCACCCAAACCGCTCACCTCGCTTTCTCCCCAGTCGATCTCCTCACCCGCGATCAGCAATTTCGCGTCGCCCTCGCCAGAGCCCTCGTCAATCATCCCCCTTTTCTCATCGTCGAAAACCTCGATGCCTCTCTCCCTCCACCCCTCCTCGACGAATTCTCCAAACTCATCCGCTCCATCCCCCTTCACTTCAAAACCACCGTAATCGCCTCCGCTTCCCTCTCTTTCCCCACCGAAAAATCCGATCGCCTCGTCATCCTCCACCGAGGCGTGGTCACCCATAACTCCACCCCCATCCAAGGCCCTGACGCGTGACCACCACCCTCTCCGATCCCCATGCCATCACCCGCGCGAGCAAATCAAACCTCGCCCTCGCTTTCATCGCCCTCCCCAAAAATCGCCGCCACGATATCACCGTCTTCTACGCCTGGTGCCGGATCATCGATGACATCGCCGATGACCCAGGCCACCCCGTCGCCCACCGCCGACTCGCCCTCCAAACTTGGAAAAATGCCCTCCTCTCTCCCACCCCCAATGAATCTCCGCTCGCCGTCCCCATCCGCCATCTCATCGCAAAATATCAACTCCCCATCCCCCACTTCCTCGAAATTATCGCGGGCGTCGAAATGGATCTCGACCAGGTTTCCTACGAAACTTGGGAAGATCTCCGCCTCTATTGCTACCGCGTCGCCAGCGCCGTCGGCCTCATCAGTATCGAAATTTTTAGCTACCATCATCCCGCTTGCCAAATCTACGCCGTCGAACTCGGCCTCGCCCTCCAACTAACCAATATCATCCGCGATGTCGGCCAAGACTTCGCCAACGGTCAACGCATCTATCTCCCCCTCGAAGATCTCCACCGCTTCTCCTACTCCCCAGATCACCTCGCCCAAGGCCTCCGCTCCCCAGCTTTCCTCAATCTCATGCACTGGGAAGCCAATCGCGCCCTCTCCTTCTACCAAAGCGCCTCCTCCAATCTCCCCCCCATCGATCGCAAAAATATGGTCGCCGCAGAAATTATGCGCTCCGTCTATCTTCGCCTCCTCCACAAAATCATCCGCTCCGATTTCAATGTCTTCTCCAAACGCCACTCCCTCAATCGCTTAGAAAAAATCGCCATCATCCTCATCACCTCCCTCCGCTCCCAATTCACCCCCACTCCCCTACTT
>JBAWZW010000358.1:0-2416 GCA_037142835.1 Verrucomicrobiota bacterium
TGGCGATCGAGTTTAATATCCCGCAAACCGGCAAACGTGTCGATTTTATCATCACTGGCACCCGTGAAGATCGCCAACGCACGGCGGTGATCGTCGAGCTGAAGCAATGGCAGGAGGCCAAAGCCACCACCAAGGATGCCATCGTCAGCACCTTTGTCGGCGGCCGTGAGCGGGAGGTCAACCACCCGTCCTACCAAGCTTGGTCCTACGCCATGCTGATCGAGGACTTCAATGAAACCGTCCGCGAGGATCCGATCCACCTCCGGCCCTGCGCCTATCTACATAACTGCGCCTCCGGATCGGTGATCCAGGCACCGTTCTACGCTGAACACACCAAGCTCGCCCCCGCGTTCCTCCGCGACGATGCAAAGAAGCTCCGGGAGTTTATCAAGGCCCACGTCAAATATGGCGATGATGGGGAAACCATGTATCGCATTCGCAACGGCAGGATCCGGCCGTCCAAAGGTCTGGCGGATCATCTGGCTTCCCTCATGCAGGGGAACCGCGAATTCTACCTGATCGACGAGCAGAAAACCGTTTACGAAACCGCGCTCCACCTCGCCATCACCTCCACACCGAAAAACAAGAACGTCCTGCTCGTCAATGGCGGCCCAGGCACCGGCAAGACGGTGGTCGCCATCAACCTGCTCGTCGAGCTGACCAACCGCGAGATGGTCTCCCAATACGTCACCAAGAACAGCGCTCCCCGCGCCGTCTATGAGAACAAGCTCACCGGTACGCTCAAGAAATCCCGCATTTCCAATCTCTTCGTCGGTTCCGGTGCCTTCACCGCCACTCCGTCCAATACCTTCCAAGGACTCATCGTCGATGAAGCCCACCGCCTGAACGAGAAATCAGGGCTCTTCAGCAATCTCGGTGAAAACCAGATCAAGGAGCTCATCGATGCCTCCACCTTCACCGTCTTCTTTCTCGATGAGGACCAGCGGATCCACTGGAAGGACATTGGCGGAAAAACCCAGATCCGTGAATGGGCGGAATCCCTCGGGGCCACGGTCACCGAAATGGATCTCGAATCCCAGTTTCGCTGCAATGGCTCCGATGGTTACCTCGCATGGCTCGATCGCGTGCTCCAAGTCCGGGAAACCGCCAACACCACCCTGGAGGGCGCGAACTACGAGTTCAAGGTCTGCGAATCCGCCAGGGAGCTGAAAGAACTCATCTACCAGCGGAACAACATGAACAATCGGGCCCGGATGGTCGCAGGCTATTGCTGGGACTGGCTCAGCCGGAAAACGAAATCCAATCCCGTCCCACGGGACTACGACATCAAGCTCGACGGCGGCGACTTCAAGGCGAAGTGGAACCTCAACGAAGACGGCTCGCTGTGGATCGTGAAACGGGATTCCGTGTCAGAAGTCGGCTGCATCCACACCTGCCAGGGACTGGAGCTCGACTACGTGGGCGTGATCATCGGTCCCGATCTCGTGGTCCGTAACGGCGTGGTCATCACCAACGCGACAAAACGCTCCGGCGGGGATTCCTCCATCAAAGGCTACAAAGGCCTGCTGAAGATGAACCCAGCCGCTGCCCGCGAGAAAGCCGACCTCATCATCAAGAACACCTACCGCACCCTGATGACCCGGGGGACGAAGGGCTGTTACGTCTATTCCACCGATCCCGAGACCAACCTCTATCTCCAAACGCAAGGAGCCGGCGCCCTCCTCCCTGCATTCGAGGAAGCCGAAATCCCCAAAACGCCTTCAGCCTACCCATTCCCCATCCTTTCGCTCGAAGAAGCGGCCGATTGTCCCAATGCCGTGCCAGTTTTCGATCTCAAGATCGCGGCAGGGGACTTCAGCAAGGAACAGTGGCTGGAGGGTTGTCAATACGCCGAACTCCCCGACCACTTCACCGCCAAACCCGGTTTCTTCCTCGCCCAAGTTGTCGGCGAGTCGATGAACCGCCGCATCCCCAACGGCTCATGGTGCCTCTTTCGCGAACCGCCAGACGGATCAAGAAACGGCAAAGTCGTCATCGTGCAGAGCCGGGATATCCAAGATCCGGACACAAGCGGGCAATACACCGTGAAGATCTATCGAAGCGAGAAGACCGAAACGGAAGACGCTTGGTCCCATCGCGGGATCCGTCTCGAACCGGATTCGATGGATCACAATTTCATGCCAATAGTCCTCAGGTCTGACACCATGAACGACCTCCGGGTGGTCGGGGAATTCGTGGCGATCGTGAACTGAGAAGAAAAAGACTCTGCCCAACGTCACTTGGATCACCGAATCCCGTGAAACTTCCCGCCTCGGTCCTTACGATCCGAGGCATCCTCGTAGCCTTTCTGGAATGGTCTTTCAGCATCAACACCACCACCTCCTTACGGTCCGGTGGGCTTGGCAAGAATTTTTCTGTAAAAGAGGAAGAAGTTGTCAGGAAAAGAGCGGGATAG
>JBAWZW010000359.1:0-2412 GCA_037142835.1 Verrucomicrobiota bacterium
CGATTTTACATCCCACCTCACGCTTGGAATCTCGATCACTTGTCTCTAGATGACGGAGAAACCCACCATGCCTTGAGCGTCTTGCGGATGGGGGTTGGCGACCGCGCCACCGTCTTTAATGGTCAAGGGTGGGAGGCCACTGTCGAACTCGCGGAGGTGACGAAGGGGCGGGTGAGATTAGAGAAGATCAACGCCAGTCGGACGGAACCGTTGCGTTGTGAAATCGTCTTGGGCCAGGCCATTCCCAAAGGGAAAAACATGGATTTAATCGTGGAAAAAGCCACGGAATTAGGCGCGGCGGCGATCGTTCCGCTACTCAGCGAGCGAACGGTGGTTCGGGTGGGGCGCGGAGAGGCCATCGAAAAGCGAGAAAAGTGGCAACGAGTCGCCGTAGAGGCGGCGAAACAGTGTGGACAAAACTGGGTGCCACGAGTCTTCACCCCACAAACGCCTAAAGAATTTTTCCAGGAACAAGAGGAGTTTGATTGCCGATTGATCGCCTCCCTCCAACCCGATGCCCGAGGGGTGAAGACTGTTGTAGCAGAGGGGAAACGACCGAAGCGGGTGTTAATCTTGGTTGGCCCCGAGGGCGACTTCACTCCAGCAGAAGTCTCTCTGGCAAAGGCAAATGGATGTTTACCGATCACCTTAGGCCCGATCATTCTTCGCACGGAGACCGCCGCGATTTATTCTTTGAGTGTGCTCGGTCACGAACTCTTTCATTGAGAACCGCGTTCATGTTGTGAAGAATATTTTCACACCCCAAGCGTTGTCTCTTGACTGATGAGTCCAGCAAGACCAAGAGTTAATTATTATGGACCCTGACGAAACACCGAAGACCGCCTTCCAGAAGCTTCAAGAACGGTTGGCGGCCTCGCGTTTTTTTACCGTTTCTCTCCTTCTCCATCTGGGGATTATTATCATTGGCGGCGGAGTGGTCTTATTTAAACAAATGTCCCCTCCCCCCGACTTTGATGCTGGCGGAGACGGACTAGTGGGCGAAGAAGCCGCGACTGCAGGTCCCGCAGAACCGGCGCCCGCCACCGAGCAAATGGCGCCCCAAACTCCCAACCTAACTGCCCCCTCAATGGAGGCGATCACCTCTCTCTCCGCTACCCCAAGCTTTGCGGTGGCAAATGTCGCTCCCGTCTCCATCGCTATGCCCTCCGAGTCAATGGCAAAGGTGGGTGCAAGTCTGGGGGCCAAGGGTTTAACGGGATTACCGGGATCGATGAATGGGCGAGTTGGCGGAACGAATCGGGCAGCGGCCTTGAAAAAAAATGGGGGAACAGAAAAGAGCGAACTGGCCGTTCTGGCTGGGCTTCGCTGGTTAGTGAAGACCCAAAAGAGCGACGGATCATGGTCGGACGCACACAAACCAGCGATGACGGGATTAGCGCTACTCTCGTTTTTAGGGCATGGCGAAACCACCGTATCGGCAGAGTTTGGACCAACAGTCGGGCGAGCAGTTGACTGGATCTTGGATAACGGGAAGAAGAACAGCGGGAGGCTGTCGATGGAGGGCTCAATCAGCCAAGAAGGTTCGTATTCCCATGGCATTGTCACCTACGCCTTGGGCGAATATGTTGCGATGACCAAGGACGAGAGGGCGATCGATTTATTCAAGCAAGCGATCAAGTACATCGTCGATGGGCAAGGTCCAGATGGGGGATGGATGTATAACTATAACAAGGAGGCCAGCGACACCTCGGTGACGGGATGGCAAATTCAAGCGCTCAAAGCCGCTTATCTTAGCGGGTATGGTGAAGGGGTGGACGTGGCTTTAGACAAAGCGATGGGCAACTTAAAACGGGTCCAAGGGCCACAAGGGGGGTTTGGATACCGAGGACCCGCGGACACGTATAGTTTAACGGGAGTCGGTGTGCTTTGTACGCTTTTCTGGAAACAGGAAAAAGATAAGTCGGTGAACGAGGGAATCAAGTTCATGGGCTCTCAACTGGCCGCCAACCCTGTGGAATACAAACACCCCACGGCGAACCTCTATGCTTGGTACTATAATACCCAAGCCTGCTTAATGTTTGGTGAACCCGCTTGGAGCAAGTGGAACGGGCTCTTCCAAAATGAACTAATTAAAAACCAAGCCCCAGACGGGAGTTGGCCACCGATGACCGAAGGCAGCCACGGCAATCTCCAAAAAGACGAAGCCGGTGCCGGCCCTTATTATCGGACAACCCTCTGCATTCTCATGCTCGAGTCCTACTACCGCTATAGCCCTTCGCTCGGCGGGCACGGAGGAAGCCTCCTCGATAAAAAGGCGGGGAGTAGTTTAGACAAAAAGCCCGGCGCTTGACATAGCGTCGGTAGCGCGCATGAGGGATTGCGCCGCCTGTTCTCAGAATCTGGCAGAACGACCAAAATCGCACCCCTTTCAGAGTTCTATCCCCAATCCAA
>JBAWZW010000360.1:0-2411 GCA_037142835.1 Verrucomicrobiota bacterium
ACCCACCCTCGCTGCGGATTAAAGACCATCCCTCCCCGCTTCTCCCCCACTTTCCCTTCCTCCGCCGTTTCCACTACCCCTTCCGCTGTAGTCACATAGCCCGTCTCCTCCACAAATTTTCCAAACTGCTCGTTCGTCACTTCACTCTTATCCATGAAAAATCCCCGCATCTTCACATTATGCAAAGGTTGCTCATCAGGAAGTCCATCAATCGCCCCCATGGTCATTTTTCCCGCAGGAATCCAAACCATCGCTCCACCCTTCGTGGCCCTCGCTTGCGCACGACCCAATTCTTTCTCCCTATGGATCCGCCGCGCATCTTTCCACACCCATAGCCCGGTCAAAAAAACCCAGCTAAAGAAAAATACCCCCACAATCACCGCCGATCGCGTCGACGGTGGCAGCTTAAATGATGTCCCAGTTTCAGTAGTCACAGCACCCAACTTCCTGTCGTTCTGCCCCAGATGCAAGCCCGACCATCACCAAAACTATCGCCCCACCACAGGACGCAAGGTCACCTGCCGCAAATCCATCACCGCTCCCCCCTTTTTCGTCTGCGGCTTCACCGCTAATGTCGCCTCCCCCTCAGCCAATTCCACCACCCCAATGGTCCGCAAAATGAATTGCTGAAAATGGCCGGTGTTCTCCACCGTAAATCGACAACTCTGCCCTCCCACTTCCACCGCCACCTCCGATCCCCCTCCCGCACAACCCTGCAAGACTTCCACCTCATATTTCCCCGCTTTCCCCACCTTGAAATCCCAACTCACCCAGTCCCCCACATTCACCCAAAAGCCTAAGGTTCGCTTCATCGGCTGGGCCTCATATTGCAACTTCGTCCCGTGAATCTGCGCCTCCGCTGGATGCAACCGAATCTCCCCAACCCCAGGCGTCACCCGCGCCACCCCACCCTTCACCGCCCCATTCATCGCCACTCTCCAATCCTTCCACCCCGCTTCCATCTGCGCCGCCGTCTGCCCCACCGTAAATCCCAGCTTCGATACCTCCTTCCCCCCATACAATTCCTCATGCAACCCCGCGTCATACCCAGGATTGACCACACACTCCTGTGCCCCCACCCGCTTCTTCCATTCCCATAACTTCTTCTTTAATCCCTCCGCACGAGCCTTTTCCGTCTCCGCTAAATTCATCGTCTCCCCAGGATCCTTCCCCAAATCATACAACTCCACACTCTCGTCCTCATAGTTTTCAATCAACTTCCAATCCCCCTCCCGCACCGCTCCGCCAGGCCGACCTCCCTGATTGCTGTAATGCGGAAAATGCCAGAAAAGTGGCCGCCCCGCGACCGCCACTCCCAAAAACATTTTCATCAAACTCACCCCGTCCAAGGGCCCAACCACCTTCCCCGCATCCACCCCAGCCCACTCCAAAATCGTCGGCATCAAATCCGTCAAAACCACCGGCGCCACCTGCACCCCAGGCGTAATCTTCCCCGGCCATCTCACCACCAACGGCACCCGCAACCCGCCCTCATACAAAAATCCCTTGCCCGCTCGATAAGGCGTGTTGTGCGTCGCTGGCGTCCCCGCCCCCTCCATCACACTCAACCCCCCATTGTCACTCGCCAAAATTACAATCGTTTTCTCCGCAATCCCCAACGCTTCCAATTTACTCAACACCCGACCAATCGCCTCATCCAAGCGCCCAATCACCGCCGCATACACAGGATTAAACGCCCCCGCATGCTTCGCCACTTCACCCCCAGTCGCCCCAAAAGGAACGTGCGGACTGTTCTCCGCCAAATAGAGAAAAAATGGCCGGTCTTTGTTCTCCTCCAAAAATTTCTCCGCCCTCGACGCTAACTCCATCTCCCCCTTACTCCCCTCCGTTCCACTCGGCACGGTCACCGCTGACCCCGCAAACACTTCGTCAAATCCTTGCTCTTTCGGCCCATATCCCACCCCTCCCAAATGCCACTTCCCTACACTCGCCGTCACATACCCCGCTCCCCGAAGCAACTCCGCCAGAGTGAGTTCCTCCAACGGCAACTGCCCCTCAATTATCGGTTGCAAAAGCTTCTGCCCTCGCCCATCAGGCCGACCAGGCAGGAAGGTGGTCAAATGCAAACGCGCCGGATGTTTCCCCGTCAAAATCGCCGCCCGCGACGGCGAACACACCGACTGCGCCCCATACGCATTCGTAAATCGTACCCCCTGACCAGCCAGCCGATCAATATTCGGCGTCGCCTGATCTCCCCTCCCATAACACGACAAATCGTTCACCCCTAAATCGTCCGCCAAGATCACCACAATGTTCGGCTTCGCGTTCTGCGCCACCACCGACCCAGTCATCGTCACCACGGTTAGCATCGCCATCAGTACATTCCCAATTCGTGTCTTCATTGATATCATTCTGTGAGGTTGTTTCCCCCGCGTTCAATACCCCATAGC
>JBAWZW010000361.1:0-2403 GCA_037142835.1 Verrucomicrobiota bacterium
CGCGTAACGTCAATTAAAATGACCCACTGACGACAATTAAAAGTACCCGTGTGTGCGGGGCGGATTTTTGGGGTTTGAACACATCAGAAAGGGAGGGCCGTCAGGCCCTCGGTTTTCTGATGTGCTGAGGCTCAATGATCAATGTCCATCAGATAAACCGACTCCTCTTGGAGTTTAACCAGAAGGGTAATTTGAACATGAGCGCGATGAAAGCAGGGATGACCCGTAAAACGGCGGCGAAGTATTTGAAAATGAGGGATCCACGGGATCCTCCTCGTGTCCGCCACACTTGGCGAACGAGGCCAGATGATTTTGCAGATGTCTGGCCGGAGGCGGTGACGATGTTGTTGGCCGCCCCGGAGTTGGAGGCCAAAAGCATCTTCGAACATTTTCAGGAACGCTTTCCAGGGCGTTTTCCGGAGGGGCATCTGCGAACGTTTCAGCGTCGGGTGCGGCAATGGCGGGCGATGCACGGACCAGCCAAAGAGGTCCATTTTGCCCAGATCACCCAGCCGGGCGAGGTCATCCAGACGGACTGGACGCATGCTGAGGAACTGGGGATCACCATCGCAGGGGTGGCGTATCCGCATCAGCTCTGCCACAGCGTGCTTATTCACTCCAATTGGGAATGGGCCACCCGTTGCAGTAGCGAGTCGTTGCTCTCGCTCCGCAGCGGGATCCAGGCCGCCCTGACGCGTTTGGGCCGCGTGCCCCGCGTCTGGCAGATCGACAACTCCTCCACGGCCACCCATCGGCTCACCCACGCGGGTAAGGAGCGTGGATTTACCGATGATTTCCTGGCCATTGCGGCCCATTTCAGTTTGGAGCCGCGGACGATCAACATCGGGCGGCCCAATGAAAATGGCGATGTCGAGAGCCTCAACGGGCATCTCAAGCGGCGTCTGCGTCAGCATCTACTTTTGCGTGGCAGCACCGAGTTTCCCAGCCTCGAAGCCTACGATCTTTTCTTAGCCGAAACGCTCCGGAAAGCCAATGCGGGCCGCACGAAAAGGGTCGCCGAAGAGCTGGCGGTGATGCGCGAACTGCCTCCCACGCGGCTGGCGGATTATCAGGAATACGAGGTGCGGGTCGGCTGGCAGAGCACGATCCGACTCAAGCAGATGGCCTACTCGGTGCCCTCGCGACTGATCGGTCAAAAGGTCCGGACGCGGGTTAGTGAGACGACCATCGAGGTCTATGTCGGTCGGGAAATGATCTGCACTTTGCCGCGTCGGCACGGACGGGCGGGAGCGGTGATCGACTTCCGACATGTCATCGCGGATCTGGTGCGAAAACCTCGGGCCTTTGCGGGGTGGCGGTATCGCGAATCGCTCTTTCCCTCGGTGATTTTCCGCAAAGCCTCTGATCGATTCGTGGAGGATTTGGGCGAACGCCGCGGGGAACGGGATTATCTGCATCTGCTTAAGCTGGCTGCGGATACCAGCTTGGGCGAAGTGGAGGAAGCGCTGGAAAAACTCCTCGAAAACGGAGTGGTCTTCAATCTGGAGGCGGTCCGTCGATTGATGCCGCCGACGGGCTTTGAGCCGATGGAGATGGTCAAGCCGACCGTGAGCTTGAGCGAATACGATCTGCTCTTGCAGGCTGCCGCCGGTGACGGCCAAAGCGAGGAGGTAATGGGCCATGTCAGTTAAAGACGAACCGCTTTCGATCCTGCTCCGCGCTTTTAATCTGAGTACGATGGCGAGGATCGTCCCGGAGACGCTGGAGGCGGCGGAGAAGCAATGCTGGAGCCATCGGCAGTTCTTGCTCCATCTCTGCGAGAGCGAGGCCCAGGAACGCGGCACCCGGCTCACGGAACGCTTGTTGAAAGCCTCTGGGTTGCCCGAGGGCAAGAGCCTGGCCACGCTCGAGGAAGCGGAACTACCCGAGCGCGTGCGACGACAGCTACCGGGGCTCTTGGCCGGGGACTTCATCGAGCGCCACGAGAACATCCTCGCCTTCGGCCTGCCTGGGCGTGGGAAAACCCACTTCCTCGCCGCCCTCGGAAGGGAATTGATCCTGCGGCACAACCGGCGAGTGCTCTTCATCTCCACCTTCAAACTCGTTGGCCGACTGCTCCAGGCCAAGGCCAGCAACCAATTGGAGGAAGCGCTCAAGAACCTCGATCGATTTGAAGTCGTGATCCTTGATGACATTGGTTACGTGCAGCAAAGCCGGGAAGAAATGGAGATCCTGTTCACCTTCCTTGCGGAACGCTACGAGCGCCGGAGCCTCTTGGTCAGCTCCAATCTGGTCTTCTCGCAATGGGACCAGATTTTCAAAGATCCGATGACGACCATGGCGGCCATCGACCGACTGGTTCATCACGCGATTATCCTCGAGTTCAACGGCCACAGCCACCGGGCCAAAGTCGCGAAGGAAAACCTCAAGCATTAGCCCCCC
>JBAWZW010000362.1:0-2391 GCA_037142835.1 Verrucomicrobiota bacterium
GTCAAGGGGATGCCGAGGGATTCCACGCGATGGAGAGGCGGAGGTTAGGCATTTTCGAGGGGATGCTGGTAGTAGTAGTCGTGGGAGTAGTAGTAATACTGGTAGTAGTTGGAGCTGGCGTTGAGATCGATCCGATTGAGGACGAAGCCGTAGAAATTGGCGTGATTCGCGGAGAGCATATCGACGGCGGCTTTGGCGCTTCTGGCGGGGGTATTGCCGCCCCAGATGACGAAGACCACGCCATCGACGACGTTTTGCATGATGGAGGTTTCGGAGAGGCCGAGGACAGGTGGGGTATCGATGATGATGCGATCGAAGCGGGTGCGGAGGGTTTGGATGAGGTTGCGAAAGCTGGGGGAGCCGAGGAGTTCGGTGCCACTTTCGAGGTGGCGACCGGCGGTCATGACGCTGAGGTTTGGCTGATCGGTGGAGCGGCAGGCTTCTTCGAGGGAGATTTCGCCGAGGAGGAGATTGCTGAGGCCGGGGCTTTTGTGGAAGCCGAAGAGGCGATGGAGTCGACCGCGGCGGAGATCGGTATCGATGAGGAGGGTTTTGTCGCCGGTGTGGGCGAAGGAGACGGCGAGGTTGGACGAGACGACCGTTTTGCCTTCTTTGGGCATGGAACTGGTGATCATGGTGACTTGGGGGGCCTTGGAGGATTGGCCCATGGAGAGGAGATTGGTGCGAATGACGCGAAAATTTTCGATGAGGGCGTCTTTGCGATCTTCGTCGTAGGCGATTAAGGCATTGGGGTTGAGCTGGGCGCTATCGATTTGGGGGACGATGCCGAGGGGGCGGAGGTGGAAAGCGGATTCAACTTCGTCGAGGTTGCCGATGGTATGGTCGAGATATTCGATGAGGAAGGGAACGCCGAGTGCGAGGACAACGCCAACGAGGAGAGAGACTAAGAGGAGTTTGAAGCGGTTGGGTGAAACGGAGCGGGCGCTGGATTCGAGGAGGCCGCCGAATTCGAGATTGATGCGTTCTTTGTCACCGGCGTAGTTGAGGGCGTCGCGTTTTTTTTGCATTTCGACGAGATAGGTTTGGAAGGGGAGTTGGGATTGGTCGTAGATGCCAATTTCGGTGAGGAGTTTTTGGTATTTGTCGTTGATCAGCTTATACTCGGGCATTTTCTGCTGGAGATCGTCGCGTTTGTTGATGATTTGCTGGACCTCGAGATCGAAGCGGCGTTGAGCCGTAAGGTATTCGGCCTGAAGTTTTTCGGTGATGATGGCGAGTTTTTTGAGGGGTTCGGCCATTTTGCTACTGGCGGGGAGAAAGGTTTTGGAGAGTTCGTTGACGTGGTTATTGAGCTGTTCCTGTTCTTGCAAGAGGGTGTCCCAAGCGTGGGGAGATTTGATTAAGGAGGGGAGGACGATGACATTATGGACATTGGTGTCGCCGTCCTTTTTGGTTCCGGCGGGGTTGGTGGCGACGGTCGTGCCGACTTTGAGGGGATCGCCGAGTTCTTCTGCGGAGGCGATGAGGGAGAGTTTGGCGACGACATCGTCTTGGATGCTAGGATCTTGGAGGTGAACGCGGATGCGATTCATTTCGGCCAAGCGGAGCTGGAGTTTGGCGAGATCTTCGGGGAGAGTGCTGATGGATTTGAGGCGGATGAGGGCTTCGGTGAGGCCACGTTCGTCGGCGAGATTGATTCGTTCGGCGGCTTGGCGGTCGATGCGGGCGAGAACCTCTTTAATTTCTACGTCGTAGGTTTTGTCTAAGTTTTCGCGATTTTCGAGGCGTTTTTCGTTTCGGAAGGCGAGAAATTCTCGGACCATGGATTCTGTCCAAGCGTCGGCGAGTTCTGGTAAGGCGACCCAGACATCGACGATGAGATTGGCTTGGCTGTCGTAAACTGCGCGGATTTTGGTGAGATAGGTACGTTGGAGGTCGCGGTGGCTGGCATTGACGCCGAGAGATTTAGCGGTGCGTTCGAGGATATGGGGGGCGATGAGTTGCATGGGGATGGATTGGAAGCGGCCATCTTGATAGAGTTTATCGGTATCGAGTGGGCGGGAGACATCTTCGACATGAACGATGGACTGGGAGTGATAAACGGGGCGAGCGAAGACATAGTAGGTGAGGCCAGCCATGACGGTGAAGCAGATGAGGAGGACCATCAGGCGGAGGTATTTGCCAGCGATGGCGAGATACAGGAGGATATCGTGGAGACTGAAGACGCGAGTTTTGAGACCTGGAACCATAAATAAAAGTGAGATGAGCCTCGGTGCGGAGCACCGAGGAGATAAAGCTAGTGGAGAGAAAGATTTTGTTCTTGGAAAGAGCAAAGCCGTCGCCGTGCCAGATTTGAGACTTTCGGTGATTCGCGGAAAGGAATCATCGAGAGGGGGGCGATTGGTGGGAGGAGGCCGGACGGGGGGAAGG
>JBAWZW010000363.1:0-2387 GCA_037142835.1 Verrucomicrobiota bacterium
CCTCAGGCCCCACCACCCCCGCTAACCCGCCCAATGTCGGAAAAATATCAAACAAATAACTCAGCGCCCCACTCCGACGCCCCCCCAGAATTCCTGGCCCCGCAAAAATCAACGGCGCATGCATCGAATGATCATACAAATTTTGCTTCCCAAAAAGACCATGACTGCCAATCGCCAAACCGTGATCACTCGCGAAAACCACGATCGTTTTCCCTTCCTGTCCACTTGCCTTCAATGCTCCCAAAACCCGCCCAATCTGCGCGTCCATAAACTCAATATAAGCATAATAATCCGCCAAATGCTCCCGGACAACTTCCTTGGTCCGCGGCCAAGGCGCCAACGCCTCATCCCGAATCACCATCTCCCCATTGTTAAACGGATGCACGGGCAGAAAATTCTCGGGCACCGACGGCTCCGCCCCACGAAACCTTTTCCGATACTCCTCAGGTGCCACCCGCGGGTCGTGCGGTGCGTTAAACGCCACGTAACAAAGAAACGGTTGCCCACCCTTTTGCTCCCCTAAAAATTTCACCGCCGCATCGGCAAACACTTTGACAGAATGCTCCCCACTAACCCGTTGATGCTCAAATAAATGCTTCGAACTCATATCCCGAAGCCCCAACCGATAAGGATCCCCCATCCCCCCCAAAAAAATCGCTTCCCCCTCCTGAAAGGACCGCAACGCCGACGCCTCCCCATTGTGCCATTTCCCCGTCATAAATGTCCGATACCCCGCCTGACCAAACTTCTCAGGCCAAGTCACCATTCCTCCAAGATGATCATTCACCGCAAAAAGGGAGCGCCCACTCATCAACATCGCCCGCGACGGCACGCAAACCGCCCCATTACTCGAACCCATACAATAAGCCTGCGTAAATGCCGTCCCCCGCTCGACCAACCCATCAAGCGCAGGCGTGCGAATTTGCGCGTTTCCCAAGGCCCCAATCGTGTCCGCTCGCTGGTCGTCGCTAAACAAAAAAAGCATGTTCGGACGCGTGTCCACCCCCCAAACGGAAAGTCCGCTGAACAAAAACCAACCCAGAATATGCGTCGTCCAATTCATCCTTCACCCGTCTGCTTATAATCATCGACTCGTTGAATCCATGAAATAATTTTCCCACCCCCCACCTTACCAAAGCACGCCAACCCTCAAAGACGAGCGCACCCCATAACTGCCTCAGTTCAATTCGGTTGGCACACGCAACTCAAAAACCGTCTCCGCTTCATTTTGTCCCTCACCAAGTCTTGGCTCAAGACCAAGTGCACGGTAAGCGCGCTCCAGCGCCAAAGGATTATTGCGAAGATCGGGATAAAGTGCCGTCAACCTTTGCTTGACCCACCGACGAGCCATTCCGTTTTCCACAGGATGAATCGGGGCCGCATTGCCAAAGGTCCGCTTGATGAAAGTAAAAAGTTTTGACTCCATATGCCCCACTAAATCACCGATCATCGCACTATCTTTGAGGAAAATGATTTTTTCCAGTTCAAGATATATTCCCCCATTAAAATCTCCCCATTTTCCCAAAACAGGGGACGCAAAAGTCTTGTTCCCAATTGGTTCGCCAAAACGAAACCCGCATGGATCTCTACTCGAAATCGCTGCTCAGGGTCTGAATCAGTCGCCGCCAAATCCCCCCCTCACCCCTCCAGCCTCACCCCTCGCACCACCTCCGTTGTAGCCGGCCTCACTGAGCCCGGAAACCCCGCGACACCCACACGCCCGCAATCGGGGCCAATGCCCCCGCCGAGATGCAGGGTCGTCAGAAACGCAAAGCCAAACTGACTCAGGCGCACGCCGAGACCGAGGCCAACGCGCCAACCGCGGTCGAAATCGGCCAGCGCGTCATCGACGCCCCCACGGCCTCGGAGCACAACTCAAAGCCACGCCCGTCGCCTGAATCGACCCCAGCTAACCAACCCTGCCCAACGCCACCGCGACGCCTGCCCTAGGATTGGAGGGAGCAAAATCAAGTCTCAACGAGCTTCGGTCATCGGAACACCAAAGCGTTCCGCACGAGCGGATTGCTGAAGCAAATCCCCCTTGGGCCAAGACTAAATCGCCGCGTGGATGCGGCGGCGGCGAGAGCACAAAAGGACAGCTCCACCGATGACGAGAATCGCAGAAGTTGGTTCTGGGGCGGGATGCAAGGCCTCAAAGGTGAAGTTATACAAATCGTAGTCGGATGCGTCCACCGCGCCGTCGTAGTTGAAGTCGCCATGATACCACCCCGAACCTGTCCCCATCAGCGCCAAGTCCGCCGCCGTGACATCGCCATCGAGATTAGCGTCGCCGATATAGGCGTATGCCACCAAAGTTTCCGTTCCCAAGGACAAACTAACTCCATGAAACTCGGTGTAATTAGCCTCCGCATTGTTGATGATCCCCA
>JBAWZW010000364.1:0-2371 GCA_037142835.1 Verrucomicrobiota bacterium
ATGATGTGGTTTTGGGGGTGGGGGGGAAGCCCTTTGCGGAGGATGCGCGGAAGGCGATGGGGAAGGCGATCCAGGAGGCGGAGGTTGGGAGTGGCGGATTGAGGCTGACGCGGTGGCGTGAGGGGAAGACCGAGGAGGTGAAGATTCCGCTGAGGGCGATGGGGGCGTATAGTGCGACCGCGCCGTTTGAGTGTGGGAAATCGAAGAAGATTTTTGAGGAGGCGTGTAAGGTCTTGGAGAAGGAGAACTTAAATGATAATTTGTGGGGGGCGATTAATGGGTTGGCCTTGTTATCGACTGGGAAAGCGGAGTATTTGCCGAAGTTGCAGGCGTTTGCGCGGAAGATTGGGCCGAAGGATTTGAAGTTGGAGTTGAGGGATGGGATGGTGGTTTGGGATTGGGGATATCGGAATTTGTTTCTGTGCGAATACTTTTTGGTGACAGGAGATCAGGAGGTTTCCCACGCGATCAACGAATACACGACGATTTTGTCGAAGGGTCAGGGGATGTATGGGACGTTTGGGCATGGGATTGCGCCGCCGTCGGCGGAGGGGAAACTCCACGGGTCGATCCCTCCGTATGGGCCAGTGAACGAGGCGGGATTGATTGGGAATTTATCGATTGTCATGGGGAGGAAGTGTGGGGTGAAGGATCCTGAGGTGGAGGCGGCGGTGGTGAGGGCGTCGGGGTTCTTTGGGTATTATGTGGACAAGGGGGGGATTCCTTATGGTGAGCACGAGCCGTGGATGTATCATGAGAATAACGGGAAGAGTTCGATGACCGCGGTCTTTTTTGCGGTGCAAGGGAACCGGGTGAAAGAGGCGCAATTTTTTGCGAAGATGGCCACGGCGGGGTATGCGAATCGGGAGATTGGGCATACTGGGCAAGGGTTTAGTTATTTGTGGGGTGCGTTGGGGGCGAATGTGGGGGGACCGATGGCCTTGGCAGCTTTTTTCAAGGAGGCGTCGTGGCATTTTGACTTGGTGCGGAGGAGTGATGGGTCGTTTACTTATGATGGAGGGGAGCAGTATGGGGCGGGGAAGACGGATGATAATACTTACTATGGGCGAAGCAGTTACAATGGATTGAGTCCGGCGGCGACCTATGTTTTGACCTACGCGATTCCCTTGAAGAATTTGGTGATTACCGGGAAAGGGGCGAACCCTGCGAATTGGTTGACGAGGAATGAGGTTGGGGAGGCGATCGCTTCGGGGCGATTTGATGTGGAGCGGTCGAAGAAATCGGTCGCGGAATTGTTGGTGTCGTTTGGGGATTGGTCGCCGGTGGTGCGTGGGTGGGCGGCGGAAGAAGTGGCGAAGCGAGCGGAAGCGGCGTCGATGGTGGGGGATTTGCTGGCGATGGCGGAGGGGAAAGACAATCATTTGAGGCAAGCGGCGTGCGAGACGTTGGGGGAGATGCGGAGTGCGGCGGCCTTGCCCGCGTTGGTCAGGCAGTTGTCGGCGGAGGATCGGTGGGTGAGGTTTAAGGCGGCGCAAGCTTTGAAGAAAATGGGTGGGGCGGCGGAGCCAGCGTTGGCAGATATTTTGCGGGCGGTGGCGGCGACGGCGGAGCCTTTGGTGCCGATCAACTGGGCGGATCCCATTCAGTTGGCCCAGGGGCAGTTGGCGGCGGCGCTATTTTCTGGAGGATTGACGGACAAGGTGAAGAGTGCAGATGCCAAGTTGCTTTATCCCGCGGTGCGAGCGATCTCTCTGAATGCGGATGGGATGGCGCGGGCGACTTTGCGGGGCTTTTTTGATGGGAAACTGAGTGAGGCGGACATTGAGGGATTGGCGCCAGATATTTTGTTGGCCATTCAAACGCGCGGGCCAGCGGACACGATGTTTGGGAATGAGATTCGGATGGGGGGATTCAAGGCTTTGACGAAGTATCACTATAAAGAGGCGATTGCCGCTGGGGTGCAGTTTGCGAAGACTCAGGGTGGGCATGGGAGTGAGAGCCGGACGGGGGAGATTATGAAGCAGATCGTGGGGTATGGGGCTGCGGCTAAGGAAGCGATTCCTGGGCTGAAGGAGTTGATCGTGACTTTGAATGATCAGGTGGCGCGGAAAGAGTATCCCGGTGGAGAATTGAACCAGCGTCGGGTGGGGGCGGTGGAGGAGGCGATTAAGGCGATTGAGGCGTCGAAGGAGCAGCCGGTGATGAAGACAGTGGGAAAACGGACGCCTTAGCTTGTGCTAAGCTTGGGCGTTCATCGATGATGGCAGTGGCGTGCGAGGGGCCCCTTGAAAGTGGCTGGTTTTCGAGGGGCCTCGGGGCGTCGGAAGCCGATCAGCGGATAAACCAGCAGATCATTGGGCGGTGGTTGTCTTGTGGCTGGGGTCGGTGATCCCGGTGGGCGGTCGCGCGG
>JBAWZW010000365.1:0-2369 GCA_037142835.1 Verrucomicrobiota bacterium
CTCCCCTTCTCCCCCCTCAAACTCCACCCCTCCACCACTCCCTACCTCCACTCCCGCACGCATCCCCATCAACCCTATTAGCGACTCTTTCGATGCCCTCACCTCCACCCCAACCTCCCGCAATTCCGTCAAGGTCGCCCGCACATAATCCAACGCCACAGAAAATTCATTCATAAAAAATCAGCCGTTACCCCAGCATCCACAAAATCTTCAGGAATCGGCGAGCAGAAATGTCGACGGTCTCCACTCCGCGGATGCCGAAATCCTAACTGCCACGCATGCAACATCTGCCGCTCAAATCCCCCTCGCTTCCCATAAACCTCATCCCCCAAAATCGGATGCCCAAGGTGCTGCAAATGCACCCGAATCTGATGCGTCCGACCCGTATGCAATGTGCACTCCACCAATGTCCCCACACCCACTTCCCCAAGGACCCGATAGTCCGTTCGTGATCCCCGACCCCGACCCTCTTCCACCACCGCCATCTTCTTCCGATTCACGGGATGCCTCCCAATCGCTCGCTCAATCACCCCCTTCGCTTCCCGAAATCGCCCCGACGCCAACGCCAAATATATCTTCGTAACCTCTCTCCCCGCAAACTGTTCCGACAGCGAGCGATGCGCCAGATCGTTCTTCGCTACCACCAAACATCCACTCGTCTCTTTATCCAGTCGATGCACTATCCCCGGCCTCTGCTCCCCACCAATCCCCGCCAAATTCGGACAGTGATGCAATAACGCATTCACCACTGTCCCCACCCAATTCCCCGCCGCAGGATGCACCACCCAACCCGCTCGCTTATTCAAAACAATCACATCCTCATCCTCATGCAAAATCTCCAACGGCAAATCCTCCGCCATTGTCTCCGTCACCACTAACTCCGGCTCCTCCACCCTCAACCCATCCCCCACTCGCATCCGCGCATTCGCTTTCGCCACCACCCCATTCAAAGTAATATTCCCACTCTTAATTAATCCCTGAATCCGTGCCCGAGACATCCCCCCCACCTGCCCCACCAGATATTGATCCAGTCTCAATCCCACATCCGCTTCCCCAACATTAAACTCCAGCGTTCTCATTCACCCCCACTTCATACCCTCTCCCCCAACCCAAGCAAGTTTCCCCTCAAAAATCCCCTCCACTTCCCACTTTTCCCTCGTATCTTTCCCCATAACTCAGAACTCTCCTCTCCTCGCTCTCTTGATCCTTTCGCCCTCTTAGTCTCCATGGAAGAACCGCCAGATCCTCTCATCCAAGTCTGTCCTCATTGCCAAGTCCTCATCGATGTCTCCGACCAGGAACCCCTCGCCGTCATCCTTTGCCCCTCCTGCGGCGGTCCCTCCGAAGTCGCTGGCCATATCGATCACTTCAATCTCCTCGAGGTCCTCGGCGAAGGCGGCATGGGCGTGGTCTACAAAGCCCGCGATACCTCCCTCGAACGCCTCGTCGCCCTCAAACTCCTCCGCAAAAGCTCCACCGCTTCCCCTGACCAAATCGCCCAACTCGCCCACGAAGCCGCCCTCACCGCTTCCATCAATCATCCCCATGTCGTCAAGGTTTACTCCACCGGAATGGACGCTGGTCGCTTCTACATCGCCATGGAACTCGTCCAACAAGGCACTCTCGATCAACGCATTACCCAAGACTCCAAAATCCCCGAAGCCAAAGCCCTCCAAATCGGTATCCAAATCGCCCAAGGCCTCCGCGCCGCTCACCAAGCCGGTCTCATCCATCGCGATGTCAAACCAGGCAATATCCTCTTCGATAACGATCAAATCGCCAAAATCGTCGACTTCGGTCTCGCCACCACCACCGAAGGAGGCGAACTCTCCCCCAGCGAAATCTGGGGCACCCCCTACTATCTCGCCCCAGAAAAACTCGACCACAAACCCGAGGATTTCCGCAGCGATATCTATTCCCTCGGCGCCACTCTC
The DNA here is from genome assembly GCA_037142835.1 of Verrucomicrobiota bacterium. Lineage (GTDB taxonomy): Bacteria > Verrucomicrobiota > Verrucomicrobiia > Chthoniobacterales > Chthoniobacteraceae > Chthoniobacter. The sequence goes on from JBAWZW010000365.1 coordinate 1,935, forward strand.
TTCCACGCCCTCGCCGGTCGACCACCCTTCGAAGACAAAACCGCTTCCCTCGTCGCCCTCAAACACCTGAAAACTCAGGCCGTTAGCCTCCAAGCCTTCGCCCCTTGGATCTCCGGGGCCACCGCTTTCGCCATTAATCGTACCCTCAAAAAAGATCCCGAACAACGCTACCAAAGCTACGACGAACTCATCGAACACCTCCAATACGCTCTCTCCGAACTCTCCACTCCCAAACCCCAAATCTCCAAGCGCGTCGTCCTCGAAACCCCCGCCCAAAATCAAGTCGCCTTCTGGTTCAGTCTCCTCCTCATCCTCATCTTCATCGGTGCCGCCTCCTCCATTTATTTCTTCCGCGACTCCATCTTCAAAAAAACCGTGGTCTTCGCCCCCATCCCCCAAAAATCCCCAAAAACCAAATTGCCCATTCCCCCATCC
>JBAWZW010000366.1:0-2346 GCA_037142835.1 Verrucomicrobiota bacterium
AGTGGTATGCTCGGGGGAGCATTTCAATCTTATCATTTGCCGATATTGTCATGTTATGGATAAGTTTTTTCGGCAAAGTCACAGAAGAGAATGTCAACCTTAATTTCTGGGCCAGGGAGTAAAGTGCCGCATCAAGATCGCCGAGTGGATCCAGCAATGTGGTTAGCGGGTAGAAGTGACTATCCATACATACTCCCGTGTTGTTGCGTTGAAGTATGTCGGTGGTCTCTCCTAAGGTAAATTCTTGGTCAAGCCTGTTAATGGAAGTATCACTAAACAGACCTACCCAGTCATCAGAGATGTATGAGTGAGGGGAGTCAGCATCCACCCACGCCATCGAAAATGGGTGTGTCGGGTCTGCAAACCGCTGGATTGATGATTCATCCATCCAATGTTCGCGGGGGAAGGGGGGACGAGGGAGAGGCCGCTGAAGCCATTCAAGGTAGTAAATGATGTGAAGTATGGCGGATGGTCTAGAGTTCGTTGGGGTCGTCTCATATCTCCGTACAATTGTCTGAAGGTATGCGATAAAACCTTCAGAGACCCTAGAGTCAAGCAGAGTGGGAAAGTTATCAGGTGGGTGGCCCTCCCTCAATCGGGCTCCTCTGAGGTACATTTGGTACAGAAGCTGAAAGCCACAGGTACCGTCAGAAGCACATGCAGAGTAGTGAATCATGGATTTCCTTCTCCATAGTCTAAGTTTAACCGTGTCCCCATACTGTCGTAGAAAGTCCTTAAGTATCATAAGCGAGGACGAGAGAGGATTAGTGAGTAATGAAGACATGAGGTGAGACCAGTATGAGTTTTCATCTCTATTGATGGAAAGTGCAACGCTTAAATTAGTAGAAGAGCCGAAGGTATCAGAAAGTAGATCGACTTTGCTAGGGGGGAGTGGTCGTTGGCCCCCCAAGAGGGGAAAGGGGTTCATTACAGGAGTCCGAATTGTTCTTGCATCCAATTGAGTAATTGCTGTACCATCAGGTAGGGAAATAAGGTGATATGCTTTGATCAGATCCTTCTGAAAGGTTGATAACTCAGCAGACTCATGAGACGCAAGTAGATGAAACCTCTGAGCCCAGTACCCCGGGCCATACTGAACAAATATTTCCTCATTGGGGGCTATGGGACGAGTCGATATTAGGTATACCTTCCCATTCTGTTCTTCAATGGAAGCATTACAGCGACTTTCAAAGAGGGCATCATTGGCATATCTCCCAAAGCAAGAGTGTTTCAGATACGCATCTATTATTATAGAAGCCTTCGTGTTAGACCACAGATAATCGTAACGAGGAGACTCATCGGTAACGGTTGATAGGTCACGAAGTTTGCTCCCTGCATACGTGCAGAGTACTACATCTGTGTCAGCTCCACTAATAGTGAAGAGTCCGAGTTGGGCTCCCGGGATTGTGGAGTCAGCCACAACCATGTGCATTCCTTCCAACTGAGGGATTGGAAGTGTTAAGGGGTTATTAGGGGAAGGACGAGGTGCAAGCCTAGGGAGGGGCCTTTTGGCAACTCGGCTGAGGGAGTCACGACGGGTAGGTGATTTCCCCCCACCAGTCCATGAGCATGTCCACAAATTAAGATCCCGCATATGAGCAACCAGCATGTTTGTGAGTAAAGTTCCTGCAGGGTTCACTTTAGTTGTGCGTCTTGTATATGTAATAGGTCTAACAGTGGGGACAGCCGCAGGAACCAACAGCATAGGAGCACGTGTACGGGATATAGATGGGGGTTTCTTCCATGCTGGGTGAAGAAGCGAATTACAAGCGGCAGGACTAAGGGGGGGGAATTCAAATAAATACGTGCCATTAGCTCGCGAAAGCGGGGGGGATGAGTCTTTCGTAAAAGACACGGGGTCCAGTCCAAGCTGTCTAAGCTCTATACTAGAAGAGCATGTGTCAAGATGAGTATGTGCTGAATCACGGCTGACAAACTTCAGCCCCGGACCAGTAGATCTGGATCCTGGATCACGATTGGGTTTCCCCAATCCCTGACCATCAGTAATCCCTAGACCATGAGAATTATTATATGTATGGGTATTAGGAGAGGATGAAGTTGGAAGTGACCCCGCCCCTTCCGCATCAGCTGCCACAAGTGCAGCTCGGTGCGAAAGGTTAGGAACCCAAGAGTTCCCCTTATCAATTGTCAGTGACTCATGATAAAGGTGGTCCTTGTCTACTTCCACTCCATCCTTACTCATGGACCTCTTCGGTCGGGCCCCCCTGCAGGGGCGACAGTTGGTAGAAGACACTACCACCGTATCTGAGGGGGAAACACAGTCAATCACATCATGCTCAGGGTGATCATAACATTCAGGGTTGCCAATAGGTTCAAGTGATATAC
>JBAWZW010000367.1:0-2336 GCA_037142835.1 Verrucomicrobiota bacterium
GGTTTGAAGAGATAAAAGAGGACGGGGGCGATGCTGAGGGTGAGAAGGGCGTAGACGGAGATGGTGGCGGTGCGGGGGTAGGGGGCGAGTGATTTTGAGGAGAGCAAGGTGGTGATACCGATTCCGAAGAGGGCGCAGAGGGGGGCGAGGGTGGGGAGATTGTAGTAGCTTTGGGAGGGGCCGGCGTTGCCGAACCAGATGAGGTAAAAGGCGACGATGGAGAGGAGCCAGAGTCCGAGGAACCCGCGTGGTTGGGGGCGTCGGAGGAAAGTCCAGAGGCCCGCGATGGCGGCGAGTGCGGCGGGGCCCGTGACGACGAAGGCCCCGAGATAAAAAGCGACATTGATCCAGGGTTTGGGGTGGAATCGTGCGGAGAGCGGACCGAGGAAGGATTTTAAGTTGGGCTGAGAGGTCCATTCGGGGATGGAGATTTGGTTAATGGAATCGACATAGCCGCTCCACCCTTTGAGGGCGGCGACGGTGAGGAGAGCGGCGAGGAGATAGCGGGGCCGACGGAGGGCGGCGAGGCCTTCGCGGCGAAAGAGGAGGACGCCGAGGATGAGGTAAAGGTGACTGACTTCGGGGAGTTTGACGAGGAGGGCGACGAGGCCGAGGGAGGCGACGATCAACCAGCGGGAGAGGGTGGAGGATTCGGAGTAGCGGAGGGTGGCGAGGATGAAGGCAAAGGCGAGAGATTGGACGAGCATTTCGGGCATGAAAGCTTGTCCGTAGAAGACGCTGAGAGGGGCGGAGATGAAGAGGAGATTTGCCCAGAAGGTGGGCTGGGGATCGAGGAAGCGTCGCCAGATGGATTGGAGGAGGAAAAAGGAGATGACCCAGAGGAGAATGCTCGTCAATTTCCCGCTGAGATCGAGGTTGCCAGTGATGGAGTGGAGGCCGATGGCGAGGTAGTTATAGATGGGGATTTCCTGGATGTAGCGGAGGTCGGAGTTGCCGAGCCAAGGGATGGCGGAGGTGAGGGGAAAACCGGGTTGATCGATCAGGCTACGGGTGGCGGCGGCGGTTTGGCATTGGCGGAGGGTGTGGGCATCGATGAGGGGTTGAAGGAGGGCGATGGAACGCAAGGCCACGCCGAGAAGGAGGAGGATCCAAAAGGAGCGGGGATGGATGAGGCGGGGCATGGGGTGGCGTGGAAACTTAAGCGCCTGCGGAGAGCTCTAGCCAATCGGGGTGGGATTCAGCGTGGTGGGCGATTTGTTCAAGGATTTGGGGGAGAGTGATTTCGGGTTGCCATCCCCATTGGGTGGAGGCTTTGGCGGAATCGAGGACCATCCAAGGGATATCGAAGGCCCGTTCGCCGGGGTGAGCGGCAACGGAGTGGAAGCCGAAGCGATCTGCTGACCAAGCGCTGAGTTGGGCGAGGGAGATGGCGCTGGCGGTTCCGCCTGAGACATTTTGGAGGGGGTGGACTTTGCGGGAGGGATCGTGGATTTGAGCGAGGAGAAGTCGGGCGAGGTCGTGGGGGTGGAGGCAGTCGCGCACTTGGTGTCCCGTGCCGCCGAAGCCGATATATTTGAGGGGGCGCCGGCGGAGCCAGGAGTTTAGCCAGAAGCTGAAGATGCCTTGATCGGCGCGACCGAACTGGCCGGGGCCCGCGAGGACGCCGCAGCGGTTGATCCAGACGGGCAGTTGGAAGGCGGAGCCGTATTCGAGGGCGAGTTGTTCGGAGCACAGTTTGGTGGTGCCGTAGAGGGAGACGGGGGAAGCGGTGGAGAAGTCTTCGGTAAGGCCTGCGGTGGAGACATTTGGGGGGAGTGAGGCGTGGGGATCGAGGGTGAAGGCGGCGTTTTTCACGACCATCGGCAAGCTGGCGAGTGGGGGGATGGAGTAGACGCGGCTGGTGCTGAGGAGGGTGAAGCCCGCGTGATGGCGTTTGCAGTATTCGAGAAGCTCCACCGTTCCGAGGAGATTGTGTTCGATGATTTGGCGGCTACTGGTTAAGCCGTCCACCCCGGCGAGGACGCTGGCGTTGGCGGCGGCATCGATCACCCAATCGGCGGCTGGGAGGGCATCGATATCGCTCTGGGAGCGGAGATCGGCGTGGAAAACTTTGACGCCGAGGGCTTGGAGGGCGCGCCGATTGAGTTCGCTTCCTGAGCGGATAAAGTTATCGAAGCCAAAGACTTCGAGGGCGGGATCGTGTTGGCGGAAGTAAGTGGCGAGAGAACTGCCGACGAAGCCGCAGAGTCCCGAGATGAGAATTTTCATTGAGGCGAGGGTGGAGTGCGATTGGAGATTTTCAGGCCGAGCACGCTGAGGAAAAAGCTCGAAAAGATCGTCTGCATGCCTGCGGAGATCAGGGTGACGGCGAGGAT
>JBAWZW010000368.1:0-2292 GCA_037142835.1 Verrucomicrobiota bacterium
AAGGAAGTTGGGGAGGGGAAGAAGGCGGTGGTGGGGAAGCGGGTGAAATTGGATCAGAGTGGGGATGCGGTGGTGGCGTTGGGGGTCTTGCCGAATGGGCAGGCGTTTCGGACGCCGAAAGAGATGAAGAAGGGGTTATTGGAAGGGTATGGGGAGGAGATCTTGGAGAATATGATTCGGCGGATGTTTGCGTATGCTTTGGGGAGGAAAGTGACGGCGCACGATGGGGAGGCGTTGGAAAAGATCAAAGCGGAGATGGGGAAGAAGGGGAATCGGATGAGTGTTTTGATTGAGGAAGTGATATTTAGTCGCCAATTTTTGGAGCACTGGGAGATACCTTAAGGCGATGAGCAATTATTTAATTGATCGGCGGACATTTTTGCGGGGGGCGTGTGCGAGTTTGGCCTTGCCGCTTTTGGAGATTATGTCGCCGGCGTTGAGTTATGGGGTGGAGAAGAAAGTGGTGGGGAAGAATTTGCGGGCGTGTGTTTTGTTTAAGGGGTGTGGGGTGAATCCGAGTGCGTGGGATATTAGTGGGGGTACGGAGAGGGAGTTTGAGTTGTCGAAGTTGCTCTTGCCGTTGAAGGCGCAGCAGAATGACGTGACGATTTTGAGTGGGATCAATAGTAGTTCGAAGGCGAACGGGGGGCATAAGCAGGATTCGGTGGCGTTTATGACGGGTCGAGGGGTGCAATCGAAATTTAAGCAAGTGCAATCATTTGACCAAGTGATTGCGGATGCCATTGGGGGGAAGAGTCCAGTGAAGTCGTTAGTTTTGCGTGGGGATCCCTACTATGACCGGGATGACTTTTCGGAGAATTATCTGTCATACGATGCGGCAGGGGAGGCGATTCCGACGGCGGACGATCCAGAAATTATTTTCAACACTTTATTTCGAGGGTTTAACAATCGGGCGCATCGGGAGGCTACGAGCAGTGTTTTGGACGGGGTGAAAGACAGTTATCGGGCGGTGGTGAGGAAGGCGAGTGGGGCGGATCGGCAGACTTTGGAGCAGTATTTGGCGGCGGTGCGGGAGGTGGAAGTGGAGATTGAGCAATTCAAGGGGGATGGGGATAGGGAGCGGCAGGAGCGGATTGCGGGGATCAAGGATTTTCCGGCGTCGGGAAATGTGGGGGAGCGGATCAAGGCGATGTTGGATTTGATCGCGATTGCCTTTTGGACGAACACCACGCGGGTGGCGTCGTTGATGATGTCGCATACGGAGAGTCGATCGGTGTATGACTTTTTGGGGGTGAACGAGGAGTTGCACTATCTTTCGCACTTTGTGAGGGCGAGGAAGGCGGTTTTGCCAAATTTTGATAAAGTGAACCAGTGGCATGTGGGGCAATTCGGGTATTTTCTGGATAAATTGAAATCGTTTCGGGAGGGAGAGGGGACGATCTTTGATCAATCGGTGGTGTTATTTGGGTCGGGGATCAAGCATTCGGATTATCACTCGGTGAATGACTTACCGTTGGTGATTTCGGGTGGGGGTGGTGGGCAGATTGCGTTGGGGCGGCATGTGAGGTATGACAACGAGCCGAACAGCAATTTGCTATTAAAGATCATCCAGATGATGGGGGTGAAGGCGGATGCTTATGGGGAGTCGACGCGGTCGATTCCTGGGGTGAGTGAGCTGGCGAATTTTCGGCCGAAGAGTGTGGATGATGGGAGTTGGGGGATATTGAAAGAGGAGAACGGTCAGGTGGAGGTGAGGGGGCTATTGAAGTTGAGTGTTTCGGTGGAGAACCCGAATCTTTATTACCTGGAGCTTTCGAATCGCACGGTGGTGGAAATCCGCAGTGATTTTGGGGCGATTAATAGTAGTCATTTGGATCGGAGCGTGGGATCGGTGGTCCGGCTGAGTGGGGAGTGGAAGGAAGAGAACGGGAAGAAAGTGGTGACGAAGTTTAAGAACTTGGTTGTCCAAGAGTGAGAGGGTGGTGCTGTTTAGGTGGGGCTAAAAACGACGGAGCAACTAAGAACGAACGAATTTAAACTAATGACAACTGAAAAAAACTTTTTATCTGTGGGAGATTTGGGGACTTTGACTTTTTCGGGGAAGTGGCGGCGGTTGGTTGGGGTGGGGCGACGGATGAGTCTGGTGGCGATGGGGTTGGGGTTGGGATTGGGGAGTATTTGGGCGGCGAAGGAGAAGCCTGAGGTGCCTGATTTGACGAAGGGGGGAAAATTTGAGGATAAATTTGTGCAGGACTGGAATTTGGGGCCGACGGGGATGCGTGGGCAGACGTGGAAGTGGTCGATGGTGACCACGGAGGCGCGGCAGATTTT
>JBAWZW010000369.1:0-2258 GCA_037142835.1 Verrucomicrobiota bacterium
CTGCCACCGCGCCTCCCTCCTTTCCTCGCTGGCGGTGGTTGGAAGAAAGGCGATCTCTGACCTGGTCTTTGACCATATCGAACTGCAAAATCTGCGCGCTGATGGCCGGCTGCTAGATACCGTAGGGCATATGGCGCGCCGCCGCGCTGACGCCCGCGTGCTTCGCGACGGAGTAGACGTGTGTAAGGGACAGGTACTTTGTCGGGTTTAAAACATGAGGAAGCGGGGAATCATGCCGGATTCCATTAGTGAGGGATCAGCCAGTGCCGTTCGAGCAGCATCAGGCTGCACGACCATCCGGAGAATCGAAAGGCGCGCCTACGGAGCGTCACCCGTTGGCGGCCAATCCTCTGCTCTGGAAATGCACTGGCGCGAGGCCCGAGATTCAGCCGAGGGGGCCGGCAAGTTCGGCATCAGCTTCAAGGTGGTAGGCACGGACGGCGTGACCGCGAAGCTGAAGGTGACGAGCCGGTTCTCCACTACGAGCACCGACGAAATCGAGAGCACTGTCGACGGTCCGAACCAGCCAACGCTGGTCTGACTGGGGCATTCACTCGACCCATTCCCTGACTTGGCCGGGGCGCTTCTTCGGACCGCAGGAGAGAACAACCGGCACGGTGACGCCCGTCTCTGGAGTGCCAACGTGTCCCTTTATCTCGGAGCGCATTTCACGAACACTCTTTAGTCCAGCCAGTATTTTGGATCCCTCAAGAACGGCGAGATCATCGCGGTAATAATCGAACCAGGGGAGCCCGGCCTTCTCATATTCTTTCGCCGTCACCGGTGCCTGCGGAGGATTAGTTCCGGTGATCTCACGCCACTGAAGAGCATTGCAGAGATGAAGGAAACAGCGGCTCGTCGCCTCCAAATCCCAAGCGGCCAGCCCGTAGGAGTCCTCATAGATTTCCTGTTGCATCCGTCCGCCCATGCCTAGTCCCATTTCAAGATCGCTATCCTCAGACATGCACCGCTGCCCGCTGGCGCGATACATTATGTTTGGCCATTCATCAATGAACGGTTCCGGAAGCAGATCCGACAGTGAATTGGGGAGAGATTCCTTTATGAACTGGTCGAAATAGATGCGGGCTTTCATGGGGTATGCCTGAATTTGAATGCCACCGAACTCGCCTTTACCGGTGACTTGTTCCTCGACGGTGCAGCCATCACCGAGCGGCGTGGCAACGAACTGGCGGATCACTCCCTTGCTCACCGCGAAGCCGTCGATCCACGGCTGCTTAGATAGAACCAGATAATCCTGTGGGCTTTGGTGAAGCCCGCCTTGCCACTCCTCTCCTGTCAGCGCGTTGATTTTACCGGCTCCAATTTTGATCGAGATCGGATAGTCTCCATGGAAATTCAGCCAGAGCGCCTCGGCTTGATACATGGGCATGAGAACTCCTCCGCGCTCAAGCCATCTGGAGGGCACTGCGCTTGCGTAGTCATCGACGTGCCTAAGCGGGTATTGACCGAGTCCAGGCGGCAGAGAGTAAGTTTTGCCGTCATCGGGGATGCGTAAGGTTCGCTGAAACCCGATTTGACCCTCGATCTCTCTCGGGACAAGCCTATCGACCTTTGAAGCATAGGCTTTTCGGATCCAATCATCGGATCTCTTCAAAATCTCCTCGTGAGCACTGCGTCTCTTGTCTTGGTCATACCAAGGCCTTGCGGCGCGGTAGTTGCGGTCTTCCGACAGGATTCGTGGCAAGGCATCTTTCGTGTGTTCTGCGACGAGAGCACGGAGCTCATCGACGAGAGAAGGGAACGAGAAAATCAATTGGTCGCGGTTTAGTTTTATCATGGTGTTGTATTGGGTTCGTGTTTACCAGGAGCCGTCGCGCACCCCGCGAACGAGATGAATGACGGCCTTGTCTGGAAGATTTTTTATTTGGCGGATGAGGTCGGCGAAGAGTCGTGGACGGGCTCGGATGATCGCGAGCAGGTCGGACGAGACCTTCCCTGCGAGGGCGAGCATCACGTCCGGATCCTCATCCACTTCTTTGGCAAGTTTACGGATCACTTCTTCACCGGGAGGAGGTTGTAAATTGCGCTCGATCTTACTGAGGTAGGAGGGTTCGATTCCGACTTTTGCGGCGATTTTCCTCACAGAAAAAGATCGATCGGTCGAGACCTTGGTCTCGCGGCACTCACGAAGGTAATCACCGAAAGTCGCTTGCATTGTGTAGTGTTTACTCCACACTCTTCATGTTGTCAAAAGTTTTTTTGCGGATGACAGTTCCCTCGGGCCTGGCACCCTTCTC
>JBAWZW010000370.1:0-2238 GCA_037142835.1 Verrucomicrobiota bacterium
ACTCAAAGCCGCCCAGTCCCCCACCGAAAAAATCGCCGCCATCGATTCCCTCAAAAAAATCACCGGCAAACTCGCCCCCCGCGCCAAAAACGAAATCGCCAAGTCTCAAGCCGACTCCCCATCCCCCTAAAACTCCCCCCCACACTTACCCAACCACCCCGTCAATCCGATACCCAAACCCTCGGATCGTCTCAATCCGCTGCCCAGCTACCCCCAACTTTTCCCGAAGCCTTCGCAAATGCGTGTCCACGGTCCGCACCTCAATCTCCGATCCACTCGGCCACACTGCCACCAATAATTCCTCCCGCGAATGCACCCGACCCACACTCTCCATCAACGTCACCAATAACCTAAACTCCGTCCTCGTCACCTCCACGACCTCCCCATTCACCAAGACCCGCAAACCCATCCGGTCAATCGTCAATTCCCCCACTTTAATCACCGGTTCCACCGCACCCCCCGACACCGCTTGCCTCCGCAATAACGCCTTCACCCGCAACACGACCTCCCGCGGACTAAACGGCTTCACCACATAGTCATCCGCCCCAAACTCAAAACCCAATACCCGGTCAATCTCATCCTGCCTCGCCGTCAATAACATAATCGGTATCCGCGCCGTCTGCGCGTCCCCCTTCAACGATCGACAGACCTCCAACCCACTCATCCCAGGCATCATCACATCCAAAATCGCCAAGGTCGGCACCTCTTTCTTAATCCTCCCCAACGCCTTCACCCCATCCGACGCCTTGATCACCTCATACCCTGCCCCAACCAACCTTGCCTCCAATAACTTCAAAACATCAGGCTCATCATCCGCAATCAAAATGCGTTGCTTCATTGGTTTATCCCCTTTCCCAACTCTTCGGAATCTAATCGCATCCCCCACCATTCTCCTAATCTATGTCAATCAGAATGCAGCTAGGTAACAATCAGAAGACTTTCCCGCCACCAGCCCTAAACCTTGATCGGTTTCACTCCGTCTCCATCCCGCCGCACCGCACCCGACGAATCCGCCCGCTTCCCCACTATCTCCCCACCACCGTTCCAATCCATCCGGTACCGACTCCCACAATGAGCACACCGCCACGGCTTCCTCGCATACCGAATCGTCAACCCAATCCATCCAATCGCCCACAAACCAAAAGTACTCAAGGTCACGATTCCCTGCGTCCAATGATCCAAACATCGCTTCCGAAAATGTCTCTGACATTGGCAACTCCCACAATAAGCCGCTCGCGTTTCAATCATAATCAGTAATCAGGTAAAAGGGTTTTTCTAAAGAAACTACTTAAACCCATCTCCGCGAAAACCCCATGCCACTCAGGTCACATTCTTGTGAACTTCACCCCAATATCCCTCTCATCCCACCCAACCCCACTCACCCTTCTCATCCCTTTACCCCTCTCTCAGCCCTTCGCCACTTTACTCGCCCGCACAATCCGAAATCCATAGTTGTCCGTGCTACTCTCCGGCGAAGCATGCACCCGACAAGACGACAGCAAACTCAACTTCAACGCCCCATTATACCAAGATCCCCCACGCAAAACCTTCGCCTTCGATTCATTATTCCACCCATCCAGACACCATTGCCAAACATTTCCCCCCATGTCATAGATCCCTAAGGCGTTCGGTGGAAAGCTTCCCACCGGCGACGTCCACGCAAATCCGTCGTTATACCCCTTGATCGCCACATCCGATCCCGTCTCTTCCCCAGTATAATTCCCCGAGTTCGCGGGCGGTGGCCACTGGTTCCCCCACGGATACACATCCGCTACCCCCATATCCCGCGCCTCAGGCGTCTTCCCACTCTCCTCCGCCAATCCCACCGCCCGACTCCACTCCAAATCCGTCGGCAATCGATAAATCTGCCCATGCGCCAAACTCCCGTCCTTATGCTCCACATCCGTCAGCCATTGGCAAAAATCTGTCGCCTCCACCCAACTCACATTCACCACGGGATGATCCGGCGTCTGCTTAAATCCAGGCCCCTTCCATAACGTCGATTTTAAACTCGTCGCCCGCGCAAAAACCTCAAAATCCTTCACCCGCGTCTGCCAAATGCAAAAATCTACCCCTCCACCCACAGGCACAAACTTCAATCCCAATCGGTTCCCCACCACCGCTGGGGCCACCACTTCCACTGGGGCCTTCTCGGGATTCGTCCGCATCTGAATCGGCCCCGCTGGCTTCACCACTACCACCTCCGCCATCGGCTTCACCACCGCCACCGGCTTCGCC
>JBAWZW010000371.1:0-2216 GCA_037142835.1 Verrucomicrobiota bacterium
GCCTACCTCGCCGCCGTGGACACCGTGAAGACCGCCGTCGCCCCCATCGTGGATCTCATGAACCAGCTCGACGAACTCACGGCGAACTTCCCCATGATCCTCGATGCACAGCTCCCGCTCATCCGCGCCGCCATCAAGCGCGCCAAGACGAGCCCCGGCTGCACTCCCGCCATCCAGACGCAGCTCGACTGGATCGGTGCCGTGCAAAACGTGGACCCCGCCCATTCCCGCCCGAGCATCACCATCGAGGCACAGCGCGCGCGGGTGAAGGTGGACGGACGCAAGCCCGGCTTCGAGGCCGTGAACATCTACTCCCGCAAAAAGGGCGATGTGCAGTGGAAGCTCATCGCCGTGCGCAAGCGCAAGTTCCCCTACTACGACGAAAGCCCGCTCGCCGTGGCCAATGCTCCCGAAGCGCGCGAATACATGGCCATCGGCGTGGTGAAGGACGAGGAGGTGGGGCAGCCGAGCGAGATCAAGGAAGTGGTGTATGCGGGGTAGGCTGCAACACACGAATTCCAATTCCTCAACACCAAGACCAAAACCATGAAACCACTCAAATATCGGTTGCTTATTATTTCTGCATTTGCCTGCATGGGCGGCGCTGAATCCAATGCTGGGTTAGCATATTTTCGCAATTCCACGGACACGATTAGTGTGAGCGGTGGGACGACTATAGCCAATGCAATAACGATTGAGGCAGTCGTTATTCCCATAGCTCCAGTAAACGGAATGATCTTCAATGAATATACGTTTGGACTGGAGGATAAAATGCTTGGCTATAGCCAAAATGAAATAGGGGGATACATATTTCCGCTGACATACCTCGCGGCACCAGTAACAATTTCGCTCGGTGTCTCTCATCACTTGGCTTACGTGTATGATGGAGCGCAGGATCGAATTTACGTTGATGGGATCCTTTTTGCTTCAAGATTGGCATCCATAGCTGCCGGCAACGGTTCAGGCGCTGCCTTTGTCGGAGCTATAAATCGAACTGATGGCTTTCAGTCGGGTTTTCATGGGTATATGGACTCGTTGCGCGTTTCAAACGCAGCGTTATATTCCGGTCCAAGTTTTGCAGCCCCCACGGGCGACCTGACGGCGGACGGAACCACCGTATTGCTCTACAACTTCAACGAGTCACCCGGCAGTACCACCGTGGCAGACCTCAGTGGAAATGGGCTTACTGGAACGCTTGGCAGTGGCTTCGCTGGCGCTACTTCGCCGCAGCTCGTTTCCAGCGTCCCCGAACCCGCGAGCGCCGGGTTGCTGGGGCTTGGTGCAATCCTGATTGCGATCCGTCGTCGCCGGAGCACATTTCTAAATGGTCAGCGTTTCGGCGCGCACTCTTTGAGTAATGGCCAATAAAACCAACGCTAAGAGAGGTGCTCTTTTCGAGGAGGCAGTTGGTCGTTTCCTTAGTGCTGAGGGCGTCCGCGTCACCCCGAAATTCAAGTTGCACATCGGTGTCAGCGATCAAAAGTGTTCTCACGAATTCGATTTTGGCAGCGATGAGTCCAATATAGTCGTGGAATGCAAGTGCCATTCATGGACAGAGGGTGGCAATTCGCCAAGTGCGAAACTGGCTACTTGGAATGAGGCGATGTATTATTTTTCACTGGTGCCCGACGAATATCGCAAGATGATGTTCGTGCTTCTCAGCCGTTTCGACCCGGAAAAGGGCACACTGCTCGAGAAGTACATTCGTAGTTACCCTCACCTCATCCCTCATGATGTCGAAATTTGGGAGTTTGACGAGAGCTTGAATTCAGCAAAACAAATCCACGGCCCCGAATGCCATGCCCTTTGATCCCACCAAACCCTCCTTTGGCGCGCCGGGCTTACCGAATTGACCGTTATCTTACACCGCATACCATGCCGCTGATTACAGCAGAAGCGATTTTTAGATTCGTGAGCGAAAACGGCCATATCGCGATGGAGACGCGTGCTCGTGGGCGGCTGTTTACAGTCCATGCGATTCCTGGTGGTTTGGCTTTCACCATTCAAAATGGTAATCATCGGTTTGAGTCGCTTGCTGCGCTGCAAGGGGTTTGTGACGAGTTCAATCTCGATAATTGCGATGTTCAAAGTGATTATAGGGACATCACATGGAATGCATCTTACGTGCTGGCAGTAATTGACCGCTGCTTGAATCCATAAAATGCCCTACGCCCCCACCAAGCCCGCCTCTGGCACGCCGGATTCCTCGGTGGAGA
>JBAWZW010000372.1:0-2201 GCA_037142835.1 Verrucomicrobiota bacterium
GGTTGGAAGGGGTTGGGTTGGAAGGGGTTGGGTTGGAAGGGGTTTGGGTGGAGGAGGTTTGGGTGGAGAGGTTGTGGCGGAGGAAGCCGAACCAGTCGGGGATTTGGCGGGCGAAGGTTTCGGCGACGCCGAGGTGGCGGAGGGCGAGGTATGGGGGGATATGGACGGCGAAAATGACGGAGGCGAGGGTGAGGAAGCTGAGGAGGAGGCGGGTAACTCTTTGGGGGAGAGGGAGGCGTTGATCGAGGAGAAGAAAGAGGAAGAGGAGGGAATAGATGGTGGAGAAGAAGATGGCGATTTCGACGCGGACGAGGAAAGTGAGGCCGAGGGTGAAGGCGGAGAGGGAGAGGGAGAGGAGCCACTTTTTGAGGTGGGAGAAGGGGGAATGGAGGAGGAGGAAGAGGCAGGCGAGATTGGCCATCTCGGCGAGGGGGATATAGTTTTTGAACTGGGAGCCTGGGAAGACGACGAGGAGGAGGGCGATGGGGAGGGCGAGGCGGAGGGAAGAGGTGAGGCGGAGGATGATTTGGTAACCGAGGAGGGCGGTGAGGGTGGAGAGAGAGAAGAAGAAGGCGCGAGCGGCGAGGTAATGGACCCCGGTAAATTTGAAGAGGGCGACGAGGGGGTAGAACCAGCCGAGATTGTAGCCGAGTTCGAGATCGGCCCAGGGTCGGGCGCCTTGGAGGAGGCGTTGGGAGGTGAAGCAGACCGTACCGCCTTCGTCGTGGGGATTGAACCAGAAGGTGAAGTAACTGGAGTAATAGGCGAGGGCGAAGGCGATGATGGCGAGAGGTGGGAGCCAAGGTGGGAGGGTTCGTGGGGGGGGAGATTGTTGATGGAGTTGTGGAACTAAAGTGCTGTTCACGGCGAGGAAAGTAGGGTTTTTTTGAGGGGCGTGAAATATCAAACTCCTGAAACTTCAGAAAGGGAAACTCCGCAGATTGCGGTGCCTGTGCAGGTGATGTTTTTTGACACGGACTGTGCGGCGGTCGTGCATAACATTGCGTATCTAAGGTTTATTGAGATCGCGCGGACGCAATTGGGGGAGCAGTTGGGGATGGGGTTAGTGGAGATGACGCGGACGCGGCAATTTCCGGTGGTGGTGCGGACGGAGATTGACTACCGGAAGCCGGCGGTTTTGGGGGATGAGTTGGTGGTGACGGGGCGATTGGAGAGTGTGGAGGGGTTGAGATTTTGGTGTGGGTTTGAGATTCGGCGGCCAGCGGATGGGGCGTTGATTGTGACGTCGAGGCAGATGATGGCGTTAATTTTGATGCCGCCGGGGAAGCCGGTGAGGTTACCGGTGGAGTGGGGGGTACGATTTGCGCATTTGCAGGTGGGGAAGAAGAGGAGAATTGGGGAGGGGAGTTAGGAGATTGGTGGGGGGAATTGGGTGATAAAAAGGGAGAGGAATGGATTGTCATTGGGGGAAATGAGCATAGGTTTGGGGAATGTCAAAAGAGCGTCCGACGATTGGAACTGATGGGAAGGTGTTGCCGTTATTGCCCCCGACGCGAGATGCTCGGGTGTGTGCGCGGATGGTGCGGGTGATGTTTTACACGCCGGGATTTATGGCGGTACTTTTGTTAAAGACGGGGGAGCCGACGGGGTTTGGGATTAGCATTGAGCTCCTGATGTTGGCGAGTGCGGCGGCGGTGGTGGCGGGGTTATTTATTGCGACGCAATCGGTGGAGAACGGTGGGGATTATGCGGCGAAGACGGGGACTTGGAGTGGGTCGTTGGTGTTGGAGTTGCTGGCGGCGGTGCCATTTTTGTGTGCGGTGCCATCGTTATTTCATGAGTTATCGCAGAGCACGCTTTTGCATAAGGTGGCGGCGAGTTCGACGGAGGTGAGTTTGGGGGTATCGGAGTTACTGCCAGCGGTGGCGATTTTGCCATTTATGCTTTATCAGTTGGGAGGATTTGGGACCATGCATTACGTGGTATCGAAGGGGGTGAACTGGGTGATTAACTTGGGGATTTTCGGGTTGATTGTGTCTTCGTATGTGGCGAACCGTTTGGGGAATTTTGCGGTGGAGAAGATGTGTGTGGGGGGGTTGGTGTTGGGGATGGCGTTGGTGGTGATTTACGGGGTGATGCGATTGCGTCGGATGCAGGAGGAGTATGATTTGCACTGCCCGCGGAAGGTGGCGAAGGGGGAAGCGGAGGGGTAGGGAGTTTGGGTGGTTGGGTCTTGGATG
>JBAWZW010000373.1:0-2188 GCA_037142835.1 Verrucomicrobiota bacterium
GTGGAGGGTGGGGCCGTTTTGAAGGAAGTGAGTGGGGGGAAGTTGATTTTGAAGAGGTCGCAGATGAGTGGGAGGATTACGGTGAAGATGACGGTGAGCAATGGTGGGGCGGAGAGTGTGGCGGAGGCGGTCATCGAGGTGACCGAGCCGAAGACGGATGCGTGGGTGGAGAGGATTCCTGGGAAAGAGGAGCAGCCTGAGGAGAAGCAATTTTATGCGAGGAACGATCGTGGGGAAGGGAGACTATTTTATAATGGGAAAGTGGGGGTGGGGGTGGAGTCGGTATTTTTGCGGGTGTATGCGGATGAGAAGTTGGTGAAGACCGAAGTCCAGAAACCTCAGGCGGATGGGAGCTATGGTTTTTCGGTGGGATTAAAGGCGGGGATGATTGGGTATAAGGTGGAATTTGGGACGAAGACGGGAGGGGTGGAGAAGCTGGAGCGAACGGTGGGGGATTTGATTTGTGGGGATGCGTATATTATTGAGGGGCAGTCGAATGCGGAGGCGAGTGGGCCGAACAACGGGCCGACCGTGGATGCGCCGACGCGATGGAGTCGGTGGGTGAGGAGTTATGGGAACTCGTTGGAGGGGAGTGTGAAGGGTGGATGGGGTGATGCGGTACGGACGCGGATATGGGGGAAGCCTGACTATGGGTTTGCGCAGATTGGGACGTGGGGAATGGTTTTGGCGAATGGGTTAGTGGAGAAGTATGGGATCCCGATTTGTGTGATTAATGGGGCGTATGGTGGGACGCCGATTTTTTTGCATCAGAGGAATCCGGGGAATCACTTTGATACGAGTGGGGCGATTTATGGGAATCCGTATAAGATTTACGGGGGGTTATTGACGCGGGTGACGGGGGCGAAATTGACCCATGGGATTCGGGGGGTGATTTGGCATCAGGGGGAGAACGATCAGGGGAGTGGAGCGCCGACTGGGGATTACAATTGGAAATCGTATCAGGATTATTTTGTGGAGATGTCGGCGGCGTGGAAGGAGGATTTCCCGAACATTCAGAATTATTACATTTTTCAGATTTGGCCGAGTGGATGTAATATGGGTGGGACGAATGCTGGGGACATGCTTTTGGAGGTCCAGCGGACGATGCCTCGGTTATTTTCGAGGATGCGGGTGATGTCGACGCTGGGGATTGTGAGTAAATCGAGTGGTCGTGGGCTGTGTCACTTTGATGAGGAGGGGTATGCGCAGATGGCGCAGCTGATGAGTCCGGTGATTGAGCAGGATCATTATGGGTTGGATCGTGCGAAGATATTGACGGCGCCGAATTTGGTGCGGGGGTATTTTACGAATGGGGAGAGGAAGGAATTGGTGATGGAATTTGATCAGCCGATGGTTTGGAAGGAGGAGAACAAGGCGTGGATTGAGTTGGACGGGAAAGTGGCGAAGATTACTGGGGGGAAGGCGGAAGGGAATCGGTTGGTGTTGGGGATGGAGGGTGGGGGTGAGGCGAAGAAGTTGGGGTATTTGTCGGGGAAGAGTTGGGATGGCAAGGCGGATCGGTTGATTTATGGGGTGAATGGGATTGCGGCGTTGTCTTTCTCTGGGGTGGAGATTGGGGTGGAGAAGAAGTGAGGGTGAAGGGGGATTTTGGCTGGTCAGAGGGAGGAGATTTGGTAAAGAAGAGGGATATGAAGCTGACGACGATTGTTGGGTTAGGGATTTTGATGATGGTGGCGAGTGCTTGTGAGAAGCATCCGGCATCGGAGTTGCCGAAGACTGAGAAGCACGGTGAGGCGGGGCACGCGGGGGCGGGGAAAGTGGTTGGGCATGAGGCGGTTGTGCATGAGGGATCGGTGAAAGCGGAAGTGAAGCCCGTGGCGGAGGAGAAATAGGGGGAAATTGTGGCAGAACGACCGACTCCATTGAAGGGGCGAGGCGGTCGATTTTTGGGTAGTTTGGGGTATGCGTGTCGTGGGGTGAAGATAATGATGGTGAGTGAGGCGAACGCGCGGATTCACGCGGTGGCGACGATTTTGGTGGTGGGAGCGGGGTGGTATTGGGGGATTAGCCGTGGGGAATGGCTGGCGGTGTTATTGGCGGTGGGGTTGGTGTGGTTGGGGGAGGGAATGAATTCGGCAATTGAGGCGGTGGTGGATTTGGTTTCGCCTGAGGAGCATCCGTTGGCGGGCCGGGCGAAGGATTTGGCGGCGGGGGTGGTGCTTTGTGC
>JBAWZW010000374.1:0-2187 GCA_037142835.1 Verrucomicrobiota bacterium
CCGCCGGCCGCCCCCCCGATTTCGCCAAATCTCCCACCTTCGCCGAAGGCCGCGAAATCTATAACCGCTACATGGATGCCGAACAAACCATCCCCAGACTCCTCGCCGCCCATGGCTATCTCGCCCTCCAAACGGGAAAATGGTGGCAAGGCGACTTCACCCGAGGCGGATTCACCCACGGCATGACCAAAGGCGAGCGCCACGGCGACGTCGGCCTCGATATCGGTCGCAAAACCATGGATCCCATCTACCAATTCATCGCCGAAGCCAAAAAAGCCGAAAAACCCTTCTTCGTCTGGTATGCCCCCATGCTCCCGCACACCCCACATAACCCACCCAAACGCCTCCTCGATCTCTACAAAGACAAAACCCCCAGCCTCCCCATCGCCAATTATTGGGCAATGATCGCCCTCTTCGATGAAACCATCGGCGATCTCCTCGCTCACCTCGATAAACAAGGCCTCACCCAAAATACCATCGTCCTCTATGTCACCGATAACGGGTGGATCCAAAGCCCCAACTCCCCCAACTTCGCCCCTCGCTCCAAACAATCCCCCTACGACGGCGGCCTCCGCACCCCACTCCTCCTTCGCTGGCCCGAAAAAGTTTCCCCCGCCCGCAACGATTCCCCGATCAGTTCTCTCGATATCTACCCCACCCTCCTCACCGCTTGTGGCGTCAAATTTCCCGCAGGTTTACCCGGCGTCAATCTCCTCGATCCCACCGCTCTCGCCGCCAGAAAAGCCGTCTACGGAGACTGCTATAGCCACAACTCCAAAGACTTAGCCAAACCTAGCGCCAGCCTCCGCTGGCGTTACCTCATCGAAGACGGCTGGAAAATCATCGTCCCCTACGCCCCCAACGAACCAGGTTCCCCCGAACTCTATCAACTCGATCAAGACCCCCTCGAACTCAAAAATCTCGCCAACGCCGAACCCGATCGCATCAAAGCCATGACCGCCAAACTCGACGCCTGGTGGACCCCCGAATAGCCTCCACCCTTCGCACCCCAGCAAGGCCGCCAACCCCAAAACAGCCCGATCCCCCCAGCCCAGCACACTTCACCAGTAGCCCAATACCATCCAGCGAACGCCGAGGATTCCCGCCTTCTCAGCGCACCGTCCCCCGGTGTTCCCACCAGTTTAGGTTGGCATCGTTCAGCGAACGCCGAGAATCCACGACCCCTCACCGCCCCAGTCTCTTGCCCAGAAACCGCCACGGCCATTCGCCATGGATTCGCCTTTCGCTACTCCCTTCTCCCCCACTGCCAACCCACTTCGCCCCTTCTCTATTTCACGATATCCAACAACTCCACATCGAAAACTAAGGTCCCCGCAGGCGCTCCAGGAGGCGGGTTTTCCCCATAGGCCAGCTTCCCAGGAATCCAAAACCGCCGCTTCTCTCCCACCACCATCAACTGCACTCCCTCCGTCCACCCCTTGATCACCCCATTCAACGGAAAAACAATCGCCTCATTCCGCACCACCGAACTGTCAAATAACTTCCCATCCGTCGTCCACCCAGAATAGTGCACCTTCACTTCATCCGTCGCCTTCGGATGCACTTCACCCTTCCCCGCCACCAAGACCCGCGAGGCTAACCCCGACGCCGTCTTCACACT
Source organism: Verrucomicrobiota bacterium (assembly GCA_037142835.1). Taxonomy (GTDB): domain Bacteria; phylum Verrucomicrobiota; class Verrucomicrobiia; order Chthoniobacterales; family Chthoniobacteraceae; genus Chthoniobacter. The sequence goes on from JBAWZW010000374.1 coordinate 1,622, forward strand.
GCCTTTCGGCGCCTCAGCCACATCCTCAGGCGTCATCGGTGGCTTTGGTGCCACTTTGATCCCCAACAACTCCACATCAAAAACCAACATCCCCGCCGGCCGTCCCCCAGTGGCCTCATCCCCATAGGCCAGCTTCCCAGGAATCCAAAACCGCCGCTTCTCCCCCTCGACCATCAACTGCAACCCCTCCGTCCACCCCTTGATCACCCGATTCAACGGAAAACTCGTCGGCTCCCCACGCTTCACCGAACTGTCAAACAACTTCCCATCCGTCGTCCACCCAGAATAATGCACGGTCACCGTGTCCGCCGCACTCGGCTTGATCTCACCCTTCCCCGCCTTCAAAACCACCGAGGCTAGCCCAGTGGCCGTCTTCACCGCCGTCGCTGGCGGAGCTTTCACATCAAGAGGTGTCTCAGGCATAACAGATTCGGAATAAACAGTTTGAACGAGGGATAACCCCAATGCGCAAGGGGTGATCACACTCAAAATTGCTGGAATAAAACGCATCCCGCGAACTTCAAACAAATTCCCCCCACCTGTCAACCCCCACCCTTCCCCACTTC
>JBAWZW010000375.1:0-2152 GCA_037142835.1 Verrucomicrobiota bacterium
CTTTTTTTAAAATTCCCCTCTTCAATATTTCCCAAATCTCATCTACCATACCCCCACTCACACTCTATGGATATCTCACGCACCGCTTACGGAACCTGGTCAGGTGGACGCTTCATGCACTTCGGCGAACCCATCACCGAAGAACGCTTCATCAACGCCATCCGCCACGCCTATCACCAAGGCATCCGCACTTTCATGACCGCCGATGTCTACGGCAACGGCGCCGCCGATTCCCTCCTCGGACGCGCCCTCTCAGGTCTCCCGCGCGATTCCTATGCCCTCGTCGGGATGATCGGCCACGACTTCACCAGCGGCCAACGCGACGGCTCCAAAGGTTTCCCACGCTTCACCCACCCCCAGCTCCGCTCCTCAGGCGATTACGCCAGCTACATCCGCCAAGCCACCGAAGCCTCGCTCGCCCGCTGCCAGGTCGATCGCTTCGATTGCCTGATGCTCCACAACCCCGACGCCATCGGCTTCACCAGCGATGCCGTCTGGAACGCCATGGATAAACTCCGCGACGCCCAACTCACCGACCGCCTCGGCATCGCTCCAGGTCCCGCCAACGGCTTCACCCTCGACCTCATCCTCAGCCTCGAACGCTTCGGCCCCCTCCTCGATTGGGCAATGATTATTCTCAATCCCCTCGAACCTTGGCCAGGCTCCCTCGCCCTTCCCCCAGCCGAAAAACATCAGGTCAAACTCATCACCCGGGTGGTCGATTACGGCGGTGTCTTCCACGGCGATGTCCAGCCAGGCCACCAATTCGGCGAACGCGATCATCGCACTTTTCGCCCCGCAGGTTGGGTGGAACTCGGTTACAAAAAACTCCAGTCCATGCGCCACATCGCCGAAGAACACGGCATCTCCACCCTCCAACTCTCCTGCCTCTGGAATCTCAGCCAATCCCCCGTCCAGAGCGTCATCCCCACGATGATCCAAGAAGTCGGCCCCCAAGCAAAAACCATCGAATCGAAAATCGATGACCTCGCCAGCCTGCCAAACATCCAGCTCAACCCCGACGAAATCGAAGAACTCCGTCGCCTCGGCGATAACACCGGTTGCATGACTCTCAAAGGCGGCAATCCCGAACACCTCGGCGAACCCCTCCCCGACCGCTGGTCCCTCAATCACGAACTCTCGCTCGTCGCCGAACGCTGGCAAATCAATCCCGCCACCGCTCTCGCTTGCACCCACGCCAAAGCCTCTTAACTTCCACCGTCACTCCAGTGAAAATCCCACGATTCTTCCTCGTTCTTCTCGCAATCCTCACCCCGCTCTTCGCCGAAAATCCCCCCGAAGCTCCTACCCCCGATCAAGCCACCCTTCGCGCCAATCTCCAGAAAATTGCCGAGGGTCTCCAATACCAAGACGGTGAGATCACCCTCCAAGGCGGGATCGCTAAAATCCACCTCCCCAATGGCTTCCGCTTCCTCGACCCCAAAAACGCCGAAGTCGTGCTCTCGAAAATTTGGGGAAATCCCCCAGGCGCAAAAACCCTCGGCATGCTCGTCCCCACCGACATCAGCCCCGCCAGCGCTTCCGCTTGGGCCGTCATCCTCACCTACGACGAAGACGGCTACGTCAAAGACGACGACGCCGAAAAAATCGACTACACCAAGCTCCTCAAAGAAATGCAGGAATCCACCACCGAAGCCAGCAAAGAACGCGAAAAACAAGGCTTCGGAAGTATCCAACTCATCGGCTGGGCCACTCCACCTCGCTACGATAAAAGCTCCCACAAAATGTACTGGGCCAAAGAGTTGAAGTTCGACGGCAGTGACGAAAATACCCTCAACTACAATATCCGACTCCTCGGCAGGCGCGGCGTGCTCGTCCTCAATGCGGTGGCGGGAATGGAACAACTCCCCGCCATCCAATCCGCTACCCCAACGCTCCTCTCCATGATCGACTTCCAAGAAGGCCACCGCTACTCCGACTTCGATGGCTCGTCCGATAAGGTCGCCACTTATGGCCTCGCCGCCCTCGTCGCCGGCGGCATCGCCACCAAAGCAGGCCTCTTCAAAGGCTTATTCGTCGCCCTCCTCGCCGCCAAAAAATTCGTGATCATGGGCTTCCTCGCCGTCGCCGGTTACCTCAAAAAAGTCTTCGGCAAAAAAACCGAGCAAGGCTAAAGCCCCTTCCCCCACTC
>JBAWZW010000376.1:0-2132 GCA_037142835.1 Verrucomicrobiota bacterium
GTGTGGAATAATGACCAATGGGAGGTGGTTCCCATGGCTAAACTGCTCGAAAGTCATAAGACAGAAGCATGAAATCCTCCAAAGTTACAAGTCGGAATTCTCTTCTACTTTTTCTTTTCTCATCAATCATGGCCATGGTGATTGGTGCGTGGGGTTTTCTGGAGGAATACCCAGACAACTCCTTCCTTGACGCCATCTATCGTTCCATTCAACTTTTCACGCTCAATTTCGGTGGGGGCGACGGTCCCACTCCGTGGACCATTGAGATTGCGCGCTGGCTCGCCCCGTTGACCTTGGCGGGTGGGGCGTTGGGTGCGATGCGGCTGTTTTTTGGCGAACGCTGGAAACGCTGGCGGGCTGGACGCATGTCGGGACACCATGTGATCTGCGGGCTTGGCGAAAAAGGGTGGGCTCTTGCTCGCGACCTTTTGAAGAATCGAAAAAAGGTGGTTGCCTTGGACCCAGAGCCATGTGCTGAAGATGCCGATCAGTTTTGCGATGCCGGCGGGTTGCTCCTCAGGATCAAAGCCACTAGTCGTGAAGACTTGATCGCCGCCAATGTCGCCCGTGCGGTTAGTCTCATTGCCGTGACCAACAAGGATGAGGACAATCTTGTGCTGGCGCTAGCGGCGGCCCAACTCGCCGAAGAAGCAAATAGGAAAGGATCTGCCCTCGATATCTACACGCACATCGGCAGTGTGGCCTACCGTGATCTGCTCGACCGAAACGACATTCTCGAAGCCTCATCACAGCATGGCAGCTCGATACGCACCTTTAATTTTCATGCAAATCTCGCCCGCATGCTACTACGGGATAACCCTCTGGAGACTGCCGGTCACGCGGACGGCGCCACCAATCAGGAGAGGAAGATCCACCTCGTTCTGTCCGACCTTTGCGACACGGCCATTGCCCTGCTCATTCATGTGGCTCGTGCGGGACATTACTCTGGCGGCCGCAAAGTCCACGTTCACGTCATCACTCATGGCGCAAAGAAGCTGCTCAAATCTTTGACGCTTCGCTATCGAGCCTTGGGTGATTGTGTTGCTTCACTTAACCCTATCGATGTTGATGGCGCTGAAGATGCCACCGACTTCGGTGATAAGACTGGGCAATTGATTCAAAACTCAGCGCAGGATTGCTTCACGGTGTTTCCAGCCTTCTCAGACGATCGAGGACGGATTGACGACATCCTCCACCTTCACGAATGTGTGCCTTCGGGGACAGTCTTCCGAATGCCCATCCCAAGTGGATTGAAGCGTCTTCTCGATCCTGTTCTTACCAGAAAGAAAGACCTCGCCACAAGACTCGCCGAGTTTCCATCCCCTCAAGATTGCTCTGGTTATTCAGCGGTCTTTAATGATCACCTCGACGAAGTTGCCAAATCGATTCACGCGGTTTGGCTTTCTGAAAACGCCGAACAGATTGGCCAAGCTGAAAAGAAGGCACAAGCTCAGGAGGATCTTGGAGCATTTGCGACATTCAAGGAAAAGGCCGAGAAGCTTAGGTCCAAGGCTACGAACAAACCATGGGAATCGCTGACCGAGGCGCAAAAGGACTCCAACCGCTCTCAGGCCGATCATTTTTGGGTCAAGATTCGCGCCGCTGGTCTCGATCCAAAAAGCACTACTCAGGATGTCTGGAGGGATTGGTGCACGGTTAATCCAGTTACGCTCGAACTTTTGGCCGAAGCCGAACATGAACGATGGGTGGCATCTCAGCGGGTCGCAGGGTGGAAAAAGGGTGAGCGGGACGATATCCAAAAAATGCACCCCAATCTCGTGCCATACTGTCAGTTGAATGAGGAAACTAAGAAGTTTGATCGGGATGCGGTTAGAAATCTTGCTGATTACCAATTAGTTGCACTACCCAAGTGTAATTAGGAATTCTGCAAACTTTTAAGTGGCGCAACCTGCTGCAAGTCAGGGCTATTTCATCTGCCAAAGGCAGAGCGGTGGGAAGTTCGCCTGCTGCGAAAGGTTGAAAGTTCTAGCGATTTGCAGCGTGCCGAAGCGTTGGCCGTGGGCGGCAGTTTCGGCGTTGCGTGGTCGTTTAGAACGAGGGCGGTGTGATCAGCGATTCGATTGGCCGAGCGATAGGCGAAGCGGGTTATTTGTGGTGAGTTGGCGCGCTTA
>JBAWZW010000377.1:0-2126 GCA_037142835.1 Verrucomicrobiota bacterium
TTGATGCTCGACCACAGCCCAAGGTTCAAGGAAACCTTATTGATAAATCCCGTGCCACTGTAGAGCTTGAAATAAAGATCAAGGTAAGGCTGGGCGATAAAACCTTTGCTCTCGTTGACCACCCCCCGCAAAATATACTGACTGACCACACCGACCCCGATGTCGCCGGTGATGCAGGATTCTTTGGTGATTTCAGGGATCGCTTTTACTTCCTTAGAAGGTGTGCCAGAGTGGACGAGATTCGGCATGGCAAGAATTGCCGTGCTCAGAATTCCGACTTTAGCGAGTTTTGATTTAATCATGGATTGCGTGTTTTTTTCTAGGTTTGGTTGGTTTAAAAAAGTCAAAAGTGACTTCACGCACTCCCCATAGCAAAGCCCTTGCCAACCATCATTTATTTTTAAAAGTTAAAAAATAATTTGCCGTAAACCACTACAAACAAACCACTTAAAATTTTAAAAAATCGCATCAATCCACCGATCCGCACCTCTTGCAAAAGTGAGAAAGGTGCAAAATAAAACCAGTTGCGCAAATTAAACCACTCGAGTTTCGAAAGGAGATTTCCGACCAAAGTGCCGTAAAATCCGTCCATAAAGGAGGACAGACAAGCGGAAGGCCCACCACACTCCCGTTCGAAAATCCTCCCTCCACTCACCCCGCCACCGATTTCACTCCCCAGCAAACTTCTCGCTCGACTCCACTCAGTTTCAGCCCGAGATTCCCCGCCTCATGCACGCTCAATGCGCCGCGCTCGTCTCCCAAATTAGTGAAATTATTGTCGGAAAAGAAAGCGCCATCCGCCTCGCCATCGCCTGTATCCTCGCACGCGGTCACCTCCTCATCGAAGATCTCCCCGGCGTCGGAAAAACCATCCTCTCCCAAGCCCTCGCCTCCACCCTCGGCCTTCACTTCCGCCGGATCCAGTTCACCAGCGATCTGCTCCCCGCCGATGTCCTCGGAAATTCCATCTACAATCGCGAAGAACAACGCTTCATCTTCCTTCCAGGCCCCATTTTCTCCCAAGTCGCCCTCATCGACGAAGTCAATCGCGCCACCCCCAAAACCCAAAGCGCTCTCCTCGAATCCATGGAGGAAAATCAAGTGACGATCGACGGCTCATCCCACCCCCTTCCTTCCCCTTTCTTCGTCATCGCCACCCAAAATCCCCAACACCAAATCGGCACTTTCCCCCTCCCAGAATCCCAACTCGATCGCTTCCTCATGCGCATCGAACTCGGCGTCCCCAACCGCGCCGCCGAACGCCTCATGCTCCTCGGCGCCGATCGCCGAGAAATGCTCCGCTCTCTCGCCCCCATCACCAACGCTTCCTCCCTCCTCGAACTCCAATCCCGCGTCCGCCAAATCCATACCTCCCCAGCACTCCTCGACTACCTCCAAGATCTCCTCGAAGCCAGTCGCCTCCGCTACCCCCCAGGCCTCTCCCCACGCGCCGCTCTCGGCCTCCTCCACGCCGCCCAATCATGGGCCTTCATCGAAGGCCGCGAAATGGTCTTGCCCGAAGATATCCAAGCCGTCGCCCCCTCCGTCATCACCCATCGCCTCGGAAATACCCATTCCAATACCGAAAGCCGCCGTGCCCTCGTCGAGTCTCTCCTCCGCGAAGTTCCCGTCCCCTAATCCCATGGCGCCCGCGCCAAAATCCCCCATCCGCGTCCTCCCCAATCGCAATATCCTCGGCCTCGCTATCGTTCTCCTCGGAATGGCCTACGCGGGAGCCAGTCAATCGAACAGCGCCGCCTACCTCCTCTGCTTCGCCCTCGCCAGCGTCTCCATCATCTCTGCCATCCACACTTGGGCCAATCTCCGCGGCCTCTCCCTCTCCGCTTCCCCCATCCCACCCACTTTCCTCGGCGAATCTCTCTCGGTCTCTCTCTCCGTCACCTCTCAACGATCTTCCACCCTCCACTCCCTCATCCTCCAATCATCCCCCCATGGCCGCCCCTCTTCACCCCTCCAACTCCTTCCCTCCCAATCCCTCTCCCTCCATCTCCACTCCCCAACCACCCAACGCGGCTTTTTCCCCCATCTCCAAATCCATGCCCATAGTCTCTTCCCCTTAGGCTTTTTTACCGCCAAACAATCCTTCACCCTCCCCCATCCTTACT
>JBAWZW010000378.1:0-2113 GCA_037142835.1 Verrucomicrobiota bacterium
GCCCCGCAGCCTTCGCCGAACGGGTGAACGGGTGAACGGGTGAACGGGTGAACGGAAATCGACCGCCAGAACATCCTCAACCACCCTTACGCCCTCGCTCAGATTGAGCAGGCGACAGGAATTCAGGGTATTCTATTCGAAGGGAAAACCGTGGTCCTCAAAGAGCAGGTCGCAGGATTTTTTGAGGTAACCATCCGAACCGTGGAGAGTTATCTGGAGAATGACCACCCAGGAACTCCTCCGAAACGGCTAGGTGGTTTTAAAGTTTAAGCGCCTAAAAACCATCCAGTTAGGGATTCAGGCTCCGGATCTTCCCGAAGCAGATTTCGGGAACATCAAAAAGCCACCTCCGCTCGGAATTTTCAATTTTCGCGCCTTCCCGAACCTCGCCATCTTCATGACCGAGAGCCACCGGGCAGCCTTGGTTCGCCAGATGATCCTCCTCACTTCCCCTTGCCCAGCCCTGAGCAATCCACACCAAACTCTCGCCAACCTCTTCTCTTCGCACTACCGCTTCTCCACCTTTCCTCAGTTCCCCCATGAACCTCACCAAACTGAAAACTCCGATCCCGCCGCAAACTCTGCGATCATTAGTTAAGCGGCGGTAGGTGGCTCCGTTCGCCCTCGCCATCCGCGAGCCAGATTACCTGATCGCTTGGGAGCACTTTGCAAGGATGGGGGTTGAAAGAAAGAGAAAATTGACTAAATGCATACTCGACTATACAACTAGTCATGATCACGATTTCTAGCCCGCAGCTTCCACTGCAGCCCATCCCTCGGATCGCGTCGACGGCGGCGCGTGAACGGCTGGCTGGCTTCCCGATCCTCACCATCACCGGTCCCCGTCAGTCCGGCAAGACGACGCTTTCCCGCTTGCTCGCCCCGGAGCTTCCCTACCTCTCACTGGAGGATCCCGACATCCGCGCCTTCGCCACCGAAGATCCCCGGGCCTTTCTCCGTCAGGTGGCCGATGGTGCCATCCTTGATGAAGTCCAGCGCGCACCGGAACTTTTCTCCTACCTCCAGGGCGTCGTCGATGCCGACCGCCGAATGGGTCGCTTCATCCTGACCGGATCGAGTCAGTTCGAGCTCATCGGCTCGATCACCCAAAGCCTCGCCGGACGGGCGTCGCTGCTCCACTTGCTCCCATTTTCCTATGGGGAACTCCAAGCGGCGGGACGCGCCCCGACTTCAGTGAACGCCCTGCTCCATGCCGGTTTTTTCCCGCCGATCCATGACCGCCCGGTCGATCCCACCGTTTGGCTTCAGGATTACGTCGGCACCTACTTGGAGCGGGATGTGCGGCAAATTCTCCACATCCAGAATCTCGCCACTTTCCAGCGCTTCATCCAGCTCTGTGCTGGGCGGATCGGCCAACTTCTCAACATCACCTCGCTCGCGGCGGACACCGGCATCACCCGCGTCACCGCCGAGTCCTGGCTGTCCGTACTCCAAGCCAGCCATCTAGTGTTTCTGGTCCGCCCTTGGTTCACCAACCTCAACAAGCGCCTCGTCAAGACGCCCAAGCTCTACTTCTGCGATCCCGGGCTCGCTGGCTGGCTTATCGGCGTGCGCACTCCCGACCACCTCAGCGTCCACCCCCAACGCGGTGCCTTGTTTGAAAACTGGATCATGACCGAGATCCTCAAGGCGCAAACCAATCACGGCCTCAAGCCCACCCTCCATTTCCTCCGTGACAAAGAAGGCCACGAAATCGACGCCCTCATCGAAACCGGACCAGATACCTTCCACGCCGTGGAAATCAAATCCGGCGAGACCATCGCATCCGACTTCTTTTCCGGCCTCGACTACTGGCGCGCCAAGCTCACCCGCCAAACGATCACCCCTTGGCTCATCCACGGCGGCACCGCCCTCCAGCACCGGGAGAAAGCCACCGTCCTCCCCTGGAATGATCTTTCCCCGCTCATCGAAAAGATCGCCTGAAAATCTCCCTCCTCTTCGCCACTCTCATCCACGAACCAGAAAGTAAGCCGCTGGAATTCAATCGAGACTTGCCGTCGCCGCGTCCCGCGCTCAAGACACTGGTCGCCTTCGCGAATTCCCTCTTTAGCACCAGAACCCGCGCCGCGCTGGCGTGGGGAAAGCAGAGTAA
>JBAWZW010000379.1:0-2100 GCA_037142835.1 Verrucomicrobiota bacterium
CCCCCGCAACACCCCATCCCCCATCCCTCCCAGATAAAGGGTCAGCTCGGTGGTCGCCCCTTAACCGACCTCGACTTTAAATCGTTGCCAGTTCAACTGAACCAAGCGGCGAGGGTACTTTGAATGATCTGAAAATCTTCCCTCTTCCACCGTCCAGCGACGGCCCGCGATCCCCAGTCTTCGTCCGCTTTGAAGAACTCCGAGAACGTCGCTGCGGCAACCTCAAAGCCCAAGCTTTGCCGAAGACCACCCAGCACCCCGACGGCCGTCTCGCTTTCTTCGCGGGTCATCATGGCCACGACGCGGCACACATCCTCCGCATGCTTCCTCGCCTGACGATCCTCCTGCCGGCGGTTTTCCGCTGAGAGTTCGGCACTTTGCGACACCGCCCGTCGATCTCGCATCGCGGCCAGTTTCATCAATGTCAGCGTGACAGGATTGGGCAGGACAATTTTCAACCCACCGTAGGTGAAGGAAAAGGGATACAATTCCGCACTGGCAGCCTCTGGGTTCATTCGGCCGTGAATACCCTTCTGTCCCAGCGACGGCTGTGGTTTCACTCGCCGCGCCCCCAACCGCAAATCGCCCCGCTCACCGACTGGCGCAGGAGCGTGAAAATCCAAAACCACCCGGCGTCCCACGCTCACTTGCTTCTCAAATTGCCAGCGCGCATTTGCGGGCACCACGCCGAATCCATGCTTTTCCAGCACCTCGTGGATCCCTTGCTGTTCATCCTCCGACGCGATCAAATCCAGATTGGCGATAAAATCGAAATCCTTGGTCGATCGGGGTGTCTGATCCATCCATCGATGGATGGCGACCAGAGTCCGGACTTCATCGGCGATGGACTGAGTTCCCTTTTCTATGACCATGGAATGATCATCCTCAGTGCCTAGAAAGTGCCTTTGCGAGATCAACCATTGCTACTTAAGAAACAATCCGTAGCCGCCGGCCAGCAAAAGCCTAGGGGCGATCGAGCGCAGATCCGTCCAGAGGGGCACAAAGTGCGGCCACAGCTCGTCTTGGATGGTCTCGCTCACCGCTCCGCCTCTTTAATGATCAGTTCTCGCAGATCCTTCGCTGCATCTTGTTGGCGGGCGTCGCCACTCTGGAGCTCCAGCCACGTCTGCAACCGGCTCGCCCAGCGGACTCCGTTCTCATCGGTCTCATTGCTAAAAAAGAACCCCGGCTCTTCCGTCTCCATCAACTCCACGTCAGCGAAGTTCGGGACAGGCTCCAGAGTGCCACCGAGCAGTGGGATCGCCCGGGAGACGCTCGAAACGGCGAGGCGACGCGGCCCCCCCTGCGAAAACATCGCGTAACGCGTCGCCGAAGACTCACCACTCACCGCCCACTGGAGTGACGGGTCCGATGAAAGGGCACGCGCCCAGTCCGTTCCCGCAGGCAACCGCAGGGTCGGCCTTAAACCCATTGGTGACACGGATGGAATTTTAACGGAGCCACCCCGTCCCGCATCTCTTCGCCCGATTTGTCGCAACTTCCGCCACTCGCTCCCCAGCTTGTCGAGCAGGCGCAGTGGCTCCCGCAAGATGATCGCCCCCGCGCTCTTCGAAACCATCAAATCTTCATCCAGAGCCTGTACCGCCTTCGATGCCTGCGGGAGTGATAACTCGACGCCAGACGCCTGAACCGCCGCCGTCAATTCCGACAGCGACTCCCATCGCGGGCGCTGCAAGAGGATCCGCGCGACCATCCCCGAGCGGCCTCGATACGGATTGCTCAGCGGGCGCGAGTCACGATACTGGTTCGGTGCACCCGAGCGCCACACGTAGATGCGACCCGGCACCACCACCACGCCATTGCCGCACAGATCCACGCCGCTCACCTCCTCCCGCTCCAGATCGGCGAGCCGCTCTGGCGACAGAAACGGCACGTGTATCATCGGCCATTCGCCTTCCGTTGCCGCCGCCCTCGCCTCGGCCATCGCCAATTGCACGCTTTGTGGCGTTGCCCTCGCTTTCACCTCCACTGCAAAGCGAAATCCTTCCGACTCTCCTGGCAGCACCAGTTCCACGAAAGCGTCGGCCTTTCCCTTCGTTCCGCCAACCACCGCGCAAGACTTCACGATCAGCGGTGGGA
>JBAWZW010000380.1:0-2095 GCA_037142835.1 Verrucomicrobiota bacterium
GGCGAGGGGGTCGGTGGTCTGGGGGACATTCCAGCCGAGGAAGGGGTGAAGGATGCTGGCTTCGGTGGCGCCTGCTTTGCCTGGTTTTACGATTAAGGAATGTTGGGCGAGGGTATCGACCGTTTCGAGTCCGACCACGGGGGGTTCGGTGGGGAGGTGGATGGTGGCGTTGGTGTTTGCTTTGGGGAATTTGGCGCGGAGTTTGTGAATGGCGCTGAAGAATTCGCGTTGGGTTTTTCGTCCGACGCCTCGGAATTTATTGAACTGGCCTGGGCCGGAGAATTGAAGCAAATCGTTGACCGTGTGGAGGGCGACGCGTTCGAGGAAGTTGATCAAGCGGGTGCTGAGGCCGAGAATGAGGATGGGGGTATCGAGCGTGGTGGTGGCGAGTACCTCGTCGCTGATCGGATGGGGAGCGGGCAGGTGTTCGGAAGGGGAGGTTGAGGGGGGATCGACGGATTCGAAGATGGAGGTCCAGGCGATGAGCATTTCCTGGGGGTTATCGAAGCGCTTTTGATAATTGCGGTGGAGTGCTTTGCGGAAGAAGTGGGAGAATTGGTCGCGGACATTGGGGTCACAGACTTCGACGTGGAGGGTGATCTCTTCGTCGGTGAGGCGGGGTTGGCCGCCTTTCCAGCGGGGGCGTTCGCCGGTGGCCATTTCGTGGAGAGTCATGGCCACGGCGTAGAGTTCGGCGCTGAGGTCGTAGCGTTTGGCCTTACGATCTTCGAGAAAGGGATCGATGTAGTCCAAGGTTCCGGCGCGGAGTTCGGTGGGGTCGGCGCTGGCGAGGGAGAAGTCAAAGAGGCGGAGGCACTTATGGATGCCGATATTTTCGGGTTTGATGTCGCGGTGGAAGATGCCTTGTTGGTCGAGGTAATGGACGGCTCGAAGGAGTTCTTCGCCGTGGCGTTGGAGCATTTCGAGAATCAGGGGGCCATCGTCTTTGAGTAAACGGGCAAGAGTTTGTTCGCCAGCGAGTTCTACGGTGAAGGTGGTGAGGCCGTGGATGTCGTAGCGCTCGAATGCTTTGACGATATTGGGGAAGCTGAGTTTTTTGAGGATGGCGAACTCTTTATCGAGTCGGCGGTTGGAGTCTGGGTCTTTGGCGACTTTGAGGACGCAGCGGGCATCGCCTTTGGTCACGAGCAAGGCTTTCGCGCTGGCACCCCGACCGAGGACCCGCTCGACGACGAATCCGTTGCTGAGTTGGTGGCCGTTATCGGCATCGCGCGGGTCGGCGACTTGGTTTTCTGGGCGGGCGAGTTCGTCGAGGATATTGTTGAGTTGGGTGAGGAAATCATCAATGGACCAGCGCGCCATGACGCTGGCGCGGGTGCTTTCGCGGACGAGTTTGGCGATGGTTTCTGAAACTCCGTCGCAGATTTCGCGTAATTCTAGGGACCGAGAAGGGGTGGATTTGAGCTTGGCCTCGAGTTGGGCGGCGTCGAGGGCGGGGGCTTGGCCACTGAAGAGGTAGTAGGCGAGGGCGCCGAGGGAAAAGACATCCATGGACTCGCTGGGTTGATGAGCGGAGAGGAGGGTTTCTGGGGCGAGAAAAGCGAGTGAAGGTTCCTCCATGAGCCGAGCGGAGTGCATGGTGGTGGGAGGGTTGCTGAGGCCGGAGAAACTGTGGTCGGGCAATCGGCCACCGCTCTGCCAGTTGTAGATTTGTACGCGGGCGGCGCCGGCTTTGTCGGTGAGGACAAAGATGCACTCCGGGGAGAGGGATCGATGGACGACGCCTTTGCCGTGGGCGTAGCGGACGGCATCGGCGACTTGGCGGAGGAGTTCGAGCCGGGATGAGACGTCGAGTTGCGCGCCATTTTGGGTGAGGTAATGGTCGAGGCGCTGGGCGGTGGGATCGAAATTAAAAATGATGGCTGGGCCGAGCTCGCTTTCTGCGGGGACGAGGGCTTTGAGGATGGCGGGGTGGTCGAGTTTTTCGAGGGTGCGAAATTCCCACTTGGAGGCTTGGACAATGGCCTGCCGATCTTCCTTACTGGGTTGACGGGAGGTGAGATAGATGCGGACGAGGCGGCGAATGGTGTCGTCGGTGGTGTGGTGAGCTTCCCAGTCTTGGAAGGTGTTGGTG
>JBAWZW010000381.1:0-2086 GCA_037142835.1 Verrucomicrobiota bacterium
CGAACCACGGGGTATCGGCCAGACTGGGCGGCGCCGACGTCACGGCAAGGGCGGCCACGCTGAAGGCAGCCGCCAGCGAAAACATGAATCGGCGCATCTCTCAATGGTCGTTGGGGCGTTCGCCGGGGGTCAAGTCACGGTTGGGGCACCGTTGGGTGTGCATGCGGCGACGGGAAGGTCCTGGGCGATTTCGGCTTGTTGGCGAAGGTGAATGGCGCTGCGGCAAACACGCGGTTACCATCCGATCATGTCTAATGCCCAGTTCGACCCGGCTTACCATGCAACCCAGCCTGGGCTTCCGCAAGCACCCCTGCGTAGGTCGTCGCGGTGGCTGTCAATGGTTGGAGCGGCGCTTGCATTGGTGGGTCTGACCGCAGGAATAGCGGGGTGTTCGCGTCCCGCAGTATCGGGCGAAGCGGCTAAGCCGGCGTATTCGGACCAGCAGGTGGCGGATGCGAAGAAGGCCTTGTGCGGCTCATTCGATCAGGGCGTTCGATCTATAAGAGCAGCTGGTGCCCGCAAACCGGAGAACCCTACCGAATTGTTTTCAGCTACAGTTGTCAACATCCGACTCGCCGCAGTTGCGGTTGGAAATTCGTTCTTTCACTCAGTTGCTTCAAACCCAGCGGCTCCATCGGAGCTTTCGACCCTCCTAACCCAACTTGGAGAGACTTATCAAGACATAGCGCTCATTCAACTGGCCGATGGCCAGAAGTCGGATTTTGAGCCCCTTATAGCCCAAGCAGACGATCTAGTTTTGAAGATTACGAACTCATGCCGATAGATCTCCCCAGTGGCGATTGGACTGCATTGTTAATCGGAGATCAATGGCCTAGTTACACCTCACTAGAAGCGATGTTCGCGAGCGCTGGGGCGCGCCAGAGATCGGCTCAGGAATTCGAGCAATACGCGCAACTTCTTGCCGCGATCCGAGGCCAAAGCCTTGCATCGCAGGAGGGTTTGACCGCAGAGGATACGCGGGCAACATTTATGGTCAATGAGAACCACGCCCGCGATATCGCAACGAGCAACTCGGCAAAAAGTAAGTCATATGCGGCCGCCCATCGGGCAGGGTCTGAACTACGAGGCGCCCTGAGGGAACTCGCTTCCGAGGGTAACAACAGAATCGACGCCGTAAACAAGTCAAAGATAACCCTACCTGAGAAAATTGCCCAAATCCTAGAAATTATTACAGACATCAGGACTAGGGCATTCGGGAAGGCGGCGACATGCGCTGGGGAAATCTACTCTGAAATTCAGAAAACGCTGGCGGCGCAGGGAATAGATACACCACCACGGGTTTTTGCGGCTAGCAAAGGCGTAAAACCCGCGGAAACAGTCGCCAACGACCCTGCAAAATTGCAGGAAGCAATCGCCAATAAGCTCCAAGCGCGTCAGGATTCAGTTTCGACTACCACTCCTGAAGCGACACAGAGCACCAATCAGGGTCTTGATGGCGGTATCGCCACAAATTCTACGATTCCGGTCAAAAACTCGTCCGGACCAAGCGATCCGAACCTCTCAGCGGGTGCGGCCGCACAAATAGCCGTCCCCCCGGCAGCTAACGAAAACCCGTTGACTGGAGAGAACGCGTTAGCTGGGATTTCCAAAGGAAGCGGAAGCGCCAACGAAGGCCTCGGGGCGGGCGGCGCGCCTAGCCAAATCCCTGCCGCAAACAGCAGCACCGGCCAAAGCCTCGTCGGAGGCGGCGCTCCCAATCAGATAGCTGCTGGAGACATCGGCGCCAACGGAGGCCTCAGCGCCGGTGGCGCTCCCGACCAAGTTCCCTCAGGAAGCGTCGGCCAGGGCCAAGGCCTCGCCGGAGGGGGTGCTATCGCTCCGGCAACCGCCGGCAGCTCTACGCAAATTCTCCAGTCGACGCAAACCTCAAACGCCTTGCCTTTGACAACCCAGCTCCCGTCAGGTCCTTCGCCCACCGACCCAAAGGTCGATGCGCCCGCGACTGCGACGACTTCCGCCTCAGGCGGCCCCATCGACGCACCCCACACACCCACACCCCTAACTTCCACGGACCTCGCGCAAAGCTTCAACTCCGGCAACCAAACCGGCGTACCCATGTCGGCAA
>JBAWZW010000382.1:0-2082 GCA_037142835.1 Verrucomicrobiota bacterium
CAACCACCCCCCGCTTACACCCCCCGACGCCGCCGGATCAGCCCCAAACTCCCCAAAGTCAGCAACGCCAACCCCGAAGGCTCAGGGACCACGGTCGTGCCACTGACCACATTCCCAAAGTCCGTCGCCACCCGCAACTCATCCAAGAAGAACCGCCCCCCAGTAAACGAAAGCGTGTCAAATTGCGTCTGATCCAAATTCGGCTGAATCGCCCAACTCGCCGACGAAAACGCCGCCGCATTAAACTTCGCCTCCGTTAATTCCCCGTCCGCTTCAAAAAATCGCGCAAAGGAAATCACATCGGGCCCCACATCCGACCAAACAATTTTCGCAATGTTAATATTCGGAACCCCATAAGTGCTCGTGGCGGCAATCGACGTCGTCCACGTAAATCCTTGCTGCGCAGGATCTGTCCCCAGCACAGGAGGCACCACCACCACTGGCTTGGTCGATGCACTATTCACCGACTGCAATCCCGTCGGATCGTAGTCCTGATATGCCCCAGTCCCAGGTGTCGCCTGCGCCCAAAATTGCCCATAAACCTTCGCCGTATTGCTCCCCGTGTTCGATCCCAATCCTCCACCCAACCCGATCGCCTGGCCTCCCGCCGTCAAACCACGATTGGTCGTCGCCGATCCTCCTGAGGGTGTAGTGGTGAAATCCGAAGCTCCAATGGCCAACTTTGGGCCACTAGCGTTGGAGTTAAAGGCCGCCGTCGACACAAAACTCATCCAAGTCGTCGTCCCTGCCACAAAAGTCGCCGTCACACTCGGATCCAAGGCCCGCGATCCATACATGTGATCGGTAGTCGCACTCGTTCCACCAGCCGCCGATGCCACTGGCCCTAGGTAACCACCCGTGGTCACCACATTCGACACCACCCCTTGAAATGGATTGTCCGCCCCAGTATTTAAGTGCACTCCCGAGGAAACTCCTTGGTTATAAATCGTCGGCGCTGCCGTTCCAGTGTACGTCGACGACCAAGTCCCCGTCATCCCGATGCCCCCATTGGCGGCCGACAATAAACTTGGCGCTACGGTGGCGTAGTTAAATCCCTCATAAACAAGGAGATCCGCCTGAGCTACTGCCCCGCCCATTAATCCCAAAGCCACCACCGAAACCCCTTGTGCTTGCCGAAGTGTGAAAAGTTTTTTCATATCCCTTAAAAAAACACAGAAAAAATCTTCGTCAAGAGACTTTTATCAGAAATCTCCTTAAGGCGATAGAATTTCAATAATTTCTACGCCTCGCCACTCCACTTCTCCAGCGGACTCACTAAATTTCCCGGCAACGGCCAGGCTCTTTCCTGAATCCGTGGCCCCAACGATTTGGAATTCGCATACCCCCCAGCCATCATCTCCAACTTCGCATCCAAATTATCCACATAATGCAACGCCCACGCCTCCGGCGTCTTCGGCACGATCGGCGATCCATACTGCAGTTCCCCATGATGCGACGCCACTAAGTGCAAGAGATGCAACCGCACATCCTCATTCGCGGGCTGGACTTCACCCCAACCCCGCGCCACTTCCATCCCTAAAAGCTTCCGCCACAGCGTGTTCACCAGCTCCACCCCAATCGTAATGTGCCCCAATAACTCCCCACGCTCGTCAAATGGCATCATCAATCCATCCGCAGGATAGGCATTCTCCCACAGCTTCCCCGCATCGTGAAATAAGACCCCCGCAATCAGTAAATCCTTGTTCAGCAATGGATAAGCTCCCGCCATCCCCAACGCTCCCCTCATCATCTGCGCCACATGCTCCACTAATCCCCCTCGCCGCGCATGATGATTCCCCCGAGCCGCCGCACACCGACGAAACCGCACCCCATAATCAACCAAAAATAATTCCCCCAGCGAGCGCAACCGAGGATCCCCCATCCCCCTCACACTCCCCTCAATCAACCCGTAATCCTCCTCCTGCTTCTTCAATGTCTCCGGCGATCCCGCCAATAAAATCTCCCGAGCTTCCTCACCCAAAATCTCCAAGGTCCACCGTCGCGCATCCACCCCAAACCCCGCCTGCTGCGCAAATTCCCCACGCACCTCAATAAATTCCCCTACCGCTAAATTTTCACAAT
>JBAWZW010000383.1:0-2079 GCA_037142835.1 Verrucomicrobiota bacterium
ATTCCCCTCTGGCCAGACGGCGCCCCCGGCGCTCTCGGCCAAAATGACGACGACAAACCCTCCCTCACCGCCTTCCTCCCCTCCCCAGAAAAAGCCACCGGCGCCGCCATCGTCATCTGCCCAGGCGGCGGCTACGGCGGCCTCGCCCCCCACGAAGGCGCTGGCTACGCCGAGTGGCTCGCCGATCACGGCATCGCTGGCATCGTTCTCAAATATCGCCTCGGCTCCAAAGGCTACCGCCACCCCGCAATGCTCAACGACGCCTCCCGAGCCATCCGCCTAACCCGCTCCCAGGCCGAAACTTGGAAGATCGATCCCAAACGCGTCGGCATCATGGGCTCCAGCGCCGGCGGCCATCTCGCCTCCACTCTTCTCACCCACTTCGATGCCGGAAAACCAGACGCCACCGACCCCGTAGAACGCCTCAGCTCCCGCCCCGATCTCGGTATCCTCTGCTACGCCGTCATCTCCATGGGCCCCAATACCCACGGAGGCTCCAAATCCAATCTCCTCGGCAAAGATCCCGCCCCCGAACTCCTCGAATTCTTATCCAACGAAAAACAAGTCACCAAACAAACTCCCCCTTGTTTCATCTGGCACACTTGGGAAGACAACGCCGTCAAAGTCGAAAACTCCCTCGAATTTGCCTCCGCACTCCGCAAAGCGGGCGTCCCCTTCGATCTCCATATCTACCAAAAAGGTGGCCACGGAATGGGCCTCGGCTCCCGCCAACCCTCCAGCGATCATCACCCTTGGGCCGCCGATTGCCTCTTCTGGCTCAAAACCCAAGGCTTCACCAAATAATCCTCCCCACCCCGTCTCGCCTAGTAAACTCCCTCCACAATCGTCTTCTCCATCGACCCCAACGGCCTCACCTCCGCCACCCCATCCCACCCATACCCGCCGCGCGGCCTCCGCCGAATCGCCTCGTCCCGCTCCAAAAATCGCGGCATGAAAAATTCCTTGGTCAGGGTCGTCAACTCCACCCGCCCCCAACTGTCGTACTCCACGGTCTTCTCACTATCCGCAATCTCCACCACCCGCAACACCGCCCGCGGCTGCGGCGCATAGTAGGTCACCGAATACTTGTCCTCCGCCTCCAACGGCACACTCGCCGCTAACCCCATCAAGGTGTTCCCATAAGTCGGGTAAAATCCAATCCGCCCCTCCAAAATCTCCTCCACAATAAATCGCACCGCCTGCGGCAACATCGTCGTTCCCCCACAAAAGACCCCCCGAATCCCCGCCTCATACAAATCCACTTTCTCCGCCAACGCCTCCAATAACTTCGGCGTCGTAAATAATCCCGTGACCTTCCGGTGCTTCAAAATCACCAGCGCCTGATCCACCACGTGATCCATATACTGCCGAGCCACCTCAAATTGCTTGTTCCCAATCAACTTCTTCACAAATCGGGGGTCCAAATCGATAAAGTAACACGAAGACCCACGGACATTCGCCAAATGCTCAATCGCCAATCGCAACCGACGCGGCCCTGTCGGCCCCACCATCAGCCACGCTCCACCCCTCGGAAAATGCCTGTCATCCAGCTTTTCTGAAAATTCCGAGTAATCAACCCGGAAATCCTCCCACCCAATCCGCTGCTTCGGCATCCCCGTAGTTCCCCCAGTCTCGAAAATGTTAAATGGCCTCCCCCGATACTCCGCAGGCACCCACACCTCAGGTTGCAAATCCCTCAGCCATTCATCCTCAAAATGGGGAAACTTGATCATGTCTGCCACCCCCGAAATCTCTTTCCGGGGATCGAAATGCTTCTCCGCCCACTCCAACCAAAACGGACATCCCGTCTCTGGCGAAAAATGCCAGCCAATCATCTCCCGTAAATGCCCGTCCAATTCCTCAGCGCCTGTTTGAATCTTGTCCATGTGGTTAATCTTCTAAAATAGCCATCACTATATCCCCAAAATCTCCCGCCTGTCCTCCCAAAATTTATCCCCCCAGCCGCTCACCCAGAAGCGCCACCATTACCCTCACCATCAACTCTCCACCCCACCCCATTCTCCTCTCCACCCTCCACCACCTCCGCACTCTCATAGATCTCCCGCACCAATCCGCAAA
>JBAWZW010000384.1:0-2079 GCA_037142835.1 Verrucomicrobiota bacterium
CGGCCTCGCTTCCACGCAGCCGCGCGACCGATTCATAGACTACGCGCTCACGCAAAGCATCCGCGCCCTCAAGCCGCAGTGGCAGCCCTTCATTGACAAGCTCACCTTCGGCGGCAACACCGCCGCGCGCGACTTCGTCGTGAAAATCGGCGGTGCAGTCCCGCCACCCGAGCATCCCGGCAAAGCCACCTACGACTCGCTCTGCCTGAATTGCCACCAAGCCAACGCTAAGGGACTCGCCGCAATTTACCCGCCGCTCGCCGGCAGCGAATGGGTCAACGGCGACAAAGCCGCGCCCATCAAAATGCTCCTCCACGGACTCTCCGGCCCCATCACCGTCAAAGGCGAACCCTTCGGCACCGGCAACCCCATCCCCATGCCCCCGAGCGGACTCGACGACCAAAAAATCGCCGACGTCCTCACCTACATCCGCGCCAACTTCGGCAACCAAGCCGACGCCGTCACCGTCGAAGAAGTCCGCACCCTCCGCGAAAAACACAAAGACCGCACCACCCTCTGGACCGTGCCGGAACTCGCCCCGCCAAAATAGCTACGTCGCTGCGTGTGAATCTCGCCTCCCTGGGCTCCAATTACGCGCGCACACCTACAGCCCATGAATGAGCGGGCGAGGGTCGTCAAAAACACCTTCAGCCGATATTCGCGTGTCCCCGCATTCACCATGCGCACGTTGGCCGACTAAAAATAATCCAAATTTTCCCTTTACTGCCGCAGCCCGGAATTATTAGTGTGCCTCCAGTCGGAAGCAGTTTCTTCTGGTGTTAAATCTCCCTACCCAGTGGAACACAGGTTTCCGTTAGTAAAACACACACAATAATTCCCCCCTCTAAAAAATCCCATGAACACACAAACCACCACCAATCTCCCGCAAAGCGGGTCCAAAACAAAATCACTAGCGGCAGCATGCCTGCTGGTCCTAACGGCGGCAACTCAAGCGGACACAATCAGCATCGGCTTCGGTGCGACCCTTGTGTCAAATCCTGCTGACGCCTATTTTCCACAGGCGACCAACTGGAATCAATGGACTACCGGGGCTGCTTCCCAAACCAGTTTCATCAACTCTTTAGGAGCACCGGTTACAGGCCTGGAGTTGACTTGGACTCAAACGAATGCCACCCAAAGCAATAATACCAATTTCGGCCCAAATGTTGGTGTTTATAACTCAACGCAAGGGTCGTCCTACCCTTTCAATGGCCTTTCAGACCCATATACCTGCGTGCTTGGTGATGCTGGCTTCGCCAACCTATCCGGTATCGCCGGCAACGATAATAACTACGCCCAGTTCAAATTGACGGGAATTCCTGCGGGCTCTCAGGTGGCAGCACTAGGAGCGTGGATTGGTATTGGTTTGCATTGGGCTACGGAGACTACCCCAGATACAGGGGTGCATTCGTGGACCGTTTGGGCAGGCCAACAAATCAGGACGCAACTTGTTCTTGAAACAAGTGGTCCGCTGGCCGGAACGGAAACCTTTTACTTCAATGGCCAGAGTCCTGTTCAAGTAAATCCACAGTCCAGAACCACCCTTTCAGCAATTCAGATCGTCACTCCAGTTCCAGAACCCGGCACTGCAATTTCGCTGCTTGGCGGTCTAGGTATGCTGCTCGGTCTGCGCCGTCGTAGAGCGTAGAAACCATTCTTGCTGTCAGAAAATTCAGGCGGGACGCTGCAAGGCGTCCCGCCTTTTCTGTGCCGATAAACACCGCCACGGCGACACCCGTCACAGAAATCACCAGACCGCAATGCGCAGGGAACGGCGACAGGAATGTCGCCGCTCCTTGTCAATTCCCTACGAGACGCCGATAAACACGCGCGCATATCCATGAAAATCCGCATCTACGTCCTTACTTTTCTAGTCGCCGCCATCACCGTGCATGGCGCGGATGTCTTCGATGAAATGGTGCGTTCGACTCCTTGGCTCAGCCCGGCGGATGAATTGAAATCCTTTGTCGTGCCGGAAGGGTTTGCCGTGCAGTTGGTGGCGGCGGAGCCGGAGATCGGGAAGCCGATTTCCATGAGCTTCGACGCGATGGGTCGCCTGTGGGTGGCGGAGACGAATGC
>JBAWZW010000385.1:0-2075 GCA_037142835.1 Verrucomicrobiota bacterium
GGTGATAAAGAGATAGACGGCGAGGGTGGAGCGCATCGTGCCGTGAGGGAGGGTGCGAGCGAGGAGGTAGGAATTGCGGATCATGGAGTAATAGAGGAGAGCGACGATCACGGAGAGGGGAATGCCGAAGTCGGCGGCGTAACCGAGCCAAGTATTATGCCAAGCGGAGCCGAGGGCGAAGGGGGCGCATTGGATTTCGATGTCGCCTCCTCGGGTCAGATACTGGTTGGAGAGGGCGACGGCGAGGCTGAGATCGATTTGGTAGCCCTCGCCGACCCAAGGGTGATCTTCGATTTTGAGGAGGGCTTGGCGGCGGAGTTCGGCGCGGAAGGGGTCGACGCCGCCTTCCATGGATTCGATTTCGGGATCCCATTGGGCGGGGAGGGCGGAGAAGGCGCGTTGCACGGTGAGGGGGAGGTGAAACATTTCTCCATGGCCGAGGATGATGACCGCCGAGCCAAAGAGGACTGCGACGAAGGAGAGGAGGAAGAGGCCCCATTCCCGGCGGAGGAGGGCGGCGAGGATGGCGATCTGGGGGATGGAGGCGAGGAGGGCGCGTTTGCCACTGAGGGCGATGAGAATCACACAGAGGAAGAGGCCAACGGGCATCCAGAGGCGACTGGAGCTGAGTAACTCCGAGGCTTTATAGCGAGAGAAAGCGAGGCTGATGAGGAGAATCGGCACAGTGGCGAGCATTTGGTGCCAAGTGTAGAAAGAATCGGGATCGACACTCATGTCGACATACATCCCGAAAAGACTGGGGATGAAGTAGAGGCTGATCTGGTAGATGGTGTTTAGGGCACTGCCGATGAGGGTGAGGATGATGATGATTTTGCAGTCCTTTTCCTTGAGGTCTTGGTTGGCCATGACCAGAAACGAAGCGAGGGCGAGGATGATTTTGGCATAAAACCGCGCCCCGCCGAGGCCGACGCCGGAGCTGCCGAGGGCGCTAAAGCTGACGGGGTGGAGGAGGAAGATGAAGGCGACCCAACCCGCGTAAATTAAGATGGGAGCGTGTTCGCGGCGAAAGATGGCGAGTTTTTGGCGTTTGAGGGCGAGGCGGAGAATAAAGGTGAAGGTACAAAGGACGCCGACAATTTCGGGGAGTTCGAGGAGTCGACCTCCGATGGGAAAGGCGGGGAGTCCTGTGGAATAGGAGAAGGGAATGAGCAGCCAGTATTTGTCCCCGAGCATCAAGACGAGGCCGATGGCGACGATTGCCATGGAAGCGACGGCGACTTGGTTCATCTCTCCGTTGCCCACCGCCACAGCTAGGAAGACGGTGAAGAGCATCGTCGCCAAGGTGGCAACGATGATATGGAGGCGGGCGGTGAGGGTTTGCCAGATGGGGTTATCCTGTAGCATAAGTGGAAAGGAAAGAGCAGGGACGATACCCACGAGCGAGGAAAAACAAATGAGAAATGTTTAGCGAGGTGGAGAAAGGATGAGCATGGAGAGAATCTGGGTGAAGGGTGAGGGGATTTTGGGGGAGAGTCGATGGCGGGCCGGGGTGGGAGGGATGGGAATCAATGGCGTTAACGCGCTGGGAGGTCGCTGGTTGCGGCTTGAAAGGAGAACCCGTGGTCGTGGGGGGCAGGTTCTGCACCGGACTGCGAGACCGTTCGTTTATCAAACAGCGTGGGGCAAAGCGAGCCCTAGGCCCCAGCGGGTGCCATTCTACCCCATCCCTTTATCTCTTTTTATTGTGCAGTCCCGAACGGCACTCGGTTAAGTCGCTGAGTGGGAGCGTTTATGGCGGGGAATT
The DNA here is from genome assembly GCA_037142835.1 of Verrucomicrobiota bacterium. Lineage (GTDB taxonomy): Bacteria > Verrucomicrobiota > Verrucomicrobiia > Chthoniobacterales > Chthoniobacteraceae > Chthoniobacter. Next base: position 1,766 of record JBAWZW010000385.1, read on the forward strand.
TCTTGAAGCTTGGAGCGCGGTTGGGTGAGCCGTTGGTAGTTTTTGGCCTTCGTTTCTGGGCTCGCGGTTCTCGTTTCCCGGGCCGCAGTAAATTTCGGACGCTGGCGATGGCTGAGCATATGGAAGAGGAAAGCCCAAAACAGTGTGCCAGGCGGATAGATGGGTTTGCGTTTGGCCTGCGCATCAGGGACTTTGGCAAAGAAATTGGCGGGACACAAACTGCTCTCACGGCCTTGCAAAGTGCGGGGAAAGTGAGGGAGAAAAGAGGTTTGAAGCGCCATGTGACACAGACCCAGTGCGCGGCACGCGG
>JBAWZW010000386.1:0-2041 GCA_037142835.1 Verrucomicrobiota bacterium
GGTTTAGGGGGGAGGTGCGGAGTTTTGGTTTATCGGGACCGGCGACGATTTTTTCTTCGGGAACGACGACGGGAGGGCCGACGTAGTCTGGTCGGGAAGCGGTATCGACCTTGGCTTGGAGTTTGCGGTGGAGGGCGGCGCGGGCACCGGTTTCGGTGCGTTCGGGGCCGGCGCGGAGGGCGTCTTCGCCGAGGAGTTGTTTGAGTTCTTCGATGCGGGTTTTGGCGATTTCGCTTTCGGGAGAACTGGGGTGGGATTTGATGACATCGTTGTAGTAGAGAACGGCGGCGCGGGGTTGTTTGGTTTTGTCGTAGAAGCGGGCGATTTCGAGGATGCTTTTACTGGAACCGCCTTCGAGACTTTTGATATTTTCTTTGGCTTGGGCGACCTTTTCGCTGTTGGGATAACGGTTGGCAAAATCTTCGAAGGACTCGCGAGCTTTGGCGACGGAAGAGCGATCATAGGAGCCCTCGCGGGTTTCTTTTTGGCGGACATAACCAATTTGGTAGAGGGCATCGGCGGCGATGGCGTCGTTGGGATATTTATTGGCGGCGGTTTGGTAGGCCTTGATGGCCTCGGGGAACTTGCCCTGTTTTTCGAGGGTTTGGCCGACGTTGAATTGGGAGAGTGCGGCGTATTTACTGAAGGGAGCATTTTTGACGATGCCTTCGAACATGGCTTGGGCGCGAGCCATGGAGGAGGTGGTGGGGAAGCCGAGGACCTTCTTTTTTTGGCCTTCGAGGAAGAGTTTGGCGATGGTGAACATTTGTTCGACTACGGCGTCGAAGTCACTCCCTTGCGGGTACTTGGTGAGATAAAGGCTATAGGCTTCGTAGGCTTTATCGAAGTCGTTGGTTTGCTGGAGGAGGAGACCGATTTTGCGTTGGGCTTTGGGGGCGATGAAGGAAAGGCCGTAGCGTTTGACGAGAGCTTTGTAGGCTTTGAGGGCATCGGCTTGGTCGCCATTGGCCTCGAATTTTTCGGCGCGGCGCATTTGTTCGGCGGCGGAGCCGGCGACTGGGGAGTCATCGCCTTCGATGGACCAGCCTTCGGAGGAGCGATAGATGAGGGCGGCCACGGACTGGGGGAGCGGGGTGAGGCATCCGAGGAGCGCGAGCGCGAAGACGAAGGCAAATTTTGGCATAAGGGCGGAGGATAAGCGGTTGGGGAGGGGTGCGTCAAGAGAGGTGGAGGGGAAGGATGAGGGTTAGAGAAAAGAAAAAGAGGCTGGATTTTTGGGAGTGGTCGGGAGAGTTGTGGGTGGATAAAGGGAATTGTATGACATTAAAGGAGCCAGAAATTTTTGAGATTGGGACCCCAACGGGGGCGATGCGGACCCATGTCTTTCGGCCGAGTGGGGAGGGAAAATATCCTGGGTTGCTGATGTACTCGGAGATTTTTCAGGTGACTGGACCGATTCGGCGGATGGCGTCGTGGTTTGCGGGGCAGGGGTTTGTGGTGGCGGTGCCGGAGGTTTACCATGAGTTTGAGGAAGCGGGAACGGTCTTGGCATACGATGGTGAGGGAGCGGCGAGGGGGAACGCTTTGAAGGTGATGAAATCGGTGGAGGCGTTTGATGGGGATGCGAGGGCGGCGGTGGAATTTTTGAAGGGGCATCCTGGATCGACGGGGCGGATTGGGGCCATGGGAATTTGTTTGGGGGGTCATTTGGCGTGGAGGGCGGCGATGAATCGGGAGATTTTGGCGACGGGATGTTTTTATGCGACGGACCTTGATGAGGGGACATTGGGATTGGGGATGAAGGACGACAGTTTGGCACGGGTTGGGGAAATTGAGGGGGAGTTATTGATGGTCTGGGGTCGACAGGATCCGCACGTTCCGTTGGCGGGGAGATTAAAGATCCATGCGGCCTTGGAGGCATCGGGGAGATATTTTCAGTGGCACGAAGTGAATGGGGCGCATGCCTTTATGCGGGACGAGGGGTTGCGATATAATCCTGTCTTGGCGGAGCAGGGTTACGGGTTGGCGGTGGAGATGTTTCGGCGGTGTTTGGGGTGAGGTGGGGGGATTAGCGTTGGTC
>JBAWZW010000387.1:0-2040 GCA_037142835.1 Verrucomicrobiota bacterium
TTTTGGAATTGGCTGCAGGCGGATTCCATTGAGCCGGAGCCAATTGGGGCGTTTCTGGCGGCCAAGTCTGCGTATTTGAGGTGTTCACGGTGATTTTGGAAGTAGTTCACCTCGCGCTGAGTGATTGGGTCGGTGGGATGATTGGATAGCAAGTGCTCAAGGGTGTGAACTACGCGATGTTCCGGGTTGTGACGCAGTTGTTGGAGAAGAGGAGCCACCCAAGTTTCAGCCTCTTTTTTGTTCTCCGGGTAAAGATGGTGAGCGAGATTCCAGAGGTGCTGGCTGCCGTGATAAAAATCCAGAGTTTTGGTCGCCGTTGGGAATCGATCGTCGATCAGATTCCAGATCCAGAGGGCACCGTCGGCGACGATGAAAACCTCCTTGGCCCGGATCATGCCGGAGCGCGTTGCCTGATCCTGAATCATTGCGCCGAGCGTTACGACATCGGTATCCGGCGCGACGGCGACGACTTTTTTCTCGATGAGTATGCCCCGTCCGGCAGCGTTTTCCGCCCGGTCTTCGAGCCGGTAAACAAGCGCGCTTTTGACCTCCTTCCAAGAGACTCTTTCCTGAGAAGAGAGTTCAGGCTTTGCGCCCCAGTCCACGCCCCGTTGGCGTACCATCCAGCCGTCGATCATGATGACCAGGCTGAACTTCGGTTCCTGCGGCTTTGGTGGTGGAGCAGCAGGCAGAGGCACTCCTTTATTGTTTTCGGGAATCCGTTGCGTCAGAGCGTGAATGGCGTCGTCGCTGACTGGGGAACCCCATCGTTTTGAAAGTTCGGCCGCTTTCTCATAGGAACCCGAGACGGCGCCTGTATAGGCAAGTCGCTGCTCGAACTCCGGACTCAGACGCGCCCATTTGGCCAAGCCCCATTGCTCGCGCACTGGGCAGTGCCAGCTTTCCGTCGCTCCTGAATAGCCCCGGATGGCGACGATGGTCACGATGCCCGAGACCGTCATCAGCGTAAAGTTCGCCCGCTGCTGTCGTTTGAGCAGCACCCCGCTTTGCGCACACACGGGTTGAATTTGGTTGGCGGCTTCCTGTAGCCGCTCCTCCAGCCGCTTTCGTGTCCACTCTCGCCCCTCTTCGAGCACTTCTTTCTCCATCTTCAAAAGTGTCGCGCTCATGATTTAAGAGGGAAGAGCCAGATATCCTTTTCGGGCACGGAAACCGCATGATTGCGGTCTTGGCGACCCCGTCCACGAGTGCCGCCTACACGAACCCAGTTGGCCGCTTTGTAACAAGTTCCGGCAAAGCGTCCGCGTTCCACAAAGGTCTCCAGCCATTCCAGGCTTTGCCCATATTTTTCCTGCCAATCTTGGTTGATCCGCCGCGCTGCAGCCCCCAAGAGATGACTAGCTAAATGCGGAACCCTTACCCACGGAAAGATTAGGAACCTCGTGTTATTAGCGATCCTGGCCAAGCCCGCCTCACGACAAAATCCCCTTTCACTCAGATAGCCGTCCCGGGCGGCACTGCGCCATGCGGGAGCGCCAAAGAGTAAGGCTGCCACCTCCCTCCCGGTGCGATCGGTCGCCAAATACCCGACATTTTGCCCCACCACACGAAGTCCCAAATAATGGTGGTTCGCCAAATAATACGCCCATCGCCGATACGCCTCCGTGCCGGCCTTCACCACATCTAGGCATGCTGGCCCCACATCACCAAACTCCGCCTCCACGCGCTCCTCCTGCGGAACACAGGCGGGCAACCCAATGGCCGCCCTCGGCTTGCGATATGCTTCCCTCAAGGGCGGCAACGTAATCCAACCACGCTGCTCGATCTTGAGAAGAAAGCTGCGGGCGGCCAGATCCTTGAGACGTCCATTACCGTCGCGCCAATCCCAGATTACACACAACTCGCCCGCCAACCTGCGCCGACTCCAGTCGGCGTGCTCCCCGATCCAGCCTGAGAGCCAGCCAACATCTCCTTCACTCACTTCACGTCCTTGAATTACAATTGGCCATCGCACGACATCCTTTTACTTTCAAAGAAATTTGTAGTCCAGCTTTTTTTGCAACTTTCGGAGATGCGCCC
>JBAWZW010000388.1:0-2025 GCA_037142835.1 Verrucomicrobiota bacterium
GGCGGATGCGCCAGCTGCGGCGGCGGCGGCGGCGGCCGCGGGGGGGGCGCTGGCGGCGGCACAAGCGGCGATGGCCGAGGCGCAGTCGGGAATTACTGCAGCAGGGTCGCCACCGGCACCAGGAGGTCCACCGGCACCAGGAGGTCCACCGGCACCGGGAGGCCCGCCGGCACCGGGAGGCCCACCGGCACCGGGAGGTCCGCCGGGACCGGGAGAGGGGCCTCCGGGAGAGGGACCTCCTGGGGAAGGACCTCCGGGATCGAAACCGGGGTCGAAGCCGGGGAAGGGGCCAGGGAAAGGGCCGTCGAAGTCAGCGCCACCGCCTGGGCAACCGGGGAGCGGGGCGGAGAAGTATGAGCCTGGTGGAGCTGGAGAAGGGGTGGACGTGGCCAAGCGGGCGACGGCGGCGAAGAAGGCGGCATTTGCGGCGTTGCCCCCGCGCGAGCGAGCGGTGATTGAGCAATCGCAATCGGAAAAATACCCTGAAGAATTTGGGCTTCAGGTGGAGCAATATCTTTTGAACTTGGCGACGGAAGGGCGGAGTCGGAAGTGATGAGGAGAGGGGGAGGGAGCGAGTTTTGGGGGAAGGGAATGGGCCGGCGATCAGGGAGTGGACGCGGTGAGAGATTGGGTCTTCCGAGATGCGGTTTTTGGGTGGTGGGGGAGTTTGGCTAGATGGGCAGGTGCGGAGGCGAGGTCTTTGATGGGGAGATTGGCATTTATGGTTCTGGCTGAGTGACTTGGATATTGATGGCATGGGAGAGATCGTGAATCCGGATGAGGTCGGAGAGGGTGAGTTTCGAGGATTGGGAGGGTGAAGAGATTTGCTTGATTTCCCGGAGATTTTTTTCGAGGAGCGATCCGAGTGGAGTGCTTTTGAATCTGGGGTTGAGGGTCTGGGTTCGGGAGAGAAAATAACCGATTAACTCTGGCTGGACAATGCGTTGGGCGCGTTCTGGGGAGAAGGAATCGATGATGATGGCGGTGGCGATTTCGAGACCGCGAAGCCAGCCTCCGAGAGCGACGAGGTGAGCGACTTCTTCGTCTTTGAGAGAGAGCAAAGAGGCTTCGACATCGGTTTGGGTTTGGACGAGTTCGGTGCGGACGGCGTCCCATTTTTTGCGGGCGACTTTTTCGAGGATGCTTTGGGAGTGTCTGGTGACGGGTTCGCCGACGCCGAGACCTTTGGAGAGTTTAAGTAAGGAGCGGCCGACGGGTTCGAAGCTGGAGGATTTTTCGGCGGTGACGATGAGGAAGCCGTCGGCGATAGAGGCACCGATGGCGAGGGCGAGACGCGCGCGACTTTTGGGGGTGGTTTCTGGGGGAAGGCGCCAGACTTTTTCCCAAGGGAAGGGTTTGAGGTCTTGGAGTTCGGTGAAGATGAGACCGATGGAAGGTGCGGTGAAGGGGGTGACGCCGAGTTCTTCGCGGATTTGGGTGAGGTCGGTTGGGGAGAGTTTTTCGGTGGCGGGTGCGGTTGCGGGGAGGAGGCAGAGGGTGGCGAGGAGTGGAGTGAAGATTGAGGTGAGAAGAGGTTGGGGCATGGGGAGGGGCTATGGTTTCGGGGATTTTCGGGGTTTTTTTTGGGGTGATTTGGGTGGGGGACCCCAGGAACTGATGATGTAGAGTGCTTCGGAGAGTTGATCTTGGTGGTCGAGGAGGGTGCGATCGAGTTGGGAGCAGATTTTTTTGGTGAGGGCTGGGAGGTCGGAGCAGTGGGAGAAGTTCCAAGCGGGAGTTCGTTGGGCTTCACGGAGGTCGGATTGGACGAGATTGAAAGAGCGGCGGAGGTCCCGGAGGAGGGCTTTTAATTCTGCGAGAGTGGAGAGTTCGCTGAGGGGGTTGGTTTGGAGATTTGACTTGGTGAGAAGGACTTCGAGACGAGGGAGATCTTGGGCGTGGTAGGCGTCTTGGACTTCGTACCAGAGGGAGGGGGTTTCGGGGGTATCGCGAGTATCTGGGTGGAGTTTGCGGGCGAGAATGCGATAGATTTCTTTGAGGCGACTGGTGGTTGGGGGTGAGGAG
>JBAWZW010000389.1:0-2024 GCA_037142835.1 Verrucomicrobiota bacterium
ACCCCAACTCCGCACCCCCATCCCCTCCCCTCGGTGCCATCGCTCACCTCCAACACTTCCTCAATTACGCCGTCACTGACTTCACCACTCTCGTCAGCTCCCTCACCAATCCCCTCCTCTCTTCCTTCTCGAACCCTTGGTCCCAATTCTGGCTCCTCCCCTGTATCATCGCCATCGCCGTTTTCTTCCTTTTCATCGCCACTTTCTGGGATAAATCTCCCCCCACTTCCCACTCGTCAGATCAACCTTAATTCACGCTTGCTCCTGCCACCTTTTTTACCATCCTTCATCATGCAATTTCTCTCGCCTCTCCTCATCTCCACTCTCCTCCTCTCCTCACTCTCCCACGCCGATGTCGGCCTCAACGCCAAACCCCTCGACGGCGCCGAAGTCATCCTCGATGGCTCCCGCTCGCTCCTCGACGAAAAATGGACTTATTGGCAGGGCCCAGGCTTCAAATCCGCTCTCCCCATCAAATGGAAAATCGTCGAAGATCCCGTCGACCAAGGCTCGGTCCTCATGTCCGATGATCCCGTCGCCGCCGGCGGAAAATACGGCACCGCCGATATCGTCACCAAAAAAGCCTACCGCGATTTCCGCCTCCATATCGAATTCCTCGTCATGAAACCCGGCGGCAATAGCGGCGTCTATTTGCAAAATCGCTTCGAAATCCAAGTCCTCGATGGCGACAAAACCAAACACGGCATGGCCGCTGTCATCAACGAAACCCCTTCCCCTTACCACGCTTACGCCGGCACGGGAAAGTGGAACGCCTACGATATCAATTTCCGCGCCGCTCGCTTCAAAGACGGCGTCCTCGTCGAAAAACCCCTCGTCTCGATGTTTTTTAACGGCCAAAAAGTCCACACCAATATCTCCATCAACCAAGTCCACGGCGGACCCAATTCCGGCATCGATGGCGGCAACCAAGGAGGCAAAGGCATCACCGACCTCCCCGGTGGCCTCAAACTCCAGTGCGAAGGCCACGATGTCCGCTACCGCAACGCCTGGATCAAAGAAATCGATCTCCCACTCCCAGATTCCGATTTCAAAAACTAATCCCATGCACGAGCCCTCGCTCGTCGTCTCTCTCCACGATGTCTCCCCCAAAACCCATCACGATTGTGCCGCGATTCTCACCGAACTCGCCTCACTCGGCGTCCCCCACTGCTCTCTCCTCGTCATCCCCAATCACCATCACTCCGGTCACTTCCTCGAAAATCCTCACTTCTCCCACTGGCTCCAACTCCAAACCGCCCTCGGCCACGAACCCGTCATCCACGGCTATTATCATCAACGACCTCGCAAACCTCGGGAAGGTCTTCTCGCCAAATGGACCACCCGCATCTACACCGCCGACGAAGGAGAATTCTTCGACCTCTCCCACGCCGATTCCCTAGCGCTCCTCCATCAAGCCCAAGCCGATTTCAAAAAACTCCACCTCCACCCCACAGGCTTCATCGCCCCAGCTTGGCTCCTCGGCCCCCTCGCCCAATCCGCTCTCCCCTCCACCCCAATCTCTTATACCACTCGCCTCGGCTCCGTCCTCAATCTCGCCACCAATCATTCCACCCACTCCCAATCACTCGTCTGGAGCGTCCGCTCCCCACTCCGACGCTCCATCAGCCTCCTCTGGAACGCTTTCCTCTTCCGTCGCCTCCAAACCAATCCCCTCCTCCGCATCTCCATCCACCCCGTCGATCGCCATCACCCCAAAATCTGGTCCCAAATTCGCCGCCTCCTCTCCGCCGCCCTCGCCCGACGCCAACCCAAAACTTACCAGTCTTGGCTCGCTGACCTCACCCAATCGACCGGTTCATCGCACTCAAAATCGCCTTGATCGACGCCAACTCAATGTTCGTGTCCACCCCAGCTCCCCACTTCGTCTTCCCACTCGGATACCGAATCTGCACATAAGCAATCGCACTCGCCGCCGCCCCAGAACCCAAGGCGTGCTGCTTGAAATCCGCAATCTCAAAGACCTCCACACTACTCCCATGCAACCCATCCACAAATGCCGCAAT
>JBAWZW010000390.1:0-2022 GCA_037142835.1 Verrucomicrobiota bacterium
TATCGGATGATGGGCCAAACCACTTCCCTGCTCCGACTACGATGGGTTCTGGCCCTCCTGTTCAGTCTGGTTTGGGCGACGATGGGCAAAACGGCCTCGTTGGCTGAGCGTAGGGACTTTGGTCGCTGCGACTTTGCCGCAAATAGTGCAGGAGCATCAAGCCGTCTTGCTCCCGGCGGTGGACTGTTGGCTCACGAAAATGCAGTTGGCCACGTGATGTCTCGCCACGTTGGGCAGACAGACGCCTAGATGGTCGCCCGCCTTGGATCAATTCAAAGATTGACAACTGGCAGAGTGGGGAACGCCATCCGCTAGGACGGCGTCCCCCCTCATCAAACCGGGATGACAGATGACCTGTCCCTTTATTGGCATCTATATCTGTTTCCCATTAAGGCACTTGCGGCCGCGTTTCGCAATCGCGTGCGACGGCTCATCGAGGCCCGCGATGCCGAGGAGGGGACGCAGCACCTCGCACAGATTGGGCGACAAGTGTGGCAGAGGGCTTGGGTAGTGGATGCGCGGGGCGTGGGGCGGGGTTAGACGGCGGTCCGCTATCTGGCCCGCTATGTCCAGAAAACCGCCATCAGCGAACAACGCCTGCTGGGTTACGATGAGGCGGGAAACATCCGGCTGAACTGCCAGAACAGCCGGACCCGGCGCTGGCAGATTGTCACGCTGAGCGTGGCGGAGTTCTTGCGCCGGTGGTGTTTACCCATTTTACCAAAAGGATTGGTGAGGGTGAAAACTGTCCCGTCTCTTGATCTGCTTGGTTCTTGATCTGCTTTCCTCGGTAGGCTGCGACCCCTGCCTGGGGTCGTATCAACCTCGTGATCAATGCTTTGGCCGACGTTGGCAACCTGCGCCCGACGACTGCAGTTCGCAACTTGGACAGCGCCGTGCAGTAAATTTTTAACCTTCCCATCCTATGAAAAACCACGGCCCTTTATCTCCAATCATTCCCGCATCAAAACGCCCCGCTCCCCGCCTCCCCCGAGCCATCCAAACGGGAGTCATTGAACTGCTGTCCGGCTTTATGAGCCACGAGAAATCGGTCGCCCGTTATGGCAGTTGGGAGGTCTTAGCCCTCGCTGATTTCGCGTATCGGGGGAACCGCCTCGCCAAGGGGGATCGGTGCCATCTTCCCGGAACTGTCGCGCTGGTTTTGGCAAATTATCGCGAGGTCGAGTTCATCGATGCCCGACTTGATGAAGAGGACAAACTAGCCGCCGAGGTCGCCCGCTTGAAAATTCCATTGGCGGCGAAAGACAACCCCGCGTTCGCCACGTCCCGCCGCCCCGAGTTCGGCAACGCGGGATTCTCGGACAAGTAAACTTTGTTGTTGGATGGGGGGCTTGGTCGCCTCCCGTTTTTGGGTCGTCGCTCATCCGAAAGGGTGAGCGACGTTTTTCTTGGCGGTTAGCTACCTCTTCGCTTTATTCGCCTCAATCGAAGCGCTCAACTCAGCGGACCGCTTTTGACCAGCGGCGACTTGCTGAGCGGTCATCGTTTTTTCGAGCTCCGTTCGCTTTTTCTTGGCGCGTTCATAGGTCACCGCAGCGAGGTTATTCCAAGCATAACCTTCCACTTGATCCTTCGCCACGCCGTCGCCGGTGTTGTAGGCAATGCCGAGATTACCCTGCGCCTCAGCATGCCCTTGCTCCGCCGCATTGCGATACCACTTCACCGCTATTACCTGATTCTTCGCCACGCCTTTGCCTTTGCGGTAGGCATTGCCGAGATTAATCTGAGCCTTCGCAGTCCCTTTCTCCGCCGACTTCCTCCACCATTTTGCCGCCTCAACCTCATCCTTCGCCACACCTTCGCCCTCGTAGTAGGCATTGCCGAGATTAAACTGAGCCTTCGCATCCCCTTGCTTTGCCGCCTTCCGCCACCACTTCACCCCCTCCACTTGATCCTTCGCCACGCCTTCGCCTGAGTCGTAGGCATTGCCGAGATTAAACTGAGCCTTAGCAAGCCCCTGATCCGCCGCCTTCCGATCCCACTTCACTGCCTCTACTAGAT
>JBAWZW010000391.1:0-2019 GCA_037142835.1 Verrucomicrobiota bacterium
GGGTGAGAGTGGCGATGAGGAGGGGATTGGAGTGGAAGTGGAGGAGGAGGGAGGGGAGGAGATCGCTGTGGGGTGCGGCGGTGGCGCCGAGGAGGAGGCTGAGGCCGCGGCAGGCGCCCATGTTCAGGGCGCCGATGATGGGGAGGGATTTTGTGGAGTGATTATAGAGGAAGAGGGAAAGGGCGAGGAGAGCGGCGGTGATGAGGGAGGGGACGCCGAGGGGTGCGGTGAAGAGGAAGCCGAGGGTGAGGAAAGCGGCGCGGGCGAGTCGAGCGGCGGTGGGGGAGATGGCGTTACTGGGGAGAGGTCGGAGGGGGCGATCGGTGAGATCTTCGTGGAGATCGGCTAAGTCGTTATCGATGAGGCCAGCGGAGTAGAAGCAGAGGGCGGCGGCGATGGCGGAGAAGACGGAGAGGGAAAAGAAGCCATAGGAGGCGAGGAGGAAGCCGACGAAGGGGTCGCCGGGGACAGTGAAGAGATTGGGGGCGCGGAGGAGTTGGAGCCAGGGGCGGAGCTGGAAAGGCATTGAGGATGAGGTGGAGCGGTGAGAGAGAGGTGAAGTTTGGAGGTGGAGGATGAGGGTGAAGGGTGGAGAAAGGGAGAGGAAAGTGAGGGATTAGGGAGTGGGAATGGGGGTGGGGTAGGCGAGCGGGGTGGCTTTCTTTTCGAGGAGATCGACGACGCGGGAGAGGATTCTGGAGGGGTAATTTTCGCCTTTGGTGGTGGGCGGATTGGGTGGCCCAGAGGGCGAGGATGGGGAGGGATGGTTCGAGGAGGCCGAGTCGGGCGAGGGATTCGGCGGCGGCGATTTGGACAGCTGGGGAGGGATCGTGGAGGGCGGAGAGGAGGGCGGATTTGGCTGGGGTGGCGAGGGGACCGAGGATGGCGCAGCCTTGGGCGGCCCACCAGCGGATGGGTTCGGAGGGATCGGAGAGGGATTGGATGAAAGTGGGGAGATTGGCGGGGAGCCGTTGGGAGGCGAGATTGGCGAGGGCGAAGACGCGTTGGATGGGGTAAGCGTTTGGGGCGTGGGAATTGGCAAAGCCTTCGAGGGGAGAGCCTTCGGGGAGGAAGCCGTTATCGCAATTGGCGATGACGCGCTCTTCGAGGGCTTGGCGGAAGCGTTGGAGATTTTCGAGTTGAGCGGGGTCGGTGGCGAGGTTGTGAATATTGTGGGGATCGGTGAGGGAATCGTAGAGTTCTTCGGGAGGTTTTTCGCCCCAGAACATGGCGGTGGCGGGGGTGAGTTGGTTGGCTTGGGCGAGGCGCGCCCAGGACTGGTAACCTCTGGCTTGGAACATGTAATGGAGGAAGGGGACGTAGGGTCGATCGGGGCGATAGTTATGGATGTAGAGGTAGCGGGAATCGGCGACGGAGCGGATGGTATCGAAGGATTCGTCCATGCGATCGCGCATACAGAAGACGAAGGGTTGGGGGGGAGATTTGGCGGGGCCGGCGAAGGGATGGCCTTGGAAATAGGCGGGGATGGGGATCCCGAGGAGAGAGAGGACCGTGGGGGCGAAGTCGATGAAGTGGACGGGATCTTTGATGCGGGAGCCTGGGGGAGCGGGTGCGAGGTGTTGCCATTTTGGGGGGTAATAGACGATCAGGGGGACGTGGGTGCCGCTTTCGTGGAGGAAGCGTTTGCTTCTGGGGAGGACGCCGCCGTTATCGGAGTAGTAGAAGATGATCGTATCTTCGGCGAGACCAGCGGTGGCGAGTTCTTGGAGTTTGGCGGCGATTTGGGAATCGAGTTGGGCGATATGGGAATAGTAGCGGGCCCAATCGGCGCGGATTTCTGGGGTATCGGGTTGGTAGGGGGGGACGGAGATTTTGGCGGGATCGACCGTGGGGATTTCTTTGGTGGGGAAGAGGCAACTTTCGTGGGTGACCTCGTGATTAAAGACACTGAAGAAGGGTTGATTAGGGGGGCGATTTTTGTAGTGGGAACCGTCCCAGATTTCGGAAGGTTTGAGGGGGCAATTGTAGTCGGTTTTGGAGTGATTGGAGGTATAGAAG
>JBAWZW010000392.1:0-1999 GCA_037142835.1 Verrucomicrobiota bacterium
GGGGGGGCAGCGGTTTCGGGACGGTATTCAGGATGACCAGCGCAGGGATATTCAGCACCCTGATGGAATTTACCGGCACAGGAGGCAGCAGCATGGGGAGCTACCCACAAGGAGGATTGATCCAGGGCGGCGACGGAAATTTCTACGGGACGACCACCTTTGGCGGAGCCGACGACCTTGGCACGGTGTTCATGGTTACAGCCGCCGGGGTGATGACGACCTTGGTGGAGTTTACCGGCGTGGGAGGAGGCAAGAAAGGTAGCTACCCGTATGCGGCACTGGTGAGGGGCAGCGATGGAAATTTCTATGGCACGACCTCCGCCGGGGGGGGTGACAATGACTTCGGCACCGTCTTCAAGATGACGCCTACTGGAGTTTTTACCACCTTGGTCGAATTCACCGGCCTCGATGGAAGTTCCAAGGGGCGGGAACCTCAGGGCCAGTTGGTTGAGGGGCGTGATGGGAATTTCTATGGAACGACGTCGCTCGGCGGAACCGGGAATTTTGGCACGGTGTTCAAGTTGACCCCTGCCAGAGATTTTACCACGTTGGTGGAATTTACGGGAATCGGCGGAACCGCAACGGGGAGCCGTCCAAAAAGCGCCCTCCTGCAGGGGATGTCTCCCGATGACAGCTTCTACGGCACCACCTCCAAAGGGGGACTCGTCGATCTCGGGACCGTGTTCAAAATGACGTCCGCCGGGGTGCGGAGCACCTTGGTGGAATTCACTGGCACGGGTGGAGGGGCCAAGGGAAGTAGTCCGCAAGCCAGACTGATGCAGGGCAGCGCCGACGGGAACTTCTACGGCACGACTCTCGGGGGTGGGGGTGAAGATTTCGGAACGGTCTTCAGGATGGCAACCAATGGGGCGTTGACCACCCTGTTGGAATTCACGGCTCCGGACTCGAGTCCACGCTCTGGACTGGTCGAAGGTAGCGATCACGCTCTCTATGGAACGGTCTCAGGGCCTCAGGGAGCGATTTACCGGTTCATTTCTTCGGGTGCGCCTCTTCTCATGACGGTTGATCCACAGGTCCAGAACACGACCAGTGCGATCGTAACCGCAAAACTGAACGCCGCAGGCTTTTCGACTGCCGCTACCATGGAATACGGAGGCGACGGCATCAACTTTCCGAACAGTGTGCCGGTGGCGGTGGACATCACGGGCTATCAGACGAAACTGGTTGGTACGACATTGGACGGCCTGAGTCCCGGCACGACCTACTACTACCGTTTCCGGGCGATAAACAGTGCGGGTACCACCGTAAGCGCGGTGCAAAGTTTTTCGACGCTTGCGGCACCCTTGGTCGTATCGCTCCCAGCGAGTAACATTCTTCCTACGAGCGCGACTTTCAACGGAGCGGTTAATGCGCGCAACTACCCGGCGGCAGTGAGCTTTGAATGGAGCGAGGACGTTAACTTCTCGGCATCCACTTTGGTATCAGTGCCTGGGGCGGTGACGGGCAATCTCAACGTCTTGGTAAGTATCAACGTGGCCGGCTTAATCAAGGGGACGACGTATTACTACCGGGTGAAGGCCACCAACGCGGGCGGAACCCCGGTGAGCGGGACGCAAAGTTTTACGACGTTGACCGACCCGCTGGCAACGGTGGGACCGGCGACTTTAGTCACCTCGCAAAGCGCGCAGTTGAACGGTTCGGTCAATGCGCTGGGAGCGCTGACCTCGGTGAGCTTTGAGTATGGGACCGACGGGGTTCATTTTCCGAGCAGTGTTGGCGCGACGCCCCCAACGGTGAATGGCAGCGCGCCGGTGGCGGTGAGTGCGACCCTCAGCGGCCTGATCCAAGGAGCCACGTATTACTACCGGGTAAAGGGGACGAGCGTTGGGGGTGTCGGATACAGCACGGTGGCGACACTGACACTCGATATACTTTCAGGTTTTACGCAGGAGATCCCTGGTTCGCCGCCCGAGGCGCAGGGGTATATGCTGGTCTATCTCAGTCCGTCGGGAATCCGGGCGGGCTGGCGGTTTTTGGT
>JBAWZW010000393.1:0-1998 GCA_037142835.1 Verrucomicrobiota bacterium
CTTATGGGTTATTGGATATGGCGGGGAACGCGGCAGAATGGTGTGGGGATTGGTATGGGAGTGAGTATTACACGGGGAGTCCGCATGCGGATCCGATGGGACCGGTGAAGGGGGAGGATCGGAATGAGCCTGAGGTGGGGAAGCGGGTGATTCGTGGGGGATCTTATTTGAGTAGTGGGACGAATGGGGCGGGGTATCGTCCGAGTGCGCGGAGGAAGGCGAGGCCGAACTCGGTGTGGTTGGATGTGGGATTTCGGTGTGCCCGGAATGGAGTTGGGGAGGGGTGATGAAAGTGTTGATGGGGTGGAAAAGGGAGTTTGAGAAAGGATGCGGGATGGGTTAAGGTGCGGGGAAATTTACGGGAATACACATTAATGAAAGGCAATTTTTTTTCTGGTTGGGGGAATAGATATGGGTGGTTGGTGGCGGCGAGTCTTTTGGGGAGTTCTGGGGTGGCGGAGACATTAAAGATGCAGGGATCGCCAGTGGTGGCGCATGTGATGATCGCGGTGGCGCCAGTGCTTCGGGCGAGGGGGATTGAGATTAAAGTGGGGGTGGAGGGGAGCAGTGCGGTGGCGGTGGCGATGTTGGGGGATGAGGAAGTTTCGTTTGCGTTAACGATGCGGGCATTGACGGGGATAGATCGGGCGCGATTTCCGGAGAGGGAATTCAAGGAGTTTCAGATTGGGACGCAGGCGGTGGCGTTGATTGTGTCTGACGATGTTTGGAAGAGTGGGGTGAGATCGTTGACCAAGGCGCAGTTGCAAGCGATTTATGAGGGGAAGATATTGAATTGGAAGGAATTGGGTGGAGGAGATTTGCCGATTAAGTTTTATAATACTGAGCGAGGTCGGGGGATATGGGAGTTAGTTTTTACATGGATTTACAAGGAAGTGAGGCAGGTTCCGTTGGGGAAATTTCCGATTACCGTGGATGGGGAAGACGCGCGGAACACTGTGCAGTTTAATTCGGGATCGATGGCGATGGCGCAGATTAACTGGATTGATGGGAAAAAGGTCCATGGGTTGGCGATTAAGGATGAGAAAGGGGTGGAGGTCTTTCCGACGGAGGAGAATGTGCTTGGGGGGAAGTATCCGTTGGCGCGTCCGGCGCTGGTGGTGGTGGGGGAGAAACCAGTGGGGGTGAAGAAAAAGGTCATTGATTTTTTGCTTGGGGAAGAGGGGCAAGCGATTGTGGGGAAGAGTGATTTGATTCCGAATCGGGCGACTCCATTGAAATAGGCGAGGGGGGTGGAGGCGGGGTGAGTGGTGCTTTGGTTTGAAGGTGGAGGGAATCGGGGTGGAGGTTTATTGGAAGAAGGCGTGGCAGAGGATGACTGAGGCGACGACGGCGACGGAATCGGCGAAGAGACCGACGGCGATGGCGTGTCTGGTGCGTCGGATGGAGACGCTCCCGAAGTAAACGGTGAGGACATAGAAAGTGGTTTCGGTGCTTCCGTAGATGGTTCCTGCGAGGCGACTGATGAAGCCATCGGGATCATGGAGGCGTTGAACGACTTCGACGAAGAGGCCATTGGTGGCGCTGCCGCTGAGGGGGCGCATGAGGACCATGGGGAGGAGATCGGCGGGGAACCCGAGGGCGGAGAGGATGGGGGAAAGAGAGGAGGAGAGGAGGCCGATGACGCCGGCTTTTTGGAGCATGCCGATGGCGACGAGCATGGCGACGAGGTAGGGGATGGTGCGTTGGGCGGTGAGCCAAGCTTCTTTGGCGCCTTCGACAAATTGCTCATAAATTTTGACCCCTCGGAGGGTGGCGTAGAGAGGAAAAAAAGAGAGAAGAAAGGGGATGGCGAGGAGGGAAAGCGACATGAGGGCGCGGATGGGGAGGCTTTTGCCGGCGAAGTCTGGGGGGAGGGGTGGAGGGTTAAACTGTTGGAACCATTCTGGAAAAACGAGGAGGAGAAACATGAGGAGGAAAGCGGCGAGGTAGGCGAGAATGAGGGAGATTTTGAAAGGGGAGAGCGGGGGAAAAGAGAGG
>JBAWZW010000394.1:0-1992 GCA_037142835.1 Verrucomicrobiota bacterium
GATTATTATTACTACTTAGTAACTAGTAACTAGTAACCAGCTAAGGTAAAAAAGCAATCTAAAGAATTACTAGGTACTAGCTAGAGAATATATACCCCCCTGTTGACCCCTGTTAAAAAAATATTTATACTCTTCATAGTAATAGAGAACGAAGTGAATGATTGTGAGTGTCTAATATATGCCATGAGGAAAAAATAGAGAGTAAAATAAAAAAGATCATAAGATAAAAGTTACTTACCTTACAACCTCACGCCACCCCCATCTTACCCCTACGTCCCCTAAAGGGGACTGAGATGCTAACATCTTATCACAAAAATAGGCTTGTCAAGAGGGTAGAATTTACAACAGCACATGTAGTGTAGCCACATATGTAGCTACACCATATCTAGGGTTTATTCTGAAGCCGTTGGGCTTTCAACATTATTACCATCATTATATGTGAAGCTATTGTTGCTACCTTCAGTAATAACAAAGTTAGAAGTATTAGAAGGTTTATTCATTCCAACATAAGGATTAGGTGTAGTTGGCATTGTACCTAAACCACTAGCCATATCAGTATCTCCACTTTGCATTGCTACAACATGTGGATCAACTAAATTATATCCCTGATAGATTGAAGCTGCTCCACCCTGTTCTTCTATATCACTTGGATTATCCATAATTTTAACCTTTCTTAGTTAGGGAATTTACCTTGAGTATCTACGTTTAATGAATTATTGTTTCCATCAAGAGTGCTAGCACCTTGGTCTGGCATAGGTAATGCACGTCCACCGATTGATTCAATTTTAGCTTGGCTAAAAGCCAATCCATCATTTGTTGCAGCATTGTCTATAGCAGGTAAAGCACGTCCACCGATTGCTTCACTTTTTGCTTGAGAAAAACTGTATTTGTTTGTTCCTGGAGTTATTTGACCATTATTCATTTTAAAATCTCACTTTCTATATATTAATTATTAAAGACTTACGTTTGCATCACCTGAAACACCAGCAAGTATATCCCTGTTTCCAGAGTTAGTGTTAGTTACAAGAACTGCACCAAGAGTACCAGCAGACATTGTAGCACCTGTGAAGGCGAAGTTTGCAGCAGACTTAGTTGTAGCAGTTGAACCACCAACATTTGTATCAGTAGTAGTAAATACTAGAGTTGTAGCAGTTTTTACACCAGCAGTAACTAAAGGATTCCTTTTAGTGGGGCTAGAATAAATTGTTCCAACTGCACCTGATACTACAGTACCATTTACAGCATCTTTGATGTTATCTAGTGAGTTAGTTGCAGCAGCACCAATTAAGACTTCATTAGCTGCCTGAGGGGTAGTTAAGGCTGTTCTCATAGTATAAGTAATACCACCGATTGTAATTGTATCAGCTGTAGTAAATGTACCAGAGCTAGTTAATGTTGTTGTTGGCGATGTTGCAGTAACTGCAGCAGCTGTTTGGTTTTTTTCTAACCATAAAACTTTTTGTTCTAACTTTGAATCGTTAGCAATTGAAGTAGGATCAAATCCCATAGCAAATGCTCGTAAGTTTAATTCATTTCTTGATGGCATATAGCCTCCTTTTATTTAGTTTTTATCTTAGTTAAGAGATTAGAGCTTCACCGCTCAAGCGATACTCAAACCTGTATGAACAGTCCTTTCTCATTAACTGTTTTCATAATATCACTTAAAATGCTAAAGTAAAATCATAAATACAAAAACTCTAAAATAAATTTAACATTTAAGATGGGAGTATGTAATGGCTAGACGAAAGATGACTGAAGAAGAAAGAAAAGCATTTGGAATTAAAATGAAAAACGCAAGATTAGCAAAGGTAAATAACAATGTCAATATTAACAATCAAGAAGAAGCAACGAAGACTAAAGAGAAAGAAAGCACAGTAACACTCACTCAAGACCAATTTAAAGACTTAATGGGTCGTTTAGAAAAAGTTGAAGGTAACAAAGTAGAAACTGTTGCACCAGACAATGGATTTGACCAATATGGCAAGCCTCAAG
>JBAWZW010000395.1:0-1990 GCA_037142835.1 Verrucomicrobiota bacterium
GGATGGGGATAGGAAAAAGAGGAGGAGGGAGAGGGTGGCAGCGGCAGCGGTTGAGGATGGTGAGACCATTCGTAGGGAAGATCGGTGAGGCGCGGAGAGCTTAGGGTGGAGATGGCGGGGTGGTGAAGGGTGAAGGGTGGGGGCGGTTAGGCGGAGGCTTCATCGTGGATGATTTGGAGGTAATCGCGGTATTCATTTTTGGGGAGATGATGGATGGCAGATTGGAGGCCTGAGCGATCGATAAAGCCTTGGCGGAAAGCGATTTCTTCGAGATTAGCGATCATGAGGCCTTGGCGATTTTGGATAGCGGCGATGTAGTTACTGGCTTCGAGGAGACTGGATTGGGTACCGGTATCGAGCCAGGCCATGCCGCGGGTGAGGACGCGGACGTGGAGTTGATTGCGGAGGAGGTATTGGCGATTGACGTCGGTGATTTCGAGTTCGCCTCGGGGGCTGGGTTGGAGATGGCGGCAGATATCGACGACTTGAGAATCGTAGACGTAGAGGCCGGGGACGGCGAATTGGCTTTTGGGGTGGGAAGGTTTTTCTTCGAGGGAGAGGGCTTGGCCAGTGGGGGAGAATTCGACGACGCCGTAGCGTTCGGGATCTTTGACTTGGTAGCCGAAGATGCAGGCACCGGCGGAGGATTCGACGAAGTCGAGGGCGTGGCGAAAGAAGTCGAGTTTTCCGTAGAAGATGTTGTCACCGAGGATCAGGGTGACGGGATCTTGGCCGATGAATTTTTCGCCGATGAGGAAGGCTTGGGCGATGCCAGCGGGGCGGGGTTGTTCGGCGTATTCGAAGTGGATACCGAGGGAGGAGCCATCGCCGAAGAGGTTTTGGAATTGGGG
This sequence comes from Verrucomicrobiota bacterium, assembly GCA_037142835.1. Classification (GTDB taxonomy): domain Bacteria; phylum Verrucomicrobiota; class Verrucomicrobiia; order Chthoniobacterales; family Chthoniobacteraceae; genus Chthoniobacter. The sequence goes on from JBAWZW010000395.1 coordinate 852, forward strand.
TAAGTCTTTGGGGGTGGAGATGATGAGGATTTCGCGAATCCCGCCGAGCATGAGCGTGGCGAGGGGGTAATAGATCATCGGTTTATCGTAGACGGGGAGGAGTTGTTTGCAGGCGACGCGGGTGAGGGGGTGGAGTCGGCTACCGGCGCCGCCGGCGAGGATGATGGCTTTGCGTGATTTCATAGGGAAGAGAGATTAAGGGATGGGGGGAGGGGTGATGGGTGATGGGGAGAGGGAGAAGACTTCGATAAACTCTTGGGGGGATTTGACTTGGGCGACTTTGGTGTAATGGATTTGGATGTATTCGTAGACGGGAAGAGCCCAGCGGGAGAAGCGGGAGGCATCGGTGCCGTTGACGGCGCGGTGATCGATGACGATCACTGGGGGGCGATGGTCGATGAATTCCTGGATGGTGTTGGTGGCCCAGGAGGGGGAAGCGGTGGCGTTATTGATGTAGATGCTGTGGAGGTAGGTGGGGCGATTGGTGAGGAGATTGTAGCCAGGCATGTAGGGGAAGCAGATGAGGAAATCGCCTGGTTGAGAGTGGGAGAGGACGGCATCGCGGACCGTGGAGAGGGAGAGGGCTTGGCGTTTTGAGCACTGGATTTTGACGCCATTTTCTGCGGAGAAAAGGGTGGTGGCGTGTGATCTGGCGGCGATCGTGCCGGTGGAGGGGGATTGGAGCGCGTAGGCGGCGTAGGCGGAGAGATGGAGGACGGAGAAGGTGAGGGCGGCGATGGCGATGAGGAAAGAGGGGTGAGACCATTTGGGGGATTTGGGCCAGAGTAAGGCGAGGCCCGCGGCGAGGGTGACGAGGTAGCCGGTCATGAATTCGGAGAGGTGAGGGCCGTCGGGGCGGAAGAGGAAGAACTGGGGGAAAGTGGTGAGAGAGGAGCCGACGCAGAGGAGGAGGAGGAAGGGTGGGGAGAGGAGTTGGAAGTTGCCTTGGAAGATTTGGCGGATGAGGAGGGTGAGACCGATGAGGAGGAAGCCGGTGAGAGGGAGGATGGGGGCGTAGGTGAGGGAGGTGAGGAGGCGTGTTTTGAGGGGGCCGGGGCGCCAGATATCGGAGATGGGGCGACGGCGGAGATTGGCGTGATCGGTGGGGGAGGATGGGGTGAAAAGGGTGAGGGCGGAAA
>JBAWZW010000396.1:0-1976 GCA_037142835.1 Verrucomicrobiota bacterium
CTCTCCTACCAATCCCCACCCTCCACTCCCATCCGCCACCCCATCCTCGGCGTGGTCATCAAACATCACTCCTTCGGTACGGTCGCCAGTGTCAATATGCGCATGACCGGCTTCCACCCCTCCCCTTCCTCCACCTCAGGCACGATCACCTGCTCCCTCCCAGAACTCCCTCTCCTCCAAGGCTCTTACTCCATCGATCTCTGGCTCGGCGATGGCCCCGTTGATCTCGATCTCCTCTCCGATTACCTCCACTTCTCCATCGACGAAGCCGATGTCTACGGCTCCGGTCAACTCCCCTTCGCCAATCACGGTGCCATTTTTCTCCAACCAAAATGGTCTTTCTCCACCTTGCCATGAACTCCTCTCCTCCTTCCCCATCCCCTTACTCCTCCACTTTCTTTGACCATATCCGCGCCGGCTCCCGCTCCTCCGCCGAAGTCATCGCCCCCCTCCTCCTCTCCCACCTCCCCTCCTGCTCCTCGGTCGCCGATGTCGGCTGCGGCACCGGCTCCTGGCTCCGCGTCTTCCAAAGTCTCGCCCCCATCTCCGTGACCGGTTTCGATGGCGATTATGTCGACCGCTCCGCTCTCGAAATCGATCCCGCTTCCTTCCACCCCACCGATCTCTCTTCCCCTCCACCCTGGCCACTCTCCTACGATCTCACCCTCTCCCTCGAAGTCGCCGAACATCTCCCCCCTTCCGCCGCCCCCCACTTCATCGCTTTCCTCACCGCTCTCTCCCCAGTCGTCCTCTTCTCCGCCGCCATTCCCCACCAAGGCGGTACCCATCATCTCAACGAACAATGGCCCGATTATTGGGCCGCTCTCTTCGCCTCCCATGACTTTGTCCCCATCGATTTCCTCCGCGATGCCGTCTGGCAAAACCCTCTCGTCGAACGCTGGTATGCCCAAAATATCCTCCTCTTCGTCAAAAAAGCTTTCCTCCCCTCTCTTCCTTCTCTCCAAAAACTCGCCGCTCTCACCCACCCCCATTCTCTCTCCCGCGTTCACCCCAATTCTTTCCTCATCGCCTCCACCCAAATCTCCCAGCTCCGCGACGAAGTCCGCTCCCTCAACCCCTCCCATCTCGGTCTCCGCTCCCTCCTCCGACTCCTCCCCAATGCCTTCCGCAAAGCCTGCCACCGCGCCCTTCACCCCTAACTCCCTCTCTCCCTGAATAAAGCCTACATTCTCCTCGCTCATCACCTCCCAGCTCAACTCGCCCGCCTCGTCTCCTCCCTCAACGATGGCCTCTCCCATTTCTTCATCCACCTCGATCTCTCCACCCCTCCTGCCCCTTTCCATCAAGCCCTCGCTCATCTCCCCAATCTCCACTTCACCCCCGCCCACCAAGGTTCCTGGGGCCAACTCGGGATCGTCCGCGCCACCATCGATGCCCTCCGCTCTGTCCTCAATTCCTCGATTCCCTTCACCCAAATCACTCTCCTCAGCGGCCAAGATTATCCCCTCCACTCCAATCCCTACATCCATCACTTCTTCACCCGCCACCCCAACAAAATCTTCCTCGAATTCTGGCCCCTCCCCCACTCCCTCTGGCCCGATCTCTGGCCCGATCTCGGCCTCAATCGCATCCACTCTTTTCACTTCGGCAATCGCCAACGACGCTCCCGCCAAAAATTCTCCCGCCTCCTCACCCGCCTCGCCAACGCCTCCCACTTCCTCAAACGCCGCTTCCCCTCAAACCTCCACCCTTTCGCAGGCTGGCAATGGTGGTCCCTCCCCCCACACGCCGCCACCACCATCCTCCACTTCATCGACTCCCACCCCAGTTTCCTCCGCTACCATCGCTTCTCCCTCCTCCCCGACGAAATGGTTTTCCAAACCATCCTCCTCAATTCCCCAGATCCCCTCATCCAAAATAATCTCGTCAATAATTCCCTCCGCTTCATCGATTGGGATCACCCTAATCCCTCCACCCCAGCCACCCTCACCCTCCCCTATCTCGATCTCCTCCTT
>JBAWZW010000397.1:0-1974 GCA_037142835.1 Verrucomicrobiota bacterium
AATAAATCCCAACTCCCATACCCGCCCATCGATAATCCCGTCACATAAATCCGCTCCCCATCCACCGGCTGCTCCTTGATCGTCAACGCCAACGCTCCCATCACCAATCGCATCACCTCCGTAGGCTCCCCACTATACGCACTCGGCCCCGTCCACCCCTTGACCTCACTCCACGTCTGCCCGTTCGGACACTGCGGCGCCAACACAAAACACGGAAATTTCTCCCGCACCTCAGGCTTCAAAAACAACGACGCCCCATGCTTCAACTGCGCCCCATTATCCGACCCACGCTCCCCAGCCCCATGCAGAAAAAGCACCAGCGGATACTTCTTCCCCTCCTCCATCTTCGCAGGCGCCAATAACCGATACCCCAAGGTCTTCCCTCCCTCCCCGCTAAATGTCTGGGCCACATAATCTTCCGCCTCACCCACCAAACTCCATGAACACAAAGTCGCCGCCAACACGGAAAAAAATTTCGCTCCACTCATATCAACCCACCATTCCCCATCACCCCCACCAATTCCAGCAAAAAAATCCTCCATCCCTCACCCCATCTCAAACCCACCAATGTATCTATTAAGTATTCATTCGACAGACGCCCACTTTCCGCTAAATAAAAATCAACGCCTCTGTCCTTGAAAGCGTCACTGAGACCTAACGCCAACCATGGAATCACCAAATCTTCATCATTTGCCCACCGCATCACTAAGGAAAAACACGGGGGCCGCCCTAATCCTTACCCTCGGGATGCTCGTCCTCCTCTCAGGCCTGATCCTCTCTTTCCTCCTCACTGTCCGCTCCGAATCCACTTCCTCCAAAGCCTACGAAGGCGGCACCAACTCCCGTCTCCTCGCCGATTCCGCGGTCAATCTCGTCATCAGCCAAATCCGCCAAGCCTCCACCCAACCTGATTTCGCTTGGATCTCTCAACCAGGCCTCATCCGCACGTTCGATTCCTTAGGCAAACCCGCCAAATCCTATAAGCTTTACTCCGCCGATTCCCTCGTCGAAGAGGGGAGTTTTAACCCCGCTCTCGCCACCGATCTCCCCCCATCCTCCGGCCCCACTTCCTGGAAATCTCAGCCCGCCCTCTACACCGATCTCAATGCCCCCATCGCCGATCTCAATCGCACCGATCCCTTCGATCCCACCAAAAAACTCCTCGTTTACCCGATCTTCGACGGCAATCACCTCAACTCCGCTGGCCAATTCTCCCTCAATAAAGACGCCAACGCCGATATCGAAGGCTTCACGGTCGACGAATTCTCCACCCGAGGCGTCTCCATGCCCCTCAAATGGCTCTACATCCTCAAAGACGGCACCCTCGCCAACGCCAAAGCCTCCGGCTCCGCGGGCGATATCCAAATCATCGTCCCTCCAGGCAAAGAAAAAACCCCCCAAGGTGAACCCAATCTCCCCACCGCTCGCATCGCTTTCTGGACCGACGACGAAACCACCAAACTCAATCTCAATACCGCCTCCGAAGGCACTTTCTGGGATACCCCCACCGCCAACTCCCAGCCGGGGGTCAAAAATCCCGCCGTCGGCTCCAATTACACCTCCTCCAATGACACGGTCTTCGAATGGGATCTCGCCGAACGCATGGGCGCCCAAAAAGAATACAATCGCTACCCAGGCCACCCCGCCACGACTTGCCTCTCCACAGTCTTCGGCCGCCAACTCCTCCTCACCCAACAAGTCGGGGGCTCCCGCCAAGCCATGATCGAGGAAATCAATAAGTTCATCCCCAGAGTCTCCGGCGGCGAATACGACCCCACCGACACCCTCTACGAAAATAAACTCCGCGATAATTCCTCCCAAGGCGGCTCGGTCCGCGCAGGCAGCTCCTCAGGCGATTCCGTAGTCAATGTCATCAATCCAGATAATGATCGCCTTTACGCCTCGATCGACGAATTCCTCTACAACCCCAATTTCGCCCCCACCGGCACGACCCGCCCCATGTGGCTCCTCGCC
>JBAWZW010000398.1:0-1954 GCA_037142835.1 Verrucomicrobiota bacterium
GTCAGAAAAACTATGCATTTTTCTGACGAAAGCATGAAGAAACACGCCGACTCCATCGACGCCGCCATCCTCGACCGCATCCGGTCCGGGCCCCAGGGCTATGTCTGGACGCCTGCGGACTTCCTTGATCTCGGCCCCCGGGCGGCCGTGGACAAAGCCCTTTCCCGCAATTCTCAGGTCGGCATCCTTCGTCGCGCCGGGCGCGGGCTCTATCATCTGCCCGTGGTGAGTCCATTGTTTGGCGTTCTCGGTCCGGATACTGGCCCGTTTTACGACGCCATCACCCGTTGGGATCACTCGGGCATCTTGTCCACAGGGGCTCACGCCGCCAATGCACTTGGGCTTACGGATCAGGTGCCCATGCGCCCCATGCTCCTGACCACAGGCCGCAGTCGTTCGGTGAGCCGGGGAAAGGGCCACCTCCTGCTTCGCCATGTGTCACCTAGATTCGTATCCACCCGAAACCCCACGAGCGCCCTCGTGATCCTCGCCTTGCGCTGGATTGGAAAGCGATTCGTGGACGACGAAATCATTGCCAAGCTCCGCAGAAATCTCTCGCCCACCGACCTCGCTGCACTTCCCGCGGATTTACCTTGTGCCCCCGCATGGATCGCGGATATTTTTCGCCAGATCGTCGGTCACCCCAAATCCCCATAGATGGACGCATTTCTCCACAGCTCCCCTCAAGACCAGAAAAAAGCCTGCCTCGAACTCCAAGAGGAGATGCATCTTCATGCTCAGAGCGTCGAAAAAGACTTCTGGGTCTGCTGGACGCTGCGCGAACTTTTCACCCTCCCCGGCATCGGCAAACACCTCACTTTCAAAGGCGGCACCTCGCTCTCCAAAGCGTGGAAGCTCATTAATCGCTTCTCCGAGGACATTGACCTCATTGTGGACAAGGAAGTCCTCGGCTTTGGCGGCGTCGACGCACCAGACAAAGCACCCAGCAACAAGCAGCGCAAAACGCGTCTCGAAGCGCTCATGGCCGCCAGCCGCCAATGGGTGCAGGGCGCCTTGCAACCCGCGCTCGCCACTCGCATCGCGCAGACCTTGGGTGACTCAGGCTGGAAGCTGGAAGTCGATCCCGACATGGCCGATGGTCAGTGCCTGCTCCTGCACTATCCATCCGCTTTTGAAAATGAGGCGGGCTACATCAAACCCACCGTCAAAATCGAACTCGGGGCCCGGTCCGACGACTGGCCTCATGAGGATCGCCCCATCCAGCCATATCTCGCCGAGCGCTTCCCTCAACTGATGCCGAATGGCCCGTTTTTCGTCCGCGTCCTCGCCGCCGAACGCACCTTCTGGGAAAAAGCCTGCCTGCTCCACGAAGAAACCTTCCGCCCCACCGACAAGCCGCGAAAGCTCCGCATGGCCCGCCATTACTACGATCTCTGGTGCCTCCTCCGTGCCGGGGTCGGCGACCGCGCCCTCGCAGACACCGCTCTCTTTGCGCGCGTGGCCGAGCATCGCGAAGTTTTCTTTCGCTACTCTTGGGTGGACTACTCCACGCACCAGCCCGGCACCTTCCGCCTCTCGCCTCCGCCCGAGCACCTCGCCCACTGGCGGGCCGACTACCAAGCCATGCTCGGCCCGATGTTCTTTGGCGACACCCCCACCTTCGACCAAATGATGACCGCCGCCGCCGACTTCGAGAAAACCTTCAACGCCACCACCTAAACTCGGCCGCGGTGGCGACGGTCTGGGATTCAGCGACAGCGTTGCGCTCACGCCAAAAGTGGCTCAAAGGGGCGAAAGACAATCCCCCATTCCATAAGGAAAAGCCCCCAATGCTTCCCTCAGATACAGATAGCCAACCATCCGTAACTCAATCACTTCAACACCCAAACTCCCACGCCTTCCCCACCCCAGCATCCTTCGCCAAACGCCGTCTCCTCTCTTGACTTGAAACCCCATCCACCCAAATTGTCGCCCTCGTAAAAACGCCTCCCTT
>JBAWZW010000399.1:0-1943 GCA_037142835.1 Verrucomicrobiota bacterium
GAAGAAGCAGGGTTGCCGAGACAGCTGCGAATTGAGGTTGAAGGGGCGAGGTATCCTGTAATGGCGCGCGGGGACCGCCGGGAAGCAATCGTGCGCGATGACGGGGATCGGAGAACCTCTGCGCGGACCTTGGGAGAAGCGGGCGGGAGTCTTGCTGAGAGCCGGACTGAGCTTTTTAAAGATGGAACTGGAGGAGTTGTGGAAAGCGCGCAAGGGGGATGAGCGGAAAGGGCTGCTGGCCGAGATTGTGCAGGCGGAAACAACGGTGAGGCTGGACTGGATCACCGACCAACTGCCAATGGGAACACGCTCGGGGTGCTGCCGGGCGATTGGCCTGGCGCGCGAACGTTTGAAGAAAGACCGAAAGGCCAGAAAATACCGGCAAGATATTCTAAAAAACCCAACATTAAATGACTGCCCCCTCGCCCCTCCAAGCTTCAAGGTGAATCCGGGCCGCCGAAAAATGGACGGCGCTACGGCAAGTAGCAACTTGGCGGCGTCGAGCTACTCTCAGTTCATTCGGGTTTCAGGATGAGAGTGTGGCCGTTCTTGAGTCGGCTGATCCACCGACCCGCTCCCATGCGACCCGCCGCCGCTTCCCTAGCGAGACCAGCCCAGGGAAGATCGAGTTCCCTCGCCCAGACCACGCAAAGACGGACTGCCTTGACCATGCGGCCATGGGACAGGAGCAGTCTGAGTTGTTGGGATCGCAGTTGCCGCACATTTTCCATGATGGCGCGTGCCTCCTCCAACTCCTGATCGACACCGACTTCGCTGAGCATCTCCAACAAAGCGCGTTCCGGGCTGGAAACCCGGGGGCCGTTTGGGAATTCGGGCATCGGAGCGATCCCCGTCCCAGCAGGCAGATCGTCGTCAAAGAGCCTCGTTGAACTGTATCGCGCCGGGAAGCGTTCATTCAACCATTCGGGCAGGTTGGTCCGGTAATCTCCCCAAAGGATGGTCGTTTCCTTGACGGCGACGTTCTGCATAAATCCGTGCCACGCCAAGGCAGTTTTAGCAGCCACATGGATCCCGGAAATTCTGGGCTCCAAGAACGCGAGGGTAGCGTGGCGTTGCAGTTCATCCCCGGCAAACATGAAAACTCCCCGCCCGAGTTTTCCCAGCCATCCGGCTTTCACATACTCGTGCGCAAGCGCCGCCGAGATGCCCAGACCGGCAAGTGTCGCCGTGTCGAGGGGAGCCCCTCGTGGCAGGGTGGTTTGCAGGGTTTTGATTCGATTCGTTTGCATTGTTCAAGCAATTTTTGAACAATGGAGCAGATTCAAAACAGAAGCAAGAACAAAGTTTGAGATTTGCAATATAGATCAAGCATGGCTTGATAAATGTCACAAATTTTAAACAAAAATACCCCCTCCACTAGCGGCGCGGATCAAGAAACACGGGCGCGCAGAACTATTTTCCCCAGAAGGAAGAGGAATATCGGGGCGACAATTCCTGACACGCCACGGTAAGTCATCGACTTGGGTGTCAGACCTCGCAACCTCCGCACCAATTATTAACCAACCCTTGACCACTTCCTGGCTTCAGGGGGAGACAGCTGACCCGTCTCGAACGCCACTCAGTTAATGGAGACCCAACCTCCAACCAGAGTCACTGACCTCAGTCGTTTTCCCCCAGCTTACCACGGGATACCCGGTCTCCGCCACCTTCCACCCTCAGCGGCTCATTTTCACCAATGACCGGCCTTTAAACCGAGTCACATTCTACCCTCTCCCCTTGTCCACCGTCCTCTCCCCCCTTCGTGCCCCTTCGTGGTTCAAGCCCCTCAATACCCCGCACTTAAACCCACACATTTAAATTGAACCACGAATCACACGAATCACACGAATGGGGAGGAATGCCCACCGCCCACCACCCACCGTTCCTCCTTCCTCTCCTCGTTGGCGTGGTTTGCGTCAAAACCCATCCCGCTGATTTGCGAA
>JBAWZW010000400.1:0-1915 GCA_037142835.1 Verrucomicrobiota bacterium
GGGTGCGTCCGTGAGGCGGGGGACGGGTGGGGTGGTGGGGGGATTTACTTTAATCGAGTTGCTGTGTGTGGTGGCGATTATTGGGGTATTGGCGTCGTTATTGATGCCGACCTTTTCAAAGATGACAGAGCGAGCGAACAATTTGAAGTGTCAGAGTAACTTACGGCAGATTGGGGTGGCGGCGCATTTGGCGGCGAACGATCATAACAACACCTTTCCGCCGGTGGAGTTCGACGTGAGTAATCCGGCATATACGCCGGAGGAGGCGGCGAAGCCGTTAAGTGAAGTATTTAAGGCTTATGGAATTACGGCGGAGATTTTGAAGTGTGCGGAGGATGTGCGTGGGGCGAATTGGTATGGGTCGACGGGGGCGAGTTATTTATGGAAGCCGCAGAGTGCGGATGAGGAGACGGCGTCGATTACGGTTTATCGGCGGAGTGCGTCCTATGAGCTACCGCCGTCGCGGGTGCAATTAGCGACGGACTATGAGGCGGTGCATTTACCGGAGCAAACTGGGGCGAGGAAGCGGATGAATGTGGTTTATGCGGATGGGCATGTGGTGTCGCGGTAGGATGGGGAATTTTGTGGCGTTGAGATTTTGAGGAGGAAGGAGATGATGGAAAGATGAGTCCATTTAGCGACGGAAAGAGCGGCTGTTTTTTTGTTTTGAAAGGCGACGTTGATTTGAGTGCGACGCCTGATGCGCGGATTGCTATGGAAAAAATTCTGGTGGAGAGAGTTCCGCGATTGATTGTGGATCTGAGTGAGGTGAGATATATCGACAGTTCGGGGTTGGCATTTTTGATTGAGAGTCTGCAGCGGGTGAAGGGGTGGGGGGGGAGTTTTGGGCTTTGTGGGATGAGCGGGGCGGTGAAAGAGGTTTTTCGGATTGCCCGACTGGATCAAGTCTTTGAAATTTTTGAGGATCGGGGAGCGGCGGAGGGAACCGGTGAATAAGCTGAAAATATTTTGCGATTAAATGGATGGTTGCGGGTTAACAGGTAGTAATTCGATGGAAATTTACCTTTTACGCGGAGGAAAAGAGACGGGACCTTTTGAATGGGAGGCGGTGGAGGAGATGTATCGTCGTGGGGAGATTGGGGAGATGGACTATGGATGGCGGAGTGGATTGGTGAAGTGGGAGCGGGTGGGAGAATTTTTGAGAGTGGGGAAAGTGACGGCGAGGGAAAGCGGAGTGGTGGAGGGGGTGAAGGGCGAGGAGTTGCCGACATTTGGGACGGTAAAGCTCGCGGAGGCGGAGTTGGTTCGAGTGGAGGTTAGGGTGGAGGAGAGCAAGAAAGAGGCTTTGACGGGTGAGGAGCGGAAAGTTCGGCAGGCGGAGCGGGCAATTATTTATCAAGAGTTCTGCCAGTCTGTTGGGGTGGAATACTTTACGAAAGTCAGCAAGGCTCATTGTTTGGTGGTAATTGGTTATTTAGACGAGCGGTTTCCTGATTGGGATGGAGAGGTGGCGGAGGCATCGAGGCGGTATTTTTTCCCGGCGCTAGCGGAGAAGTTTCCGCAGTTGGTGGTGGCAGGGTGGCGGGGAAAGCTTCGATTTGAGGGAGAGAAGAAGAAGGTGTCGACGGGTGGAGAAGGGAAGGCGTGGGTTGGGTGGAGGGCGGTGCGGTCGATTTCTTGGCCGCCTGTGGGGCGTTTGGTGGTTTTGGGAGGGATTTTGCTGGCGATGGGCTGGTTTGTTTTCAAGCTTTCGGTGCCTACGGTGGGGAAGCCTGTTGGGGCGATTCTGAAGGCTGAGGGGAAGGTCGGTGAGAGTGGGGCTAAGGTGGTGGAGAAGTTGGAAGCAGTTTTAGTGGATCCGCTGGGTGGAGGAGGGGTGGCAGTAAAGGAGGAGGCCGATCCGAAGATGGTGGAGGGAGTGGTTCCTGGGAAAGTGGAGCCGGTGGTAGGGGGT
>JBAWZW010000401.1:0-1915 GCA_037142835.1 Verrucomicrobiota bacterium
GTAGGGGTTTAGGGGAGTTGGAGGGTTGGGGTTAGGGGTGGTAGGAGCGGAGCCAGAGTTCGAAGATGAGGAGGCTGAAGAGGGTTTTGTGGTGGTTGTGGCGTTGGGAGCGGTGTTCGGCGGAGAGGCGTTGGACGGTGATGGGGTTGATGTATTGGTAGAGGCGGGAGGAGGGATCGGCGAGGAGTTGGTTGAGTTGGCTGGGTTTGGGGGAGCGGAACCAATCGTCGACGACATTGACGGCGAAGCCGCGTTTTTTTCTGCGGAGAAAGGAGGGAGGAAGGAGTTGGCGGCAGACTTTGCGGTGGAGCCACTTGCGTTGGCCGTGGCGGATTTTGAAGTGGGGGGCGAGTTGTTGGACATATTCGACGACGGGGCGATCGAGGAAGGGGATGCGGGCTTCGAGGGAGTGAGCCATGGAGAGTTTATCGGAGAACATGAGGAGTTCTTCGGGGAGAGAGGAGCGGAGTTCGAGGAATTGGAGACCTGAGAGGTCATCGAGTTTGGCGAGGGAGGGGCGATAGGATTCCCAGGTGTGGAGGAGGGCATCTGAGGAGAGGGAGGGGAGGGCATCTGGGAGGAAGAGACTTTGGAGAGTGGCAGGGGGAAGGAGGGAGAAGACGGCTTGGTAGCGTTGGAGGGGGTCGGTGAGGCCGAGGGAGGCGACGCCGCGTTTGAGGGCGGCGGATCTGGGGAGGGCTTGGATGGTGGCGGCGATGAGGGAGCGGATGGGTGCGGGGAGGCGTCGCCAGAGCGAGCCGTAGGCGACGCCGAGGTGCCTGGTGTAACCGGCGAGGAGTTCATCGGGGCCTTGGCCGACGAGCGCCACGGTGACGTCTTGGCGGGCGCGTTGGCAGACGAAGAACATGGGGACGATGGAGGAGGAGGCGATGGGTTCTTCGATGGAGCGAACGATTTGGGGGAGAGAATCTTCGAAGGATTGGCGGGAGAGGAGGACGGGGGTGTGAGGGGCGGAGTAGTGGCGAGCGGTGGCGGCGGCGTCGAGGAGTTCGTCGTCGTGGAACGAGGAGCCGTAGCCAGCGGTGTAGGTGGGGCAGGGGGTGCCTGATTCGGTGATGAGGGCGAGGAGGAGACCGGAGTCGAGGCCCCCGCTGAGGAGGAGGCCGATGGGGACATCGCTGAGGAGGTGGCGTTTGACGGCGGAGCGGTAGAGGGAGAGGAGGGTGTGGGTGGCTTCGTCGTCGGAGGGTTGGGAGGGGAAGGGGGAGGGGGAGAAGTGGTAGAAGGGGAGGGAACGGAGTTGGGAATTTTCGACGATGAGGAGATGACCTGGGGGGAGTTTTTTAATTTCTGAGAAAGCGGTGAGTGGGGCTGGGGTGTAGCGGTAGCGGAGGAAGAGGTGAATGGCGGAGGGATCGACCGTGGGTTGGTGATCGAGGCCTGCGAGGACGGCGCGGATTTCTGAGGCGAAGGTGAGGGAGCCGTTGTGGAGGGAATAATAGAGGGGTTTGATGCCCATGGGGTCGCGGGCGACGAGGAGGCGTTGGCGTGGGGAGTCCCAGATGGCGATGGCGAACATGCCGTGGAGTTTATCGAGGATGGCGTCGCCCCACTGGAGGTAACCGAGGACGATGACTTCGGTATCGGAGTGACTGAGGAAAGAGTGTCCGAGGTGGAGGAGTTCTTGGCGGATTTCGAGATAGTTATCGATTTCGCCATTGAAGATCACCCAGACATTGCCTGAGGGATCGGGCATGGGTTGGTGACCAGCGGGGGAGAGATCGAGGATGGAGAGTCGGCGGAAGGCGAGGCCGAGGGGGCCATCGAGGTAGAGGCCATCGTCATCGGGGCCGCGGTGGGTGAGAGCGCGGGACATTTTGGCGAGGCGTTGGGGGTCGGCGGGGGAGCCGGAGGCGAAGTGGAATTGGCCGACGATACCGCACATGAGGAGAGG
>JBAWZW010000402.1:0-1907 GCA_037142835.1 Verrucomicrobiota bacterium
GAGGAGATGCGAGAATGGGAGGCGAAGGTTTTGCAAACGAAGAGGGACGGGGTGGTGCCTGGGGAGATATGGCGGATTTTGATGTTGGAACCGACGGAGCGGGAGAAGGGGGAGCGGGAGGAGTTGGAGGGGTATTTTCGGCGGAGATCGAAGAGAGTGGGGTGGATGGTGAAAGTGCTGGAAAAGGAGAAGGCGGCACTGGCGAGGAGGCTGGGTGGTGGGAAGTGGCCTGGGTGATGGGGGGAGTGGCGAGCTGAAGGTGGTTAAGGGAAATTTGGGTGGGGTGGGGACGTTTTCACACTTGACCAAAGTGGGGAGTCAGACATTATCGCACACCCGCTGGAACCACGATGGGTATAAAAACACTATGTTAGGAGATTTGGGAAACACAATTTGGTCGGTTTGTTACTTTGTCGTGCTCTTTGGGCTCTCTCTTTATGGGATTCATCGGTACGTGATTGTTTACTTATTTTTGAAGCATCGGAATCGGCCATTTGTGCCCAAGGGAAAGTTTGAGAAGTTGCCGAGGATCACGGTGCAGCTGCCAATTTTCAACGAGTTGTATGTGGTGGAGCGGTTATTGAGGTCGGTGGCGGCGTTGGAGTATCCTCGGGAACTCCTTGATGTGCAGGTGCTTGATGATTCGACGGATGAGACGACGGAGATTGCGAGGAAACTGGTTGAGGAATTGGCGGCGACGGGGTTAACCATTGAGTTGGTGCATCGGGTGAATCGGACGGGTTTTAAGGCGGGGGCGTTGGAGGAGGGGATGGCGAAGTGTGTAGGGGAGTATATTTTGATTTTGGACGCGGACTTTGTGCCTGAGCCGGACATGTTATTGAAGACGGTCGATTACTTTACGGATCCGAAGGTGGGGATGATTCAGACGCGGTGGGGGCATTTGAACCGGACGTACTCGGTGTTGACGCGGGTGCAGGCGATGTTTTTGGACGGGCATTTGTTGTTGGAGCAGACGGCGAGAAGTCGTGCGGGCCGATTTTTTAATTTCAACGGGACGGCGGGATTGTGGAGGAAATCGTGTATCGTGGAGGCAGGTGGGTGGCAGCACGACACCTTGACGGAGGATTTGGATTTGAGTTATCGGGCGCAATTGAAGGGGTGGCAGTTTGTTTTTTTGCCTGAGTTGGTGACGCCAGCGGAGTTGCCGGTGGATATGAATGGGTTTAAGTCTCAACAACATCGGTGGACGAAGGGATCGATTCAGACGTGTCAGAAGTTGTTGCCAGCGGTGTGGCGGGCGGATTTGCCACTGTTGACGAAGTTGGAGTCGACGGCGCACTTGACCTCGAACTACGCCTACTTGTTGTTATTTTTTCTGTGCATCTTGATGCATCCTGCGACGCGCGGGGATGACGCGGTGTTTTCTTGGCATTCGATTTTGATTAACATCCCGATTTATTTGTCGGCGTCGTTGCCGGCGGTGGTTTTTTACACAGTGGCGCAGAGGCAGTTGCATCCGAAGACCTGGATTCGCGAGTTGGTGTTGTTGCCGATGGTTTTGGCGTTGGGGATTGGGTTAGCGATTAACAATGCGCGTGCGGTCTTGGAGGCCTTGATGGGGCATCAGTCGGAATTCACGCGAACGCCGAAGTATGGGATTGAGAGTCGAACGCAGGCGTGGAAGAAGGCGAAGTACATTCCGATGAAGAGTGTCTTGCCGTTCATCGAGTTGTTATTTGCGCTCTACTTCAGTTATTTATTTGCTTCGGCGGCATACTATCAGCAGTGGTTGAATGTGGTGTTTTTGTCGCTCTTTCTGGTGGGATTTTCGTATGTGGCGTTGTGTTCAATGGCCCAATGGTTGCCACGTTTGCGGTTTCCTGGGCGTGATTCTGGGGAGTCGCTCTCTGCGTAAGTTGGTGGGGAGTGGGGGTGTCGTTGGGGTC
>JBAWZW010000403.1:0-1907 GCA_037142835.1 Verrucomicrobiota bacterium
CTGGAAGGACAGGCAAGGCTAAAGACTAGCAACGGAAGATGTAAAGTGGGATTTGAACTCAAAGTCGGCGAGAGTAGTACGGTTATAGATTAGTAAGCTAGAGAGCCCCAGAACGGGAAAACCCAGCTTCTTCGTTTGGCGGATTCAAGCAATTCGCGTGCAAGGTCCACCGATAAATGACGAAGCACATCAGCAATTGATCCCGCAACCCCCAGCCATCCCCAAACCAGCTCCCCATCCACGCCTTCCACTTGTCAGGAATGCCCGCAAACGGCACTCTCCCTGCTTCTATGGGCCCGCGTTTTTCCATCATCACTCCAAGCTTCCGCCAACTAGGTTGGCTCAAACAATGTGCCGCTTCCATCGCCGATCAGCAGGGAGTCACGCTCGAACACCTCGTCCAAGACGCCGGGAGCGGGCCAGAACTCGAAGCCTGGGCCGCCACCCAACCAGGACTGCAACTCTTTGTGGAAAAGGATCGGGGAATGTATGACGCCGTCAATCGCGGCTTGCGCAGAACGAAGGGGGAGTTTCTCTCCTACTTAAACTGCGACGAACAATACCTGCCCGAAACCCTCGCCGAAGTCGCTCGGTTCTTCGATTCTCATCCCGATGTCGATGTCCTCTTCGGAGACGCCGTGGTGGTCAACGAAAAGGGCGCCTACATCTGTAGCCGTCCAGTGGTCTTGCCCAAACTGATGCATACCAATGTCTGTACCCTCGGAGTCTTCACCGCGGCGACTTTCTTCCGGCGAAGCCTGATCGACAAACATCAGCTGTTTTTCGACGACGCCTGGCGGGCCACAGGCGACGCCGTCTGGGTTCTAGAACTCATTCGCCGTGGAATCAAAATGGCGGTGATTCGGCGCTTTATGAGCACCTTCACCGACACGGGAGACAATCTAATTCTCGCCTCCAATTCTCAGGACGAACAACGACGCTTGCGCGAGTCCGCTCCCCGCTGGGCGCAGAAACTTTCCTCACTCTGGATCCTCCTCTTTAGACTTCGACGACTCCTCGCCGGCGTCTATTGGCCAAAACCCCTCCGCTACGCCATTTACACCGAAACTAGCCCCACCCAACGCCAAGAATTTAAGGTAGAAAATCCCACCTTTCGCTGGCCAGGCCGCTGATCACGAGGCCTTCGGCCGAGTCAAAACAAAACCCGCTTGCGTGGGGCGCGAGCCGGTGAGAGCCCCAAAAATTCGCCCCAACCCAAACCACCGCCGAGCCCCCAGTAAAGTCGCAGGAAGCCCCACACCCAAGCTGATGGCCTGCGCAAGCAGACGATTGATTCCTTTGTTCGACGCAAAAACCGGCTGCACCCAATAGAGCCAAGGATCGGCCTCGACATAGTGCTTCACCTTCAGCCCAGCCAACCGCGCCCACTCTTCGACTTTCGCTCGATCCACAATCTGCACATGGTGCGGATCCATCTTCCTCTCGTTCAATGGGACAAGCCCAATAAAGACACTCGAATCATCCAAACAATCGCCAATCCGTCGCAGAAAACTCACGGGATCTTCAAGGTGCTCAAGAACATGACTGCACAAAATCACCTCAAATTTCCGCGCCAATAGTGGATGCTCCGTCCAGTGCGCAATCTCAATCCGCTGAAGATCAATCGCCGTATAGCTCTCCGCCACAAGCATTTCCTTCACCGCACTGATATTTTCCTCGTCCATCTCCACCCCAAAGAGCTCAGCGTCGCGGGGGCAGTACCGAAAAAATGTCCCCGCACCAAACCCATAGTCGAAAATCGATTTCCCCGCCAACCCGACACCTGCGACCTCGCAAAGCTGGAGCGCCAAAAGCACCTTCATCATCCGCAAATAAGCGGCATGATGAAGTGCCGACTGGCGACCACGGTAGCACTCCATAAAGTCGCTCTGGTCAGGAATAGTGTC
>JBAWZW010000404.1:0-1904 GCA_037142835.1 Verrucomicrobiota bacterium
ACCACCCACATTCCCCCCACCGCCAGCGCCTCCAGAATTCCCCCACGATCCCCAGCAAGCGCCACCCCCCGACGCTCCAAGATCCGCCTCGCCTCGCCCAAATGCGGCGTGATCACGCGCAACGCCGCCCGACAAGGCTCCACCCCAGCCAGCCAGTCCAGCGCGCTGGCATCAGCCACCATCGGCAACTGCAAATCCCTCCACCACACTATGATCCGCTCGCGCAACCACCCAGGAATATTCCCCCCTGCCAGCCCAGGCCCCACCAACAACGCCGTGGTCTTGACCGGCAATTCCATCCCCTCCGACCACGGACTAACCATCGGTGCCGCCAACTGCCCAGCAACCGGTCCATAGGTTTCCGGCGAAGTAAAAACCGTGATCAACCCCGGTCGCGCCTTCGCCGCTCCACGCGCCGCCAACACCGCCGCCCCATGATAACCAAGGCTCCCCGCAATCATCGCCAAATGCCCAAAAGTACCCTTATGCGACGCCACCATTCGCCTCCGCGGAAAGCCTAAAAAATCCCCGGCCTCCGTCCAACGCCACGGAAACGCTCCCCCCTCTCCCCCTCGCCCCCGTTCCTCTTCGGCAATCCTCCCCATCGGATCCGCCCTCAAACCCACTTCCCCCATCACCTCCAGACAGATAAAGGGACAGGTCAGTTATCGACCGAGCAAACCCATGTGGCAAAGTGAGTAGGTGCCACCCGCCTGATTGATCGCCCTCCCCTCGTCACCGTGGTTCTGCTAGGGTTCAAGCACGAACGCCAACCCCTCCTCCTGCCCCAGCAACGAAGCCCACGCCACCCCGCATCGCTTGGTCAGTCGCCTGCCCCAATGAACATCCTCCCCCTCCGTGCTTTTGGGCAAAGATTTGCACTGAATGAAATGGATGAAGGCGGATAAGCAATCAGGAATGATAGTCAGAGGCCCCCAACATCGCTCCATTTCCCAGATTCTCACCCGCTCCTAAGTCATTCCCGCGAAGCGACTTCGTTGAACCACGCGCTGGAGCGAACCGCGCCCTCGCCTTCCCGCTCGGGCGCGTTTGCTGGGCTTGTTGCGTTGTTTTGCATAGATTGATTTTCGCTGGGCGCAGTCGCTCTGCTTTGTTCGTTAGGCGCTTCTCCACATTTTTTCTTATGAGCTACATTATGGTCGATATTGAGTCCGATGGCCCCATCCCCGGCGACTACTCAATGATTTGTTTCGGCGCAGTGGTTGTAGATCCGACGCTCTCCAAGACATTCTACGGCGAAATTCGCCCCATTTCCGAACGCTGGATTCCCGACGCGCTCGCGGTCAGTGGCTTTACTCGCGAGCAGGCTTTGGCGTTTCCCGATGCCGAGTCCGTCATGCGCCAGTTCGAGGCTTGGCTGTCTGAGTATTCCGTCGGTCGCCCCATGTTCATCTCCGACAACAACGGATTCGATTGGCAGTTCATTAACTGGTATTTCCATCACTTCACCGGCGCGAACCCCTTTGGCTTTTCGTCCACCAACCTCGGCTCGCTCTACAAGGGCATTGTTCGCGACACCACACAGAACTTCAAGCACCTCCGCAAGACGCGCCATACTCACAACCCCGTTGACGACGCCAAAGGCAACGCGGAAGCACTCCTCACTTTGCGGGACAAATTCAACCTGAAGATTCGACTGTGAACGCAATAACCCAAGCGCCTCCTGAATAACCAGAGGTTGAGTCAGGCGGCGGGAAGGAGTTGGAAACCGAATTTGGCGACTTGTTTTTGGAGGTTGATAAAGGGACAGGTCAGTTATCGACCGCAAACCGCGGGGCCGCCCGTCGCCCTTAAAACGGGTATGGCGGAGGGGGGAAGCTCGCTTTTAGGCGGCGTATGACGGGAAGCACGCATCCCCGCACCATCCGCCGACACCGGCCCCG
>JBAWZW010000405.1:0-1904 GCA_037142835.1 Verrucomicrobiota bacterium
GACGTAGATTCCGAGGAGAGGACGGGTGGAGGGGTTTGGGGAGAGGAAATCGCTGACGAAACCGAATTGGCTTCGGAATTCGACATGGCCGGCGCCGCCGCCGCCGTAGACGATCACCGAGCCGATGGGAGCTTTGTAGGGATTTTTTTCGCGGACTTTGAGGAAGCCGTAGTCGGCAGTGAGTTCGGCGGCGGCTTCTTTGGCGTAGCCGGTTTTGGGGCGGGAATCGATGATATGAGCGGCGAGGAGGGCATCTTTGACGTAGTGCCAGCAGCGACCTGTGGAGTGGCCGTGGGCGCGGGCGGCGGCGATTTCGGCGGCGTGAACCATGCGGGCGTCGTATTTGAACTTAGAGGATTGGGGGCCGAAGAGGGAAATGGTTTTGACGTTGAGCTTTTGGGCGACGCTGGGTTGGTAGAGGGAGGAAGCGGGAATGGGATGGGGGCGGGAAGCGGTGGAGGATGAGAATTTCGTCTGGGAAGCGGAGGGGGATAGCTTCTTGGATGAGGAAGTAACTTGGGGTTTGGCCTTCGACTTTGCTTTGGCCTTTGGCTTCGATTTGGCCTTTGGCTTCGATTTGGCCTTCGACTTTGATTTGGAGGTGGAAGAAACCTTTGGCCGAGGGGAGGCGGCGGTGGTGGTTGGAGGGAGGAGGAGGCCTGTGAGGAGGCAGAGGGCGAGGAGGAATTTGGTGGGAAGCGGAAAGTTCAAGGCAGTGAGGATATGGTTGAGAGGGAGGAGGTCAAGGGATAAAAATGGGGGGTATTTGGGGGAAACTGAGGAGGTTGGAGTGGAATTGCTTTGCGTGAGGGGGTGAAGATTTGTGTAAGTGAAAGGCTTGCAACTTGAAACGCCATTGGGGGAATTGGAATGGATTGCGCCGGCTCGTCAGCGGCAGTTGGAGCGTTTTGGGTGGAGGACAGTGGGGGATGTGTTGGGACATTTTCCGAAGCGATATGAGGATCGGACGAGGTTTGATCGATTTCCGAGTGGGGAGAGTGGGGAGGCGATTTGTGTGTGTGGGACGGTGAAGCAGACGAGTTTGCGGAGGTTTCGAGGGTCGCAGAGGATGTTTGATGCGATATTGGAGGAGGATGATGCGCATGCGTTGAGCGTGCCGTTGGTGTGTCGGTGGTTTAATGCGTATTGGGTGGAGAAGGCGATTATTCAGGGGCAGCGGTTGGTGGTGTATGGGAAGCCGAAAGTGAGTGGGGGGAAGGTGGTGATTTCGCATCCTGAGTTTGAGGTGGTGGTGGAGGAGGCAGAGGGATCGATTCATTTGCAGAGGATCGTGCCGATTCATCGGGCGACCGAGGGCTTGACGCCGCGGATGATTCGGCAATTGGTGTGGGATCTTTTGGAGAAGGTGAATGGGCAGAGTGAGGAGGGGTTATTGCCGGGGTCATTGGATGCGACCTCGCGGATGTGGGCATTGAGGCAGATTCATTTTCCGGATTCGGGGGAGAGTTTGGGGGTGGCGCGGCGGCACTTGGTGTTGACGGAATTTTTTGCGATGCAGGTGGTGATTGCGGCGAAGCGGGTGGAGCAGGCTGGGCAAGATGGGGCGGCGCATTATGTGGGGAGGAAGTTAGTGGATCGGTTGCATGCGGGGTTGCCGTTTGGGTTAACGGGAGCGCAGGTGCGATCGATTGGGGAGATTGGGGATGATTTGGCGTTGGCGCGGCCGATGAACCGGTTGTTGCACGGGGATGTGGGGAGTGGGAAGACCTTAGTGGCGTTGAGTGCGATGTTGATGGCGGTGGAGGCGGGGTATCAGGCGGCGTTGATGGCGCCGACGCAGATATTGGCGGAGCAGCATTATCTGACGATGAGACGGCTGTGTGAGCCGTTGGGGGTGCGGGTGGGGTTGCGGACGGCGTCGAGGAGTGAGGAGAGTGGGGAGT
>JBAWZW010000406.1:0-1894 GCA_037142835.1 Verrucomicrobiota bacterium
GGCGGGGAATAGAGTCGCGCCAAGGACGCCAAGGACGCCAAGGTCAAAGGCAAGAGGGATGAGGAGATTGCACGGGTGATGGAGAGTGCGTTTGCTCTGCTCATGGAGGTGATCACTGACCTGACCCTTTCTCTGGCTTCCGCTGTCGCTGGGTCGGTGATCCCGGTCGCGTGGCCTGGGCTGACCACTAGGCGAGTGCACCGAACTCAACAGGGTTTTTCCCTTGCCCGCCAACTGGGTCAATGACTCCGGTGGGCGGTCGCGCGGGTGGCGGCGGGGTTCCGGGATCAATGAGCCCGGCTAAAACGGAGGCCGCGCTGGTGGTGGGGGTTCCGGGCTCAGTGAGCCCGGCGACAACGGCGAGATGCTGCGCGGGTGGCAGAGGGTTTTCGGGCTCAGTGGGCCTGGCGGACAAGGGAGCCCGCGCGTTGGGAATTACGACTTGCTCGAAGACTCGCGGCGGGAGGATGTGCTGATCAAACCTAAAGCGCCGATGCTCATCAGGAGGAGCATTCTGGTTTTTCCGCTGTCGGGCACAGAAGCGAGAGGCGGAGCAGGGGTAGAGGGAGGGGGAGTGGGAGTGTAATCGCGGAGGAGAGTGCTCATCCGGGTGGAGTTGATTTGAGCTTGGGAAAGTTGGTCGTAGTCTGATCCGTTGGGATTAATATTCGCTGAAGTGAGCGGAACATTGCGGATCCCGCCAGACGCCATCAGTTCATAGGGGTTTGTGGAGTGATCGAGGCCGAGATTATGCCCGATTTCATGGGCAATGGTGTCGATGCGGCCCAGAGGGCTGTTAAAACCCATCACGTCATCCATCCCGATGACAATGCCGCCCACACCAAGCCATCCCTCTCCATAAGCGGTGTGACTTTCCACCGTATGGGTCAAAAACATGTCCAAAACCGTCGTGCTTTGTAAGTGCCCTTGGCTTCCGGTCACCGCACTGAACTCATTGCCAGAAACATCGCTCCAAGCCGCGTTGGTGATGGCACCCCCAAAAATAAAGTTCACGTCGATACCAGCCTGTGCCCAGATCAGATCCACTTCGGTCTCAAAATACGAGTTGCCTATCGGTCCGAGGGAGGCGCCATTGATTTGATAGACGTTGACGGTTAACTGCTTGGTAATTTGGATAGCTGAGCTGGTGCTAGGAAACAGCGCAACGAAACCCAGCGCGCAAGTGGCTATTGAACGGGTTAGAATGCAATGAAAGGTCATGGATTATTTTATGGTAAGGCGTTTGGTTTCTCGCTGACCGCAGTGGAAGCGGCCAGAGCAGGAACCGTCGTCGGGAGTGACGGGACTGTGGCGAGGCACCGTCTCGACGGTCAGACCGTTGTTGAGGATGCAGTCGACTGAGAAGGTGTTTTTTGCTTTTTCTATAAAAGCAATAAATTAAAGGTTATGCAAGTAAAATTTGTGTTTTAAGGTAAAATTCGTCTAAGTGGCTCTTTTTGTGAGGGCGCAGGAGGTTGAGGGACTGAGGAGGAATCGACTTGGCGCCTGAACTCGACCCCGAGCGGTCTGGCGAGTCCCTCCTCTTGCTGGCTGAGGTGGATCCGAAAGTCGGACCCGAGGATTCAAGAGAGAAAAATCGAAAAGCGGTCGCTGGCCTTTCGCTTTATTTGCTGGGTGCCAAAAATGGCAAAGAGGAAAGGATGAAGCAAAAGCCATTGGCGAGCTTGGCGTTCTTGGCGCGAACCCATTTCGGGGCGGGGAATAGAGTCGCGCCAAGGACGCCAAGGACGCCAAGGTCAAAGGCAAGAAGGATGATGAGATTGCACGGGTCATGGTGGAGAGTGGGTTTGCCCTGCTCATGGAGGGGGATTTGGGGGAGATTGATGATTGATGAATTTTGATTGTTGATGGGAAGTTAGAGGGAGTGGGGATG
>JBAWZW010000407.1:0-1878 GCA_037142835.1 Verrucomicrobiota bacterium
TCCAATATCCCCCGACGATTCGAATCGTCGGGGGATATTGGAAGCGCAGTGGGCTGGGGTGGGGGATTTATTCAAGGCGCGGGCGGATTTGGAGGAAGTGCGGGCGGTGGCGGACAATGATTGGGTGGGAGACTTGCGGAAATCGACGGTGGCGTTGCCGACGGTCTTGGTCTTGGCGAGGGGCGATGGGGTGGAGAAGACGGCGGGTCGGTTGGAGACGATGGTGGAGAGTTTAAAGATTTTGGAAGTGGGGCATGGGTTGCAGGAGTTGATTGATGGGTTGGTGGGGTTAGTGGAAGTGGAGCGGTGGGAGTTGCAGGTGCCGCATGCGAGGACCTCGGCGCCGCGAGATTGGGCGTGGCTGGCGACGCGATTGCAGATGGCGCCGGAGGAAATGGGGCGGGTGAATTTGCGGGATGAAGGGGGGAAGAAAGCGTTGAGATTGGCGGGAGTGGTTGTGGAGCAAATAACTGGTGGAGTGGCATTTGGAGCGGTTTCGGTGGAGATGGTGGAGAGGAAGAAATTGGGGTATGGTTTGAAGAGTGCTCGGGGACCGCTGGAAGAGGTGGCGAAGCGGGTGCGGGTGGCGTTGGGGATGTTGCGGGGGCGGATGGAGGAGGCTCGGAAGAATCTTGCGGAGCTGACGCCGAGTGTTTCGGAATTGGCGATGGCGTTGGCGAAAGAGGAGGAGGGATTAAAGAAAGAGGGGGAAGAATTTTTGGGGAAGATGGCGGTGGGGAAGTTGGAGGAGAATCAGCGGATTGGTTTGGGGGAGGTTGGGGTGCAGGGGGAGATCAACCAGCGGATTGAGGCGTTGAAGGATTTGATTCGGGCGCAGGCGAACAGTGCGAACATTTTAAATAAAGAGGACCGGGAGCGGGTGCGGGATGCGGACGACGCGCTGGCGTTGCTGAAGATTTTGCCTCCGATGGTTTTGGGAGCGTTGCGGAAGGTGACTACGGAGGGAAGTGTGAGTGGGCAAGGGGTGGCGTTGAAGAGTGCGCTGGTGGAAGAGCAGAAATTGATTTTGGCGTTGAAGCGGATAGCGGGGTATTTTGAAGCGGTGGAGGAGGATGGAAAAGTGGAGGAAGCGCGGGAGGAGTTGCGAGAGGTGGAGGAGGAATTGGGGGTGAAAGAGGAGTTGGAGGAGCAGGAGGCGAAGGCCGAGGAGTTGGCGGAGTTGGCGGCGAAAACCCCGGAGCAGTTGTTGGCGGAATTGGAGTCGAAATTAGCGACGCATCCCGAGATGCGGAAAGAGTTAAAGAAAATCAAAGAGGATGCTTTGGCGAATGCGAAGGTGGAGTTGGAGCGAGCGGCGAAGGCGGAGGCCAAGGCCACGGAGAAGGTGGCAGAGCAGGCGGAGAAGGATCGGCAAGCCACTGCTCCCGAAGCAGTTGAGCAGAAGGCGGATGCGGCTCAGGATCAGGCGGCGGTGGAGATTCCTGAGGGAGCGGTGCAGAATCCGAAGTTGGCACCGGCGGCGGTGGATCAGAAAACGGTCAAGCAAGATGCGCGGGATGCGGCGGCGGATGTAAAGCGGGCGGAGAGGCATGCGGAGCGGCTCGGGCAGAAGGAGGCGAAGGAGAAGCTGGGTGATTTGGCGGCGCAAGTGACGAAGACTGTGGAGAAGGAAGTGGCCACGGCGGATAAGGCGTTGCAGGAGGCGTCGACGGCGGCGGGAGCGGAGTCACCGTTAGCGGCGGCGAGTGCGGAGTTGGCGCGGGAGTTGGCGGAGCTCAATGGGGCTGGGCAGGATGGCGCATCGCCCGGTGATTCGGCTGGGGAAGGGAGTATGCCGGGTGGGGCGTCGGGGTCGTCGCCCGGTGAGGAACAGGGGTTGGCGCGGTTGCTCGATGCGTTGGATCAACAGGTCAATGG
>JBAWZW010000408.1:0-1877 GCA_037142835.1 Verrucomicrobiota bacterium
CATGCATTTTTCTGACGAAAGCATGAAGAAACACGCCGACTCCATCGACGCCGCCATCCTCGACCGCATCCGGTCCGGGCCCCAGGGCTATGTCTGGACGCCTGCGGACTTCCTTGATCTCGGCCCCCGGGCGGCCGTGGACAAAGCCCTTTCCCGCAATTCTCAGGTCGGCATCCTTCGTCGCGCCGGGCGCGGGCTCTATCATCTGCCGCGTCACCACCCCATCATGGGCAGCATTGGTCCCAGCTACGACGGATGGCAGGACCTGTTGCGCCGGAAAAGCAACGGCGACATCTTTCCCACGGGAGCGCATGCCGCCAATGCCCTCGGATTGAGCGATCAGGTGCCGATGCGCCCTTGGTATCTCACCAGTGGTCGGAGCTGCCGCATTCAGCATGGGAAATCCGAGACCGTCCTGCGTCAAGTTTCGTCGCGTTTTGTCTCGACGAAGAACCCGACAAGCGCACGGGTAATCCTTGCCCTGCGCTGGATCGGCAAGCGCTTCGTGGACGATGAAGTGATTGCGAGGCTGCGCCGCCACCTCTCGCCAGCCGAACGAGCCAGTCTTCCGGCCGATGCGGCATGCGCTCCGGCTTGGATTGCCGACATCTTCCGCCGCGTCGCAACGGAGCCACCAACCACTTAAGATGATTGCGTTTATTCAACGGACCCCGCAAGAGCGACTAGAGGCATTTCTGGAGGTTTCTCGGGTAACCCGATTAGACTCCATCAGCGTAGAAAAAGACTTCTGGGTCTGCTGGACCCTGCGTGAACTCTTCACCCTGCCCGGCATCGACGAGCACCTCACATTCAAAGGAGGCACCTCGCTCTCGAAAGCATGGAAACTGATCGAGCGCTTCTCCGAGGATATCGATCTCATTGTGGATAAGGAAGTTCTCGGCTTCGGCGGTGATGCCGCGCCAGATAAGGCACCCAGCAACAAACAGCGCCGGGTGCGGTTGGAGGCGCTCATGGGGGCCTGCCGGGAATGGGTGCAGGGCAGGCTGATGCCTGGCCTGACCGAACGCATCCACGCCGCTCTCGGCGATACCGGCTGGAAAATCGAGATCGATCCCGACATGCCCGATGGTCAGTGCCTGCTGTTTCATTATCCATCCGTCTTCCCCACCAGCAGTGCAAGTTATGTGCGCCCAGTCGTAAAGATCGAACTCGGCGCTCGCTCCGATGACTGGCCTCACGAAGAAAAAACCATCCTTCCCTACGTCATCGAGACCTTTCCCGCGTTCGCCCCAGGCGCGGCCTTCGAGGTCCGCGTCCTCGCCGCCGAACGCACCTTCTGGGAAAAAGCCTGCCTACTCCACGAAGAAACCTTCCGCCCCACCGAAAGCCGCGAAAGCTCCGCATGGCCCGCCATTACTACGATCTCTGGTGCCTCCTCCGTGCCGGGGTCGGCGACCGCGCCCTCGCAGACACCGCTCTCTTTGCGCGCGTGGCCGAGCATCGCGAAGTTTTCTTTCGCTACTCTTGGGTGGACTACTCCACGCACCAGCCCGGCACCTTCCGCCTCTCGCCTCCGCCCGAGCACCTCGCCCACTGGCGGGCCGACTACCAAGCCATGCTCGGCCCGATGTTCTTTGGCGACACCCCCACCTTCGACCAAATGATGACCGCCGCCGCCGACTTCGAGAAAACCTTCAACGCCACCACCTAAACGCGGCCACGGTGGCGACGTTCCATCAGAAAAAGTCTCCAACGTTTTCCTCAGATCCGGATAGGCAACCATCCGTAAACCAATCACTTCAATACCCAAACTCCGCCTCCTTCCCCAGGCCAGCATCTTTCACCAAGCGCCGTCTCCCCCCTTGACTTGAAACCCCATCCACCCAAATTGTCGCCCTCGTAAAAACGCCTCCCTT
>JBAWZW010000409.1:0-1867 GCA_037142835.1 Verrucomicrobiota bacterium
GAGGTGTGGTGGGGGATATTGTATTGAGATTGGATCGGCGGTTGGAGGCCGGGGAAGAGATTTTGCGGGTGAAGAGTGGGGCGATGGTGAGGAATCGGGAGGGGGCTTATCGATTGGAGGCGAAGGGTGGGGTGGTGATTACGGGGTATGATTATCGGGCGGTGGCGGAGGGGACGACGACCTTGGTGCAGGCGGTGCGTCGGGTTGGAGGGGTGGTGGAGATTCCTGAGATGAAAATCTGGGATTGGCCGCACGCGGACTTTACGGGGGTGATGTTGGATGTGGCGAGGCAGGCGAGCAGTGTGGAGGAGATTCGTCGGTGTGTGGTGGTGTGTCGGGCGTATAAAGTGAGGTATTTGCAGATGCATTTAACGGATGACCAGGGGTGGGCATTTCCGTCGGGGGCGTATCCGCAATTGGGGATGAAGAATGGATCGGCGCATGGGGGGCCGGCGGTGGTGAGGTATGGGTTGGAGGAGTTGAAGGGGTTGGTGAAGTATGCGGATGAGCGAGGGGTGACATTGGTGCCGGAGTTGGAGACGCCTGGGCATTCGGGGAGTGCGCGTGGGGCGATGCCTGAGGTCTTTGGGTATGTGGATGGGGGGACGAAAGCGGTGGTGGATCAGGGGATGATGAACATTGCGAACCCGCGGATTTACGGGGCATTGGAGACGATTATTGGGGAGATGTGCGAGGTCTTTGGGTCATCGCCGTATTTTCATTTGGGGTGTGACGAGGTCTCGGGGTTGGGTCGGGTGGCTGGGACGCTTGAGGCGGCGAAGTTTATGGAGGAGAATAAGTTAAAGGATGCTGGTGAATTGTTGGGATACTTTGTGAGGCGGATGAATGAGATGGTGAAGGCGCGTGGGAAGAAGGCGATTTTGTGGGAGGGAGCGGCGAATGGGGTAGTGAAGGACGCGATTTATATGACTTGGGATGGGGGAGCGCGGACGGCGGAGCGGATGATTGCGGAGGGTTTGACGACGATCACCGTGCCGTGGAATTTGGCTGGGGTGAGGTGGGAGGATTGGAATATGTACAAGAGTAACGGGAGTATTTTGAAGAAGGGGGATGGGGTATTGGGGGCGATGCTTCCGGTGTGGGAGCAGAGGGGGGAAGTGAATTTGCGGTGGTTGCGTGGAGGGTTGCCGAAGCGGGAGGAGCGGACTTGGGGACCGGATACGGTGGTGGAGGCTGGGGATTTTGAGCGTCGGGTGGGGTGGACGGATGGGGTGTTGGATCGGTTGTTGTATGGGTTTGCGGTGGGGCATCGACGGGGGAGTGAGGAGGGGTTGATGGAGCGGACATTGACGGAGCCGGTGGTGGTGGATTTGGCGATGTGGGGGGAATTGGGGCGGGTGCATTTTACGACGGATGGGAGTGAGCCGACGGCGAAGAGTGGGGTGTGGGGTGGAGGGATGATGGTCAGGGATAATCTGACGGTGAAGGCGCGCGGATTTGGGGTGGACGGGGTGGGGGTTGGGGCGATGTGGGTGCAGCCATATGGGTTTGGACCGTTGTTGTTGGAGGCGGAGGGATTGGTGGGGGAAGGTGGATGGTTTCGGGAGAAGGCGGTGGTGAGGGTGAAGTCGACAATCCGCACTGGGCGAGTGCGTTATACGATGGACGGGAGTGTGCCTGTGGGTGGGTCGCCGGTGATGGAAGGGGCGGTGGTTTTGACGGAATCGACGACTATTGGAGCGCGCTGGTTTGATGAGGAGAATGTGGGGCGGGGGAAAGTGGTGAGTGGCCGGTATGAGAAATTGGAGACGGTGAAGCACGCTGGGGTGGGGCGACCGGTGCGGATGGTGGTGACGGCGAAACTGGAGGATGCGGAGGCGGGGGCGAAGTTATTGGTGGACGGGGT
>JBAWZW010000410.1:0-1866 GCA_037142835.1 Verrucomicrobiota bacterium
AGGATTTCACGCCCTACACGCTCATCGGTCCGGTCCACGCCGTCACCAATACCTACGAGGCCACCCGCAACGCCCTCGTGAATAAAGCCAATACGCTGAATTCGGATGCATCCAATGTTTCCGCCGTTGGCTACAATGTGAATTCCCTCGGCCAAAGAGTTCGGGCCGTCCGCGCTGGAGCGAGTGCCAGCATTACGGATTGGTTCTACGATGATCGTGGCCAGGTGATTAAGGTGGACGACAAGGCGACTCTAGAAGATGACAACCTCAGTGCTGCGGACCGCTTTTACCAATATGATTATATCGGCAATCGGATAAAGTCCTCCGTTGGGGTCGCTCTTCCAGGCTCCCCCAATTACACCACCAACTCACGAAACCAGTACTCCGCCGCCCCCAATCCGCCGGATTCTCCGGTTTATGAATATGACGACGACGGCAATGCCACCGCCTTTCCTCTGACGCCAGACGGCACCACCACCGCGCAAAACGCGGCTCTGGTTTGGGATGCCGAGAACCGCCTCATCTCCAGCACCCCCAGCGTCGGCTCCGCCACCACTTACCTTTACGATGCCCTAGGCCGCAGGATTGCAAAGAAGCACGGCACGGATGCCCAGCGTATCTATCTCTACGACGGCTGGAATTGCCTCGCGGAGTACGAGAGTGCAAGCGGTTCGGTGACCCTGAAGGTGAGCAACTTCTGGGGCCTTGATTTCAGCGGCAGTCTTCAGGGCGCGGGCGGCGTTGGCGGATTGCTGGCGGTGAGGTTCAGCGACCGGGACTATTACCCGCTCTACGACGGCAACGGCAACATCACCGAGTACCTCGACAGCACCGGCGCGGTCGCCGCGCACTACGAATATGATCCGTTCGGCCGCATCACCAGCACTATGAGCAGCGTGGCCGATGTGTTCACCTATCGCTTTTCTACCAAACCGTTCGATGCGGAAACCGGACTTTATTACTACGGCTATCGCTATTATGAACCGATCACCGGACGGTGGTTATCCAGAGATCCCATTGGCGAATCCGGAGGATTCAACCTATATGGGATGGTTGAAAATAACCCATTGAACAGATTGGATTCATTTGGCCTATCTGTCATGCTTCTTATGGATGGTTCGTATATCGCTAAAGATGGCGATGGTTATGATTCTTACCGCTCCGATCTTGGTGTTGCGATACGCCTTTTGGATAGAATTACCGCGGAGAGGAAGCTTCTCAACTCTTATTATGAAACTGGCGTGATGTGCGAGGGCGAATACTACCGTCTTACTCAACTGGGTAGACTAGATTGGGAAGTAAAATTGTTTATTGACTACGAAAAGTATCGTTCGGAAGCAGAGCGGTGTGGAAGGCAGAATCCGGAGAAGGCGGCGGTTCTAAAAATGGGCTGGGGCGCATATTTTTTTGCAGGAGTCGATAATACGATAGCGAAAATGCGATCCATCGGCCTGCGGATCGGAGCGATTCCACAGGAAGAAAAAACTTTTGGCGATCACTTCTACGCCTATACTCAGTCTCCTTTGGCGTATACAAACGCGGTAAAATTGGGATTTGAGATCGGGTTGATGCTTCCCTTTGGGGAAGCTGGACTGCTCGCAAAAGCCGATGCCGCAGAGGGGACAACAACACTCTGGCGTTCTGTTTCGGCCGCCGAATTACGAGACGTAGGCGCAAATGGATTGAGACAATCGGCTGGCTCGATGGGAAACAAATGGTTTGCGGAAAGCGCAGCTGATGCTGCTGCTTGGGGTAAGAAGTTTTACGCGTTCGACAAGGAGCCTGTATTTACGCTTCGCGTCGAAGTTCCTGACAGCGTCGCCAATCAGATGCTGCGTATGGACCGTTTGGATGGAATTGGTCCAG
>JBAWZW010000411.1:0-1853 GCA_037142835.1 Verrucomicrobiota bacterium
GGAGTAGCGGAGGAGGGAATAGGTGGAGGTGATTTCTGTGATGAGGGTGGAGAGGTGGGGAAAGTGGGTCGCGGCGCGGATGCCGAAGTGGGTTGGGGATTCGTGTGGGGAGCGTGGGAGGCCAGCGGCGGCGAATTTTTGGCAGAAGTGAAAGTAAGCGAGGCGAAGGGGATCGGTGGGGGTGAGGGAGCGGGAACGGATCCAGAGGATGAGCAGTGCGAGGGGGAGGGTGGAGGAAAGGAGGATGAGGAGGAGGAGTTTTGGCCAATCGAGGGAAGCGAGGCCGAGGCGAGCGAGGAAAGAGCGTTGGGATTCTTCATCGAACCCGAGGATGCGAAGATCCCAGCGGTAGGAGAGATCATCCCAAGCGAGTTGGGCATCGTGAAAGATTTGGAGCCAACCGGTGGAGGTGGAGGGGCGGGGAGGGGATTGGGCATTGTGTTGATCTTGCTGATAGGAGAGGGAGCCTGAGGCGAGGCGATCTGGGGCGATGACATCGGTGGGATCGATGCGGATCCAGCCTGTGCCATCGATATAGGCTTCGCACCAGGCGTGGGCATCTGCTTGGCGGACAATGAGATAGCGACCTCTGGAATTGTATTCGCCGCCGTGATAACCGACGACGAGTCGGGAAGGAATATTGGCGATACGGAGGATGGAGGCGAGGGCAGCGGCGTAGTGTTCACAGAAGCCGCGTCGGCGGGTGAAGAGGAATTCGTCGAGGGCATCGGGGCCGTAAGTGCCTGGCTCGAGGGAGTAGGTGAAGTGTTCTTGGTGGAAGTAGAGGAGGATGGAGTTGATGAAGGCGCGATCATCGGGATGGGCTTGGCGAGAGGAGTCAACGAGTTGGCGGAGGCGGGGGGAGATTTTGGAGGGTTGGCGGAGGGCTTCGAGGCGTTGGTCGTCGGGGAGGGGATCGGCTTTTGGGGAGAGGTTGGAGACGACTTGGTATTGGAGTTGTTGGCGGATGGGGTGGAGACTTTGGATGAAGCTCCCGGCTTCGAGAGAGGAATCTGGGGGTGAGGAGAGGGGGCAATCGAGGGCGAAGAGCCAGGAGCCGCCGTGTGGTTGGAGGAGAATTTTTTGGCGGATGGTATCTGGACCGAAGAGAGAGGAGTGGCGTCGTTCGGGGGCGAAGCGTGGTCCGCGGGTCCATTCGAGGCCTTGGCCGCGCCAGAAGACGCTGGTGCGCCAGTAGAGGGAATGCATGGGGGGCGGAGGGTGATCGGGGAATTCGGCACGGAAGACGGTTTCTTCGCCGAGGGCGAGATTGGCGACGCTCCCTGGGGAGAGGCGATCGGACATGCCGCTGGAGTTTAAATTGGGAGGGGAGAAGCGGAGGACGAACTGGGGTTTGGCTCTGGGGAAGAAGAGGAAGAGGAGGATGACGATGGGGATGGATTGGAGGAGAATGAGAGCGGTGATTTTGGCGGAGAGAGCGAGGGAGCGGAGAGGGTGGGGGGAATGGATGGAGGAGTGGAATTGAACGAGAGCGAGGGTGAAGAGGATAAAGAGGAGGGAGATAAAGAGGCCGACGGTGAGGGATTGGTTAAAGAAGAGAGAGCAAAGAGCGAGGAAGAAGCCGAGGAGGGCGAGGATTTGGAAATCGCGTGGGGTGTTGGATTCGAGGGACTTGAGGGCGATGAGGAGGAGGAGGAGACTGATACTGGGTTCGATTCCGAGGAGGGTGCCGTAGCTGAGATAGAGGCCAGCGGTGGAGGCGGAGAGGAGGGCGAGTTTGAGGGGGATGGAGGGCATGCGGGAGGAGGGTCTGGAGAGGCAGATGCGGGTGAAGGTGGCGAGGAAGAAGAGGGCAGCGGCCCAGCCGGCGAGGTGATCGAGGAGGGGGATCA
>JBAWZW010000412.1:0-1843 GCA_037142835.1 Verrucomicrobiota bacterium
CTCCTAGTTACGAGTGCATCAGGCCACGCACAGCAGGGGATTCATACGCCGCCACAAGGTAGTCCAGAGCGACAGGCGATTATGGACGTTATGCGGTTAGACTTCTACCCCGGCGGCCTCGTTGCCGCACGTCGTAACGCGAAAGGAGTTTTATTTACCGTGCGCTATCTCAGAGTTCATGGCGATTGGGCGCTCACTTGCGTCGATCCCGTTAATGCCGCCGGCAAAGAGATAGCAGAGTTCCGCTGGGGATTACTCCACTGCAAAGCCGGTCAATGGTCGGATGCCAACTATTTCGATGCGATTCGTCCTTACCCGTCCGAAGAATCAGCCGAAGACGCGCTCGACATGACAGCTTCCACCATTCGTAAGATATGGCGCAGGTTTCCCGACGCTCCGAAGGATATTTTCCCAGAACTCAGCAAACAGCGCCCATGATAAGCGAACCAACGCGGCCAAACCCCTAAGTTAGCTTTGAGTCATGGCGGGGTTTAGTTGCTTTCGGGGAAGACTTTCCCTGCCATGACCTCAAAGCTAGCCTTGGTTGGACAAGCCCGCGGTGGAACTCTGGGCGCGCTTCGCCGAAGCGGGACGCCCTCTGCGATTTGCTTTGCCGGGCGACCCTCCCCAACATCCTGCCTGCCACTTCACCCGGATCAACTGGCGGGTTTCTCCAGCGATTTCGTCACCCCAGATCGCGCCGACGCTCTCCAGGCGATCTGATCCGCGCCCCGCCAGCACTTGATTCCGCCCTTGCTCCCATCGCCAGACCTCCCAAGACAACGCTCCGCCACCTCCACCCTTCAGGCAGTTTTTTAAAAAGCTCGGCTCATTCTCGCGCGTCGGTTGATTCATCGGACTTCCTTGCTTCCATCAATGACCGGCGCGCTCCCCGAGTCGGTCCGTTTTCTCATTGGTGGCCCACGATTCGGCCTCAGCCAACGCGGCAGGCGCGGGATGATTCGCCAGAGCCGCAGCGGCTTCCCACAGCACGGACACTTCGGCTTCACCGACTCCACCGCCAGCACCTTGCACCGCGAAAGGGACCGGACAATTCTCCAGTCACCGCGCAGTGTCAGCCATCCTGGAGGGATGCCAGCGATTAGCCGGGGGTTGAGCGAAGCGACACCCCAGGTATCCGACACATCACCCCCGACCCCGGAAGGGGTCGAATTTATTCGCAAATTTTAATAAGAATAAACTATTAAAAGCGAGTGTTTTATCGCCAAAAAATAGCGCGGAAACTGAGCGAAGAAAAAGGCACTGGTGCCTTTATGTTGCTATTTTTTCGGTCACTCGTTAGCTTGCATCGCTGGCGGGATCGGCTATTTACTTGTAAGATGACAGCCATCCCCTCGCGACTCCTCGCCGTTTTTCTCCTCGCTACCACTTGCCTTTGCGGCTCGCTTTTTGCTGATCAGAAGTTTGATGATCTCCGCAAAGCGGCAGAGCAAGGGGATGCAAATTCTCAGAAGAATCTCGGCAATGCCTACGACAACGGCGAAGGCGTGGCGAAGGATCAGGTGGAGGCGGTGAAGTGGTGGAGGAAGGCCGCAGAGCAAGGGCATGCTGTGGCTCAGTTTAATCTCGGCTGTGCCTACGCCAACGGCGAAGGCGTGGCGAAGAATCCGGTGGAGTCGGTGAAGTGGATGCGCAAGGCGGCAGATCAAGGGGATGCTGATGCTCAGCATAATCTCGGCAATGCCTACTTCGTCGGCGAAGGCGTGGGGAAAGATCTAGTAGAGGCAGTGAAGTGGGATCGGAAGGCGGCGGATCAGGGGCTTGCTAATTCTAATTCGCTTCCAAACATAGACTAACTGTGGTATCCTTCCGGCATGTCCAG
>JBAWZW010000413.1:0-1836 GCA_037142835.1 Verrucomicrobiota bacterium
GGCAACGACAGCATCACCGTCGCCGGTTCCTTCTCCACCTCCATCACCACCGGCTGATGATCGCTCACCCCAGGATACCCCTTCACCACCGCCCTCTGCTCCCCCATCCCCAAAGTGAAAATATGATCAAAACACGCGTCCCCATATTTCCCCTTTGCTGGATGCGTCACCCGCTCCGCCGCTGGCACCCCCTCAAACCCCGACCGAAATCCCGCCGCCTTCAACGCCGAAATCGTCCGCTCCTTCGCAAACTCACCCCCATCCTCATGCGTATTTAAATCCCCACAAATCATCACTGCACACTTCCCCCACTGCCCATATAACTTCAACATCTCCCCCACATGCCTCAATAATTGCCTCGCCGAATCCTCCCGCTTCCTCATCGCCCCCTCCACCCCTCCCACATTGCTCTTCAGATGCACCGAATACACTAACAAATAATGCCCAGGCTGCACCGCGATCGCCCCAAAGACATACCCCCGAGGCGGATCCTCATCCCCACGCTTCCACTCGTCCGACCACCCCCCATCCACCTTCAAATTCGTCGCCAACACCTCATTCTGTGGCCGGGGCTGAAATCGACTAATCACCTCCACCTGCACCTTCGGCACTTCCCGACACAACTCCACCGCCCCATTCCAATCCCGCACCTCCTGCAAAAGTAGCAAATCAGGCTTCAAATCCCCAATCGCCTTCTGCGCCAGCCCCATCTGGGCCGCCGCCTCCTCCGCCGTCGCCTTTTCCTTCCCCCCAGGAAACCAATTCAAATTCCACGACACCACCCGAATCATCTGCTCTTTCCCATGGGCTTTTCCTGCATTCACCTCCGCCAACCCCCCTCTATTAAAAACCAACCAACACCCTAAGACAACCAGCAGAAAGCCACCTAATTTAAAAAGATCTTTTTTCAAGAGGCTTTCTATCTCACCGATAAAGCCAATTCATGCAACCTTTTTTCGTAAAAACAACAACGAGAAATCCCCTAGACCACCCCTCAACCTCCGCTCAAATTCCCTAAATCCCCCAGAAACCTCCCCAGCCTACTTATTTCCTCCCCAAACATTCCCAGCCTATTCCTTAAAAATCTCAGAAATATCCCCAGACGGATCACCCCACATTCCCCGCCAAAAGAACCTCCGCCCCCAGATTCCAATCCTTCAACTACGCAAACCGAATACCCCGCAAAATATCCTCCGTCATCTCCCCTCCAATCCATCCCCACACCAAACTTCCCTCTCAAACCCACTCCGCACAGAGCAACTCCGCCTGCGCCAGCACGGTCCTCACCGCTTCCGCCTCCAAATCGGGCGGATAGCCATGCCTGTTCAGGATCCGCTTCACCATCACCTTGATCCTCGCCCGCGCGCTTTCGCGGAGGGTCCAATCAATGGTCACACTCTTCTTCACCTGCGCAATCAACTCGGCAGCGATGAACTTCAGCTTGTCATCGCCCAACGCCAGCACAGCGCTGTCGTTGCAAGCCAGCGCATCGTAGAAAGCGACCTCGTCATCGGTCAGACCCAGGTCCACTCCCCGCTTGGTCGCAGTATCAAGGTCCTTGGCGAGTTTGATCAGTTCTTCGATGACCTGCATCGTCGAAATCGCCCGGTTGTGATAAGCGTTGAGGGTCTTCTTGAGCTTCTCGCTAAAGATCTGGCTCTGCACGAAATTCCTCGTAGCGCGAACCTTCAGCTCGTCCTTGAGCAGCTTCTCCAGCAGTTCGGCGGCGACATTCTTGTGCTTCAGCCCCCGCACTTCGGCGAGGAACTGGTCGCTCAGGATACTGATGTCCGGCTTGGGCAGGCCAGCAGCCGTGAAGACGTCGATCACCTGGCC
>JBAWZW010000414.1:0-1835 GCA_037142835.1 Verrucomicrobiota bacterium
CCATTACCCCACCCTCTCCACCAGAGGAAATCCCTCCTCCTCCACCCCAAGAAGATAACCCCAAACGATTCACTAAAAGCTACGGAGCTTAACCCTCGTGCACCTTCCCGAAATCATCATCGGATCCACTCGCCTCGGTGGAACCCAACCCCTTTTTATCCTCGGCCCCTGCGTCATCGAATCCGAAGACTTTCTCTGGCGGATGGCTCACTCCATTCACGCCATCTGCACAGCCGCTGACGTCCAATTCGTCTTCAAAGCCAGTTACGACAAAGCAAATCGGACCTCAGGCAAATCCTTCCGTGGCCTCTCCGCCAAAGAAGGATGCCAAATGCTCGGTCAAATCGGGCGTGCATTAGGCGTCCCCGTGACCACCGATGTCCACTCCCCAGAGGACTGCGCCGTCGCCGCCGAATGGATTGATATCCTCCAAATCCCCGCCTTCCTTTGCCGCCAAACCGATCTCATCCAAGCCGCCGCCGAAACCCAACGGGTGGTCAATGTCAAAAAAGGCCAGTTCCTCGCTCCTTGGGATGTGCGCAACATCGCCGAAAAACTCCTCGCCTTTGGCAATAATCAATTCTTCTTCACCGAACGAGGCACCACTTTCGGCTACAATAATCTCGTCGCCGATATGCGCTCGCTCTTCTGGATCCGCGAGGCCGGCTATCGGATCGTCTTCGATGCCACTCACTCCGTCCAACGACCAGGAGGAAGCGGCGACACCACCGGCGGCGACGGCATCCTCGCCCCAGTCTTAGCTCGTGCGGCCGTCGCCGCGGGTTGCGACGGCGTTTTCATCGAAACTCACGAAGACCCTCGCCAAGCGCTTTCCGACGGCCCCAATCAAATCCCTCTCGATCAACTGCCCCAACTCCTCCTCCAGCTCAAACAGATTCATGCCCTCGTTTCTTAAACGTCGCATCCCCAAAATTCTCCCCGCGCTGTTGCTTGTCACCATCGCAACCCACGCTTGGTCTCAAGAAAAAGCCGACCAAAAGTCCGAGCAGAAAGCCGAACAGAAATCAGAACTTTCTCCACCAAACGATCCCCCCAAAAAACCCGAACCAAATCCCAAAAAACCCAAGAACAAACAACCCAAAGAACCCGGGAAAATGGACATTCCCGTCTCCAAAGACCACGACGCCAAAGGGTTGAAAATTCCCTACTTTGATGGCTCAGGCAAAAAACAAATGATCTTTACTATCGGTGTCGCTTCACGCCTTGATGACGATCATATCGGCCTCACCGAAACCCAAGTAGAAACCTTTAATGATCAAGGCGATCATGAGATGACCATCGATCTCCCCAAATCCGAACTCAATGTCGTCACCAATGTCCTCCTCACAAAAAAACGCATGATGATCAAACGCGACGACTTCGAGATTGTCGGTGAATCCATGGAGTTTAATCTCAAAACAAAACAAGGCACGCTCACTGGCGGCGTCCGCATGTTGATCTATAATATCAACACAGAACTTCCCGAAAAATCCACGCCCGAGCCCACACCTACCGAAACTCCGTGAAGCACTCCTTAGCGATTCTCCTTTCTGTCACCCTCACCCCGCTCGCCTTTACTCAGTCCACTGAGAAACTGGCCAATCCCTCCCCATCCAGCGATAATCTCCACGAACAAATCCAAGCCATCACTGGCCCCACCGAAATCGATGCCCTCGAAGCCACTTTCGACCAAAAAGCCAACCAAGCCATTTTTATCGGCGAGGTCGTCGTCAAAGATCCCGAATTTAATGTCAAATGCGACAAACTCACCGCCCTATTGAAGGGTGCCGAAAAAGCCAAATCCCCCCCGACCCCACCCGCGCTCCCTCCCCAAC
>JBAWZW010000415.1:0-1835 GCA_037142835.1 Verrucomicrobiota bacterium
ATGGGGAGGCGGGAGAATTTGGATGATGGGAGTGTGGGTGGGGAGTTAGCGGATTTGCGGTATCCGCAGGGTGGACCCTTGAGGGCGGAGGAGGCGATCAAGCAATGGGAGATGCAGCCGGGGTTTCGGGCATCGGTGGTGGCATCGGAGCCATTGATTACGAAGCCGATCGCTATCCAGTGGGATGCTCGTGGTCGGTTGTGGGTGGCGGAGACGCCGGAGTATCCGAATGGGAGGAGGCCATTGACGACCGAGCCGTGGAAAGAGGGGAGTGCGTTGGTGCCGGGGAGTTATGATCGACCGGCGCGGGATCGGATTAGTATTTTGGAGGATACGGATGGGGATGGGGTCATGGATAAGAAGACGATTTTTCATGAGGGGTTGGAATTGATCACAGGATTTTGTTTATTCGGGGATGGGGTGATTGTGGTCGCGGAGCCGAATATTGTGCGGCTTCGGGATCGTAATGGGGATGGGAAGGCGGATGAGGAGGTGCCGTTGTATGGGGGATTTACGCCTGGGGACACGCATTTTGTGGCGAGTCATTTGATCGTGGCGCCTGATGGGTGGATTTATGGGGGAGCGGGGACGGGGACGACGGTGACGAAGCCTGGGACGAAGGAGGAAGTGGGGCGGATTTCTGGGGGAATTTTTCGATTTAAGGCGGATGGGAGTGCGATCCAGGTGGTGGGATCATCTGGGGGGAATAGTTTTGGGGCGGAGGTGACGAGTGAGATGGAGATTTATCTGGGGAAAGCGACTACGGGTCGACCGTTGCAGCATTTGGTCTTGCCGGAGTGGGTTTTGGCGCGGTCTGGGGGTGGAGGGGTGCCGAGCATGATGAATGTGGATCGTGGGGGGATGGTGAAGCGGAAGGATTTGCCGGTGCGGGCGCCGTTGATGCAGATCGATCAGGTGGGCGGATATAGTGCGGCGTGTGGGTCGATGGTTTATGAGGGTGGAGCGTGGCCGAAGGAGTATAGTGGGGCGATTTTTTGTGCGGAGCCGATTTTGGATATTATTCATTGCGAGCGATTGAAGGCGTTGGGGACGACGATGGAGGGAGAGCCATTGCCTGTGGATGGGGAGTGGTTGAGGTCACGGGACTACTGGTTTTGTCCGATCGATCTGAGTGTGGGGCCTGATGGGGCGATGTATGTTTTGGATTTTTACACGCCCGTGGTGGCGCATAGTGATTCGCGTGGGCCGGTGCATGGGGCGGCGCGGGCCTCGGTGAGGCCAGATCGGGAGCATTATTTTGGGCGGATTTATCGGATTCAGCATGAGAACGCGCCGAAGTGGGCGGTGGTGGATTTGGGGAAAGCGACGAATAGCGAATTGATTGAGGGGTTGAAGCATCCGAGTCGGACGGTGCGGTTTACGGCGTTGCGATTATTGATGGAGAAGGGGGTTGGGGTGGGGGAATTGGCGACGCCTGAGTTGACGGCCTTGGCGGCGGGATCGAGTTATCCTGCGAGTCGGATTTTGGCGTTGTGGGCGTTGGCGCGGGTGGGGAAATTGCCGGATTCATTGCTGACGAACGCGGCTTTGGCGGAGGATGCCGGGGTGAGGAAGAATGCCTTTTTGATTGCGGAATCGAAGGGGGTGAGGATGGGGATGAAAGAGTTGACGGCGGCCTTGGAGGGGAAAGAGGAGCGGGTGCGGTTGGCGAGTTTGCGGGCGATGGGGGCGACGGCGTTGGATGCGGAAGGGGTGGAGTTATTGATGTTGAAGGGGGGGAAATTTGAGGATCGGTGGAGTAAAGCGGCGGTTGCGGCGGCGGTATCGGGGAGTCCGAGGGTACAATTGGAGGGGTTATTGGCAGGGAAAGGGGA
>JBAWZW010000416.1:0-1832 GCA_037142835.1 Verrucomicrobiota bacterium
AAACCAGACTAGCCATTCTCCCTCACTCCCCCAGCTCTCGATGCCCTCTCCAATGCCGTTTTATTTCAAGCGACCATCCGAGACGCTCATCCGTATCTCGCTCAACCTTCCCATCTCCATGAAGCACCCCGCAAAACTCCGCAACCTCATCCTCATTCTCGGCGACCAACTCAACGAGGACTCAGCAGCGTTCACTGACTTCAACCCCGAAACGGACGCCGTCTGGATGGCTGAGGTCGCTCACGAATCAGAAAAAGTCTGGGTCGCCAAACCGCGGATCGCCATTTTCCTCTCGGCAATGCGCCACTTTCGCAATGCCCTGATCACCCGTGGTTGGCGGGTTTTTTACCGAGCCCTGACCACAAATTCCGCCGAATGGAATGGCCTGTCCACCAAAGGCATCCCCATCGAAACCTTCTCCGCCCAACTCGCCTGGACCATCGCCCAAACCCACCCAGAAAAAATCATCGTCGTCGAGCCCGGCGAATGGAGCGTCCGCGAGGAAATCACCGCCACCGTCCGCCAAACAGGAACCCCACTGGTCATTCTCCCCGACCATCACTTCCTCTGCACCATGGAAGAATTCGCGACCCACGCGAAAGACCGCAAACAACTCCGCCTCGAATATTTTTACCGCGAATTACGCACCAAGACAGGCATTCTCATGGACGGAACGAAGCCCGCAGGCGGCGAGTGGAACTTCGATCACGATAACCGCGAATCCTTCGGCAAGAACGGTCCCGGCCTCCTCCCCGCGCCCCGGCAGTTTCCTCCCGATCCGATCACCCGCGAGGTCCTCGACATGGTCTCCGCACGCTTCGCAAACCATCCAGGCGAACTGGAAAATTTCGCCTGGCCCGTCACTCCTGCCGACGCCCGCGCCGCCCTCGACGACTTTATCACAAATCGTCTCCCCGACTTCGGCCGCTGGGAGGATGCCATGTGGTCGGGCGAACCTTGGCTTTACCACTCGCTCCTTAGTTCCGCACTCAATCTGAAACTCCTCAACCCCCGCGAGGTCCTCTCCGCCGCCGAGCAGGCTTGGCGCGAAAAACGCGCCCCCATCGCCAGCGTCGAAGGGTTCATCCGCCAAATTCTCGGCTGGCGGGAATATGTCCGCGGCATCTATTGGCAATTGATGCCCAACTATCTGGAGCGCAACGCTCTCGGGGCCTCACAACCACTGCCCTCATTTTACTGGACTGGCGACACCGAGATGAATTGCCTCCGCATCGCCTTGCGCCAGACGCTCGACCACGGCTACGCCCATCATATTCAAAGACTCATGGTCACGGGCCTCTTTTCTCTGCTCCTCGGCGTTCGCCCACGCGAAATCCACGAGTGGTATCTCGCCGTCTTTGTGGACGCGGTGGAATGGGTCGAACTCCCCAATACACTCGGCATGTCCCAATACGCTGACGGCGGCGTGATGGCTTCAAAGCCCTATATCGCGAGCGGCAAATATATCCAGCGGATGTCCAATTATTGCACAGGATGCCGCTTCAATCCCGCCATTCGCCTCGGCCCAAGTGCCTGCCCTTTCACCACCCTCTATTGGGATTTCCTTCAACAACACGAACCAACCCTCGCAAAAAATCCCCGCGTCGTCATGCAAGTGCGAAACCTCCAACGCCTCACCCCCGAAGAAAAAGACGCCATTCATCTCCAAGCCACCCAGATCCGCGAAGCTTGCGCCCCAAAGCCACTTTAAAATCCCCACGGACTCACCCTCCCCCAAACTTTACCCACATCCATTTCCCTCCGCGATGGCTTTCCCCTCGTGCCCGAGCCAGACCCTGCCTCCCTTCGCCACTCTCTCTCAGTCGCTCAGG
>JBAWZW010000417.1:0-1830 GCA_037142835.1 Verrucomicrobiota bacterium
CAGCCAGAATCGCCACCCGGAAGTTTGAGAGGATAGTTGTCATAGGGAAATTTGCTTCGGGGTGCCCTCTGTCAATCAGAAGGCGAAGAAATATCTTTATATGTTCGCCACCACCCTTCCGCAATCCAACAATTCAAAAATCAGTGGAAAAATGAACAGGTCAGAATGGCACTCAGTGAAGGGCGACTTTCCTAGAAAGGTCCACCCGCTAGCCGGGCTCACTGACGCTGGTCGCTTTCCCTCAGCTTGCCACGGAATAACCGGTCACTGGCGCGTGGACTCGTCAGAAACTTATTTTCAGCGATGACCTTCTTTAACCGAGAAAAGAGGGAGCAAAGAAAAAGAGGACAATCATTTAATATTGAGATTATTACTGGAGGCACCGAAGAAGCAGGGATGCCGAGACAGGTGCGAATAGAGTTTGAAGGGGCGATGGATCATGTGATGGCGCGCGGGGACCGCCGGGAGGCAATCGTGCGCGATGACGGGGATCGGAGAACCTTTGTGCGGACCTTGGGGGAAGCGAGCGGGAGTCTTGCGGAAAGCCGGACTGAGCTTTTTAAAGATGGAACTGGAGGAATTGCGGAAAGCGCGCAAGGGGGATGAGCGGAAAGGGCTGCTGGCCGAGATTGTGCAGGCGGAAACAACGGTGAGGCTGGACTGGATCACCGACCAACTGCCAATGGGAACACGCTCGGGGTGCTGCCGGGCGATTGGCCTGGCG
Source organism: Verrucomicrobiota bacterium (assembly GCA_037142835.1). GTDB lineage: Bacteria > Verrucomicrobiota > Verrucomicrobiia > Chthoniobacterales > Chthoniobacteraceae > Chthoniobacter. The sequence continues at coordinate 725 of JBAWZW010000417.1, forward strand.
CGCGAACGTTTGAAGAAAGACCGAAAGGCCAGAAAATACCGGCAAGATATTCTAAAAAACCCAACATTAAATGACTTACTCCAGCGGGCGGCATGGGGCGACGGCGCAGTTCCTGCCGCGGCGGGCGGTTGGCTATTTCGCGCCGTCGGTCCGGATTGGCAGATGCTCTTTCAGCGTGCTTGGCAGAGCTCCAACTTCCGGCGACAGGACGATTGCCGATTTGAAGAACAGCGGGTCGGGAGTCCCCCAACCTAAACTCACGAGGTTCACGATGTCCCATCCACTTGCAGCCTGAAGGTAATCGCGCCGCTTTTCAGCATTGGCTGAACGCATCTCGTAACTCTCGGAAAGAGTCATTTTTCTGGCGGCTTCCCACCATGCTAAAGCCCCCTGGTTGACGTGAACCGAGATTCGAAAGGCTGCTTTTTTCGCGGCTAATTGCCGGTTCACCAGCTCAAGCAACTCCGAAAACGTGGGGTCCAAATTCTTTGTCGCCGGCAGCCGTAAGTCTTTGAGAAGGTGAACGCGTTCTTCTCGCCCACTCGAAGGGATGATCGCTCCAAGTTGGTTTAAGTCGGACACAGCGAGATCAGCAAAACATGCGATGAGGGTGCCGAATAGAACACCACAAAACAGCAGCCTGAGGTGCCTCGTCTTCATCGGCCAAAGGAGTGAGGAACATTGATCACTGAGTCGTCAGAGTAGCGATACTGCTGCAACCCACCCCAACGTTCCCGCACCTGCGGATTTGGGATAGCTTCGCGCTGAACTCTATTCTGCATCCCGACTGCTTCCCGCTCTGCGATCTCGGAAGTGCTCACGGGATATTCCCGTTTATCTTGAGGATGTGAGACCGGTGCGATCGTGTTGGGATTTCCGGTCACTTCGGTGATCGCATGTTGGAACTCGTGCGCCATGGTTACAAAACTCACGCCGTCCTGAAGATCGACCGTGTTGCCGCGGCATCGACTCGGGCGATTCGACGGGTTGACACGATACTCTTTGTCGGAGGATTCCATGTGGGAAAAGGGGTCAGGCATAAATTCTTGATATGATTTCCTGTTCCACGCCAGCAAGCTTGGCATCTGTTTTCAACAGCTCTCGAT
>JBAWZW010000418.1:0-1803 GCA_037142835.1 Verrucomicrobiota bacterium
GGCCTTATTTTGCGATCGGGCGGTGATTGGTGGATGGGAGCGGACTAGCGAACCTCTTCTGCCGTATACGATTGCGGAGACCATGGATGCGGGATGGGCTTGGCAGATTGAGCACGAGCATCACATCAACCGTGGCTATGTTTATTGTTCGCAAGCGATCAGCGATGAAGCGGCGTGCGAGGAATTTTTGCGGAAGAATCCTCAGGCACCGAAGAGTCCGCGGGTGGTGAAATTTCGGTCGGGGCGGTATCGGCGGTTCTGGGTGGAAAATGTGGTGGCGATCGGCAATGCGGGAGGTTTTGTGGAGCCCCTGGAGGCGACGGCGCTGGGGTTGATCGCCTTGCAATGTCAGACGCTGGTGACTTTTCTGGGAGATGCGGGGTTACGGACTACGCCTAGCCTTCGGGCACTTTTTAATGGTGTGTCGGCGGAGAGCATGGATAGCACGCGCGACTTTCTGGCGTTGCATTACAAGTTAAACACTCGTCTGGATAACAACTTTTGGCGGGGTTGTCGGGCGGATACTGAGATGGGGGCATTGGGGTCGTTGCTGGAGTTTTATCGGGAAAATGGTCCGATGGCGGCGGCTCGTTACACCCTGGCGACCTCGTTGAATCCGTTTGGGATTGAGGGTCACCTTGCGATGTTGATTGGGAATCGGGCACCGTATGAGGGGCGACACCGAGCGACCGTTGCGGAGCGGGCGGCTTGGGAACAGATTCGGGGTGGTTTGCGGGAGCAGGCTGGGCAAGGACTCACGGTGAAGGAAATGTTGGTGGCGACGCGTTTGCCTCAATGGAGATGGAGTAGTTGAAAGTTGGAAAACATCATCATTGGGGGTGGAGATTCAGCGGGGTGGATGTCGGCCATCGCTCTTGCTCATTGGTCTGCGAGCTCGTTCCCGCGCCACGCCAAACCGGCTTAGTTTAGCCCCTCAGCGGGTGGACTGGCGGTTGTGCGTCATTCCCATCTTCAATTGGGTGGCGGGAAGACTGGTTGAGTTAAAAAGCGTCTTCGTTCATAAATCTCCCCAATGTTTCAGCGGGAGCTATTTTTATTCATGCGCAGAAGTGTACTTTTCTTGCTGATACTTTTCAGCGCGGTTTCCTTATCGGCCGAGGAGAAAATCCGGGGCGTCTTGAAGGCGAAAGCTCTGGAAGGGTTTGTCGAACAGACTTGGATGGTTGATGGGGTGAAGCGGTCGGCGCTGATCCGTGTGCCTGCGGGGATTGCGGGCGAGGTTGCCGTGGTTTTTTGTTGGCATGGGCATGGCGGTCGGTCCGCGCATTCCGCGGTCAGTTGGGCGTATGATAAGGCTGATGCGAGCTCGATCCTCGTCGTTCCTCAGGGCCTGCCGACCGTCTCGCCGCTGGTCGATAGGGAAGGGCGCCTGTCGGGGTGGCAGAGGACTATCGGTGGCGAGGGCGACCGCGACATTCATCTTTTCGATGCCATCCTCGCCGACCTGAAGAAGCAATATTCCATCGATGATCGCCGGATTTTTTCCATGGGCCATTCCAACGGCGCGGCCTTCAGCTATCTGCTCTGGCAGGCTCGGCCAGAGGTTTTAGCCGCGATCGGATCGGTTGCTGGCGGTTTCCGCGGCGGGTTCGAGGGACTGACGCCGATGCCGGTGATCCATATCGCCGGCGAGAATGACCCTTTGGTGAAGTTCACCTGGCAGCAGATGACCTTTGTGGCCGTGCGGAAATTCAACGGTTGTACGGAAGAAGCCAAGCCATGGGCCAAGGCCGCGGGGATCGAGGCGACGATCTATGCGTCGTCCAAAAGCGCGCCGCTGGT
>JBAWZW010000419.1:0-1803 GCA_037142835.1 Verrucomicrobiota bacterium
GTGCCAGCGCAAGCGTTGCCTGCGGCGCCAGCGGTGCCAGCGGTGCCGGCGGCGTGCCCGCGGGCGTGCACCAGTTACGCCTCGACGCCGAACGGGTTGCAACAAAACGAGGGAAATTGTAACAAGTGGATCAGCAACGCAGGTTGGTGCGGGGACGACCTAGTACCCAGCTGGGGTGTGGGTTACGTCGCCGCGAACTGGGGCTCGATGCTCGATTGCAGGGCCTGCCCGGCGCCGGTGGCTCCTATTGTCGTGGCGTCAGTGGCTCCTATTGTCGTGGCGCCAGTGGCTCCTATGGTCGCGGCGCCAGCGGCCTCAGCGGCCTCGGTGGCCTCGGCGGCGCCATTGGCCTCAGCGGCCTCGGCGGCCTCGGCGGCCTCAGCGTGCCCCCAGGCGTGCATCGAGTTCCCCTCGACGACGAACGGGAGGCAGCAAAACGAGGGGCGATGTACTCGATGGATCAGCCAGCACGGCTGGTGCGGCGACGACCTCGTACCCAGCTGGGGCGCGGGGTACGTCGACTCCAACAGAGCATCGATGGTCGACTGCAGGGGCTGCCCACGGGCGTGACGCCGATCACGCATCTTTCCAGTCGGGCAGCGTGACGACGGCCGTTCCGGTGAACGCCGCGCGGCAGAAGTACCCGGTGCCGGTCTCGACGGACCCTACGTCGCACGTGCCGATGATGAGCCCCGTCTCGTTATCGTCGCAGTCGGCCGAAATGAAGAGCTCCGTCTCCGCTGGCATGTAGCCGATCGTGACGCTCGCCGGGATATCGTCGGGTCTATAAAACCACCGCATCCTTGCGACGCCGTGCCGCACGCGCCGAATCGTCGCGATGTACGGCCCGCGACCGGGCCCGGACCGGACGTAGACGACCTGCCCGACGCGGACGCGCTTCGTGTACTTCCCCGTCTCGTTGAGACGCGTTTCGTAGGCCCGGTCGCACAGCGCGCGCAGCGCGGCCGTCTCCATCGCTTTTGTTATCCGAGTTTTCTTTTTGGTTTTCTTTTTGGTTTTCTTAAAGAAAGCAAACGAGTGAGACCGGTGGTCCTTCAAACAATGGCGGAGTGCATCGTGTGCCTCCACGCCGCGCCGGCGCCCATCGCGCTCGGGTGCTCGTGCCGCGCGCACGCCGGCCACGCGCACGTCGAGTGCATGGCGCGGTTCGCGCGCGCGACGGGCGAGTGGCGCGACTGCCGGACGTGCCTGCGCTCGTTCACCGGTCGGATGCTCGTCGGGCTGAGCGAGGCGCGGTGGCTGCGCGCGCGCCGGCTGCCGAAGCACGACCTCGAGCGCATCGCGGCGACGCGGTACCTCGCCGCCGGCCACTCGGAGCGCGGCCAGTACACCGAGGCGCTGCGGCTCGCGCGAGAGGCGCGCGACGCGGCGTCTGCGCACGGGCCGGCGCACCTCGCGAGCCTGAGCGCGGCGACGGAGCTGGCGAACATCATGCAGCTCAGCGGCTCGCCCGGCGCGATCGACGAGGCCGTCGTCATCCACGAGGGCGTCGTCGCCACGCGCCTCGCGACGCTGGGCGCGGCGCACCGCGAGACGCTCACGGCGCGCGCCAACCTGGCGAGCTGCCTGAGCGAGCGCGGGAGCCCGGGCGACCTGCGCCGCGCGGAGCAAACGCAGCGCGAGATGATCGAGGAGGAGACGCGCGTGCTCGGCGCGCGGCACGTCAGCACGCTCACGACGCACTGCGACCTCGCGCTGACGCTCGCCTCGCTGCGCAAGTACGACGAGGCGCGCGCGGTCTACGAGCGGCTCATGCCGATCCTCGCGACGGAGCTCGGACCC
>JBAWZW010000420.1:0-1795 GCA_037142835.1 Verrucomicrobiota bacterium
AGCCGAAGCGACGGAAGCGGCGGCCGAAGCGGCGGAGGCATCGGCGGAAGCGGCTGAAGGAGCGGAAGCGGCCTTGGTGGCGGCGGCGAATCCGACAGGCGGAGCCCCACCGCCTCCCGGAAGTCCGTTGGCGCCCGGTCAGCCGGGGCCTCCTGGGCCACCCCCCCCAGCGGGGACTCCACCGCCTCCACCTGGACCAGCGGGCGAGATTCCTGGGGGAGAGCCCGTGCCGATTCCCGGTGGGCCTCCTGGACCACCGCCTCCCGGCTCGATGGCCCAGATGGCGAAGGCGTCGATGGATCAGATGCGACAGGAGCGGAATCCCAAGCCCTCGCCGATGACAGGGAAGCCGATGAAGACCAGCCAGTTGGCGAAGTCCACGGGTGGGGCGGCCTCACCTGAGGGCGATCCTCCAGGGAAAGTGGGTGAGTTGGTGGCTTTGAAAAAGGGCGATTGGGGCAAGCTCCCACCGAAGATGGCGGAAGACCTTGCGAAAGCGCAGAAGGAGACTTTGCCCGCGGAATATCGGGAAGCGATTGAGGCCTACTACCGGGTGGTGGCGGAGCGGTCGAAGAAAGCAACGGTGACCCCAGTGAAAGCGCAACCGTGATGAATTGGGGAGATTCGATGAGAAATTCGATGCGCTGGATTTTGGCGATTTTCCTGAGTGGCACGGTCGGGGTGACCGCGGAGGTGGCTGGGGGGAAAGCGCCCCCGCCGCCGGTTTCTTACGGGGTGAATTATGGGGGTCGGTATCGGGATGCCCCGGTGAAGATCGATGGCAAGCTGGGGCCCGACGGGGCGAACCAAGGGAATTGGAATAATCTGAAGTCGCCCGTGGATGTGAATTCTTCGGGTGGGGCGTCGTTTACTTTGGAGATTACCGATCAGAATGGGAATAACCCCATAGCGTTGACGACCACGGATACGGGTGGAGCTGGGGGGAACGATGGTGGGGGACCGAGTACGACGAACTTCCAGCGTCTTTACAATTCGGGGTTGCGGGATGCGGGTGGGCACTGGCAGATCACGACCAAAGAGGCGCCGTTTCCTGGGACTTATGATGTCTATATTTATGCGCCGGGTGGGGGGCTTGGGTATGGGGTGAACAGTGGGACGACGGCGACATGGACCTCGAAGAGTGGAGGGGGGTCGGGGACATTTGATTTGGATCAAAATTACCATGTTTTTTCTGGGCTGAGTGGGCCGTTGAATCTCTATGGTTCGAGTGCGATCGTGGGTTTTTCGATCGTTGATCCGAATGGGGGGAGCGGGGTGCAGCGGGAGGCGCAATTTTTGGCGATTCCGCTGAAGGATATTGATGGGAAGGAGACGAGTTTGAAGGCGTTTGAGGGGAAGACGATTCTTTTAGTGAATGTGGCGAGCAAGTCGGGGTATACGCCGCAGATGAAGGGATTGGAGGCGCTTTATCAGAAGTATCAAGGGGCGGGCTTGGTGGTGGTGGGGATTCCGAGTAATGATTTTGGTGGGCAGGAGCCGGGGACGAATGCGGAGATCAAGGCTTTTTATACGGGGAAATATCAGGCGAGCTTTCCGCTGATGGAGAAGATGCACGTCAAGGGGGTGGAGCAGCATCCGCTCTATGCGGAGATTTGTGGGCCGCGCTCGCCGTTTCCTGGGGAGGTAAAGTGGAATTTTGGGAAGTTTGTGCTTGGTCGGGATGGAAAGATGGTCGCTCGGTTTGCGCCTGGGACCACGGCGGAAGACGCGGGGTTGGTGAAGGCGATTGAGGCGGAGCTGGCGAAGGGGGCGCCGAAGGGGAAGGTGGCGGGGG
>JBAWZW010000421.1:0-1781 GCA_037142835.1 Verrucomicrobiota bacterium
AGTCAAGGGGAGGTCGGGGGAAGGTCGGGGATGATGGAGTGAATTGGGCGTTGGCAAATGGGGGGCGTGTGGGCAAAGTGAAGATTATTTTGAAAACTCTATGAAGTGGATTGACCGTGCTGAAGCCCGATTTGGGCACCTTGCAATTTCCTATCTGGTGCAAGGGATCGCCTTGTTGTGTGGATTCAGCTTTATGCTGAGCCTGTTTAGTCCGGGTTTTTTTGGGTTATTGTCGTTGGATCCGCAGTTAGTGATGCAGGGGCAGATTTGGCGGTTGGTGACCTATTTATTTGTTCCGCAGATTTTCTCCTTGCTGCCGTTTCCGCCTTGGCTGAACGCGGTCTTTTTTGTGGTTTTTATGATTTGGATGGGGAATGGACTGGAGCAGGCGTGGGGGGCGTTTCGGTTGAACCTTTTTTGTTTAGTGACGATGGTGGGGATTACGGTGGCGGCCTTTTTCTTTGGGGCGACCTATGCGCAGTTTATGTTTACGCAGGTGCTCTTTTTTGCGTTTGCGCGGTTTTACCCTGACACGGAGATTAGTCTCTACTTTGTCTTGCAGGTCAAAGTGAAGTGGATGGCGTGGTTGAGCGCGGCGTGGATTTGTTGGCGGTTTACGTTTGAGGGCGGATCTTATCGGTGCTCCGTTTTGGCGATTTTTGGGAGTTACTTGCTCTTTTTTGGGAAGGAGATTTGGGAGGAGTTTTGGTTGAGGCGAACCGTGGCGGCGAGGAGGGAGAAATTTGATCAAGCGTTGGCGGTGGAGGGGACATTGCATGAGTGTCGGGTGTGTGGGCGGACGGAATTGAGTGGGGCGGACTTGGAATTTCGGGTGGCTGGGGATGGGGAAGAGTATTGTGGGGAGCATCTGCCGAAAGCGACTCCGCGTGGGGATTTGTGAGCGAGGGAATATTGTTTTGACACTGAAAGGGGTGGGGACAATGGTTGGAATGTTCGCTTTTCATTGGTCAAACATTCACAATTTTTAGGAGTAAAACCACGCATATGGGATTAATGGACTTTATCAAAGGGCAGCTCATTGAAATCATTGAGTGGACGGATGATTCGCGGGACACCTTGAGTTACCGGTGGCCGGACGAGGACAAGGAGATCAAGAATGGGGCGCAGTTGATCGTGAGGGAATCGCAGGTGGTGCAGTTTCTTTATTTGGGGCAATTTGGGGATACTTTTGCTCCTGGGAAGCATAGTTTGGTGACGGACAACATCCCTGTTTTGACCACGTTGAAGGGGTGGAAGTATGGGTTTCAGTCGCCATTTAAGGCGGATGTTTACTATGTGACGACGCGATTGTTTACGGGCAACAAGTGGGGGACGTCGAATCCGGTGATGTTGCGGGACAATGACTTTGGGATTGTGCGGGCGCGGGCGTTTGGGACTTACGATTTTCGGATTACGGATCCGCGGCTCTTTTTGAAGGAGGTGGCGGGGAGTGATCAGCATTTTCGATTGGATGAGTTTGCGGAGGTCATGCGGTCGCGGATTGTGTCATTATTTAGCGAGGCATTGGCGCAGGCGAAGATTCCCGTCTTGGATTTAGCGGCCCAATACAGTGAGTTGGGGGCGGCGCTTTTGCCGTTGATCAACCCCGTGACGACGACGAAATACGGGATAGAGTTTGCGACCTTTGTGGTGGAGAACATTAGTTTACCTGCGGAGGTGGAGGCGGCGATTGACAAGCGATCATCGATGGCGGCGGTGGGGAATTTGAATGATTTTGTGAAATTTCAGATGGGGCAAGGAATGGCGAGTGGGGGTGGGGG
>JBAWZW010000422.1:0-1777 GCA_037142835.1 Verrucomicrobiota bacterium
ACAAAAGCCCAATCCGCGCCCCCACCGCCGCCTTCCCCCCAGCTTGCACCAAATGCGCATGCAAAATCCCATCGTCAAATGCCTCCATCTCCATCGTCGCCTTATCCGTCTCAATCTCCGCCAACACATCCCCAGTCTCCACTTTCGACCCCTCCGCCTTCAACCACTTCAACAGCGTCCCCTCGGTCATAGTGTCGCTTAACTTCGGCATTTCAATGTAGATGGCCATATTTTTTGTCAGTAAATTTTTCGGTTTCCCCCACATTCAAACCTCCCAACGCCACCGAAACAAGCCTCCAAACTCATTCTTCCACTTTTTCCCACCCCATCCACCCTTTCCGCTTGGCTTCTTTCCCCATTCACCCCTAAAGATTTCCCCCAATCTCTTCCCAAGTGCAAAACTCCGCCACGACTCCGCCACCCCACCGCATCTCCCCACTCACCGCCACCGCCATCGTCGTCGCCAATATGGTCGGCGTCGGCGTCTTCACCAGCCTCGGCTTCCAAGTCGGCCCCCTGCCCAGCCCCTTCGCCATCCTCCTCCTCTGGACCCTCGGTGGCCTCGTCGCCCTCTGCGGCGCCCTCTCCTACGCCGAACTCGCCACCGCCCTCCCTCGCTCCGGCGGCGAATACCATTTCCTCTCCAAAATCTATCACCCCTCTCTCGGCTTCGTCGCCGGTTGCATCTCCGGTTCCGTCGGCTTCGCCGCCCCCTCCGCCCTCCTCGCCATCGCCTTCGCTAATTACCTCTCCAATACTTTCCCCTCACTCCACCTCCACCCCACCGCCACTTCCCTCGCCCTCCTCTGGCTCGTCACCCTCGCCCATCTCCGCGGCCTCCGCCTCGGCTCCGCTCTCCAAAACCTTTGGACCTGGGCCAATCTCGCCCTCATCCTCACCTTCATTTTCACCGGCTTCCTCACCACCTCCCCCCAACCCATCTCCTTCTCCCCCAAGCTCTCCGACTGGCATCTCATCGCCTCCGCCCCCTTCGCCGTCTCCCTCGTCTACGTCATGTATGCCTACTCCGGCTGGAACGCCTCCACCTACATCGTCAACGAAATCCACCACCCAGAACGCAACGTCCCTCGCTCCATCTTCTTCGGCACCCTCATCGTCCTCGCCCTCTACCTCGGCCTCAATTCCCTCTTCCTCTACACCACCCCGCTCTCCGCTCTCGATGGCAAAATCGATGTCGCCCTCATCGCCGGTCGCCACATCTTCGGCGAAAATGGCGCCCGCCTCGTCGCCTCCCTCCTCTGCGTCGGCCTCGTCGCCTCCATCAGCTCCATGACCTGGATCGGCCCTAGAGTCCTCGCCACCATGGGCGAAGATTTTCCCCCTCTCCGCTGCTTCTCCCACCTCTCCCCACACAACCAACTCCCCACCAACGCCCTCCTCTTCCAATCCCTCATCGCCTCCCTCCTCATCCTCACCTCCAGCTTCGAATCCGTCCTCACTTACACCGGCTTCAGCCTCGCCTCCTGCTCCTTCCTCACTGTCCTCGGCCTCATCATCCTCCGCTTCCGCCAACCCCTCCTCCCCAGACCCTATCGCACTTTCGCTTACCCCCTCACCCCACTCCTCTTCCTCGCCGTCAACGCCTGGATGCTCTACCATCTCGCCTCCTCCAAACCCCTCGTCTCCCTCTACAGCGTCGCCACCATGCTCGCCGCTCTCCTCATCTATTTCCTTTACCATCAACTGTTCACCACTAAAAATTCCTCACAACCTTTATGAAAATTACCTCCTTTCTCCTCGCCTTCCTCGCCTCCTC
>JBAWZW010000423.1:0-1756 GCA_037142835.1 Verrucomicrobiota bacterium
CTTGCGGCTCTGCACCAAAAGAAGGTGCCTGAACAAGCCATAAATTAAGAACTAAGCAAACGGAGCAGTTGAATATTTTACGTGATGTTCTCATGATAATACTTCCGCCCGGTTTCCAGCCGCACCGGCATGGAACGCTGCGGAAAGGCCCTCACCTGCCCCACGGCCAGCCCGCTGTGGGCCAGGATCATCCGCTTGCCCGTGGGATTTTCATCCGTGGAGAGATACACCGCCACGGTATCCGGCCCACCCTCGGAAAAGACGTAATCGCCCGTAGTAGGCGCAGTGAGATAGCCCCGCAGCCGCGCCCCATAGCTCCCGCCGTAGATGTTTGGGGAGAGGGCATTGGCGAGAATGTCGGCGGTGGCCGGCGGCCCGTAGAAAGCTTCGCTGGTCGTCAGCGTCAGCGGCGGGCCGAAGAAGGAGGGGCGTTCGCTGAGCTGCACCTCCGCCGGGCCGTCGAGATTGTTCCAAACCTCCCGGCGCAGGCCCGGCGCGGCGGAAAGACTGGCGGCGCACAGCAGCAGAAGTGCGGCGGCAGCGCAGGCGGAAGTGAGGAATGGGTGCGGGGTGGTCTTCATGGGGCAGGATTTGGTTTGCAGGAAAGATGTGCGTGAAAAGCGGAACGAGAAGCGGTGCTGGGCAAGCCGACCGTCATGCCGAATGGAGCCTCCCCGTTGAGAGGCAAAGTGAAGCATCGATGACTCAAAATGATCCTTGGAGGTCATAGCGAGCGACGCTTCGCGGCGAGGGCCACGATTCCAATTGCAACGGCCACTCCGACAATCCACGGCCATACAGCGTGTTTCTTGGAGGCTTGGGGATTGCTTACAGGTTGAACAGAAGCGGGAACGGGTTCTGGCTTTGGAGTGGCAGTTGGCACCGGCAAGGGAGTGGATGCGGGAGCAGGCGGAGCGGCCGTGACAACGGCTGGCGGTTCAGGTTGCGGCGGGCGAACCGCCCGATAGTCACCCGCGGTAAAATGCGCCTCGTTTTGCTTCCACCACTGCCGCATCGTGCTGCGAAAATCGGTATAAGGATAATGCTTCCGCCTGGCCTCCCCCGCCCATGCGCGGGTCTCCGGGCTAAACTGCTTGCTCTCCGCGATCACGCGAACGCTGACCAGGGCCGAGTAAACAGACGGCGGCAGCACCCTTACTCCCTCAAATCCGCTACGGAGGATGGTGCTCTTATCGCCATCGTCGAGGAAGAAGTCTGGTGCCAGATAAGGAATCACGGCCCCTTGCGCGCCCCATTCGATGTTTTCGCCCTTGTCCAAATTGCCCCGCCGAAATTGGTCTGTAATACGTTTCATCGTCACAGGATCGGCCAGGCGCAATAAGACGATTTCGGAACCCAGATAATTAGGCAGAATCGTCCCGATCTTATTAACTTTTCGGGTAGCAATATCCCGCAGCAAGCCTACTACTTCTTCTCGATTCGCAGAAGTAACTATACTCAAATCTTCTCGCTGGGCGTTCTCTGACAAGCGGAGCACTATGTCGAGAGTCTCATCACCTGACGCTAGTGGTGTAAGAACTCCAGCGAAAATCATGTACGCGATTGCTCTGGTCATTGCGTCTTCTCCTTGGCTGTCAAGTTTGCCGTTACCCAATCCTCGTGCCGCATCCACCGCCCGACCGAATTGACTCCACCCCGCATCAGCGCACGTGTTTCCGAAGGATGGGGAAAGTCATCGTGCCCTCCGCGCGGGCCGGGGAGGGCCAAGGTTCTTGAGCACGTTTTCAGATAGTGT
>JBAWZW010000424.1:0-1749 GCA_037142835.1 Verrucomicrobiota bacterium
ACGACTCCCCGCCAGTTAAAGGTGGGATCGCCGCCGTTATTGTTGGGCGGGCGATTGGATTGAGGTGTGCGAGGATCAGACTGGGCCATAAGATGTAATTAATTTGGGGATAGGACCTGACAGAGTAGGGTATCGTTCGAACCTCTGCAATGGATGCTTCTTCCAACAGCGTAAATTAGGGAAGAGATTGGCGAGGTCAATCTGGATTCCTGCGGGAGGGAGGCAAACGTTGCGATGGGGTGGGGTGCAGTCTTTGGGGTGGAGTTGGAAGAGTGGGGTTTGGGAGTGGTGAGGAATTATTTAGTGGACGCACTTCGATTTATGGCGTTTGCAAGTATTTCAGAAGTAGTTATTTGCGAATTTTCCAATGACTGATGATTGGGGAGCTGATTTTCTCCAGACTCGATGGGCGAACAGCTGATGAGCACTCGGGCTGGGGGGAGTTGGTGGTTGCTCATTGCTGTGGAAGGCAGGGCGATTTTGGGGTTGGTCTGGGGGAAAACGATTAGGCGAAAATTTCTTTGACGACTCGCCCGCTGACATCGGTGAGGCGAAAGTCGCGGCCCGCGTGACGATAGGTGAGGAGTTCGTGATCGATTCCTAAAAGGGCGAGGATGGTGGCGTGGAGATCATGAATGTGGACTTTTTCGTCGGCGCAAAAGAACCCGTAGTCGTCGGTCACGCCATAGCTATGGCCGGCTTTTACGCCACCCCCAGCCATCCACATGGTGAAAGCGTGTGGATTGTGGTCGCGTCCGTCGCGACCTTGGAGGGTGGGGGTGCGACCGAATTCCCCGCCCCAGATGACGAGGGTTTCTTCGAGGAGACCGCGCGATTGGAGGTCGGCGAGGAGGCCGGCGATGGGGCGATCGACTTCCGAGGCGAGGCGAGCATGATCATTGGTGAGATTTTCGTGTTGATCCCAATAAGGATGAGTGACTTGGACGAAGCGGACACCGCGTTCACTGAAGCGGCGAGCGAGGAGGCATTGTCTGGCGAAGGGGGCGGTGTGAGGATCATCGAGGCCGTAGAGTTTTTTGGTGAGGGGAGATTCGCGGTCGATGTTCATGGCATCTGGGGCCTCGGTTTGCATGCGGAAGGCGAGTTCGAAGGAGGCGATGCGGGCCTCGAGGACGGGATCGGAGGCAGATTGGGCGAGGTGTTGGCGGTTGATGGAGTTGAGGAGATCGAGTTGGGCGCGTTGGCGGATGGGGTCGTGATGGGGATCGTCGAGATACTTGATGGTGGCTTGTTCTACGGGCATATCGCCTCCGATGGGGGTGCCTTGGTGGACAGCGGGGAGGAAGGCGCTGGACCAGTTGCCGACTCCGCCGTGGCCGAGGGTTGGGTTGATGGTGAGGAAGCTGGGGAGGTTTTGATTTTCGGTGCCGAGCCCATAAGAAATCCACGAGCCGAGGCTGGGGCGGACGAGGGTATCGGAACCGGTGTGGAGTTTGAGCAAGGCGCCCCCGTGAGCTTCGTTGGTGCCGTGGATGGATTTGATGATACAGAGATCGTCGGCGCGCGCACCGACGAGGGGAAAGAGGTCGCTGATCATGGCGCCGCATTTGGCGCGAGGTCGGAATTCCCAGGGAGATTTTCTGAGGTTGGCGGTCTTAGCAAATTGGATGCGGGGTTTTTCGAAGGGCAAGGGTTTTCCGTGATCGCGGATGAGGGCGGGTTTGTAGTCGAAGGTATCGATGTGGGAGGGACCGCCGTGCATGAAGAGAAAGATGACGCGTTTGGCGC
>JBAWZW010000425.1:0-1747 GCA_037142835.1 Verrucomicrobiota bacterium
CCGCCAAGGCTCCCCCTCTACCTCCCCAAAAAAATCTCTCCATCTCCATGGCCAGACTTGCCACCACCTCCGCCCTGCGGAAAACTCCCCCAAGTCTCACCCTTCTCTTTATGCCTTCCATCCTCACCTTCACCCGCCTCCCCCTTTGCTCCATTCTCTCCTCCCTTTCCCTCCTCTCCGCCTCTCTCCACTCCGCCGAAAACTGGCCCCAATTCCGCGGCCCAGACGGCAACGGCCACAGCAACTCCACCGGCCTCCCACTTCACTTCAGCGAAACCGAACATCTCCGCTGGAAAACCCCCATCCCCGGAAAAGCCTGGTCTTCCCCAGTCATCTGGGGATCCCAAATCTGGCTGACCACCGCCACCGAAGACGGCACCACCCTCAGCGTCCTCTGCCTCGATAAATCCTCCGGAAAAATCCTCCGCGATGACGTCCTTTTCCGCGTCGCTACCCCCCAGTTCTGTCACAAATTTAATAGCTACGCCTCCCCAACTCCCGTCGTCGAAGATGGCCGAATCTATCTCACCTTCGGCTCCCCAGGCACCGCTTGCCTCGACACCAAAACAGGCGCAAAACTCTGGGAGAGAACCGATTTCGTTTGCAATCACTACCGTGGCGCCGGTTCCTCCCCCATCCTCTGGGAAAATTTGCTCATCATGAACTTCGACGGCAGCGATGCCCAATTCGTCGTCGCTCTCGATAAACTCACGGGAAAAACCGTCTGGCAAATCGACCGATCCGTCGACCACCAAGACCTCGACAAAAATGGCAAACCCAAAGACGAAGGCGATTACCGAAAGGCGTTCTCCACACCCCAAATCGTCACCCACGATGGCCAAACCACTCTCGTCAGTAGCGGCGCCAAAGCCCACTACGGCTACGACCCCAAAACCGGTAAAGAACTCTGGCGCTTCGAAGAACGCAATAATCACAGCGCCGCCACTCGACCCGTCGCCGGCTTCGGCATGGTCTTCATCCCCGTCGGCTATTCCCAAGGTCAAGTGGTCGCCATCAAACTCGGCGGCCACGGCCTCCTCACCCCAGATTCCCTCGCTTGGCGCCTGAAAAAAGCTGCCCCCAATAAGCCTTCCCTCCTCCTCATCGATGACCTCCTCTACGCCATCAATGACGGCGGCATCGCCACCTGTCTCGATGCCAAGTCCGGAGATGTCGTCTGGTCCGAACGCATCGGTGGCAATTTCTCCGCCGCCCCAATCTTCGCCGATGGCCGAATTTACGCCTGCAACGAAGAAGGTAAAGTCACCGTCATCGCCCCAGGTCGCCAGTTTAAAATCCTCAGCGAATCCTCACTCGATGCCGGCTTCATGGCCTCCCCCGCCGTCTCCGATCAATCCCTTTTCCTCCGCACCAAAACCCACCTCTATCGCTTCGATCCCTAATCCAATAGGGACACCATTCTTCTGGAAATTGCCGGGGTCAATCTCCTCACCTTCCTGAGGTGCGGCAAACCGAGCGGCGCGGAGCTTTCCGCAATCCAGTCGCTCTTCAGGATGACCAAAGATTCATCGTGACTGCCCTCAGCGGGCTACGCCTGCTACTTCAACAACCAGCCCCAACCAGCCCAGACACCCCATCGTCCGCCTCGCCTCCGCCACCCTCATCGTTCGCTCCGAGAATCGCAAAATCTAGAAACCCTCCCGCCCCCAAACCTCAATCCCTTGATTCACTCTCCCCTAACGCGGAGCGATCGCCGCCGCACTTTCTCGAGCTAATTTGGTCGGCC
>JBAWZW010000426.1:0-1723 GCA_037142835.1 Verrucomicrobiota bacterium
TTGCGCTTGCGCTTGCGCTTGCGCTTGCGCTTGCGCTTGCGCTTGCGCGGCCTTGAGGCTCTCCGTCACCATGGCGATAGAGGCGGCGTCGAGCTGCGCGATCCGGCTCACCCACGTCTCCTTGCCGACTTCGTAGGCGACGAGGTCCATCTTGATCAGCACGCACACGGCCGCGATGGCGCTGGCATCCGCCGCCGCGAGAGAGAGCGTTCGGCCAGTGACCGTACAGCCACCAGTAAGCACGGCCGCCGCGGCCGACGAGACGATGCCGAGTACGGCCTCCAGGTCGCCCTTCGCCTCGACGAGGTGGTGCATGATCGGCTTCCCCTCGACCGACTCCGCCATGCTCGCCACGAAGTGGCCGTCGGCGGACAAGATGCGCAGCGCGTCGACGTTGCCGCATCTTATAGCTTGGTACGTCGGCCCGGCCGCCGCGTCGACGCAGTGCCGCAGCTTCAGGTACCGAGAGAGCAAAGCGACCGCGGGCAGGCTGTGTACCACAGCCCACGACCACATGCCGCCCAGCGCCATGAGCGCGCAGTTGTGCTCCGCGGCGCACCCGAGCAACTCCAGCGCGGCTGCCGCGGCCGCCTGCGACGCGGCCCCCATCGCGTTGCGGATGAGCTCCATTTGATCGCACTCAACATCGTAGAAGGACGAGTCGCACGCGTGGAGGATGCACTTGACCGCGTCGAGCGTCCTCTCCGCGGGATCAGCATCGAGGTAGACCGAGACCGCCCATGTTGCGCAGAACTCGGGGCGCCCGGCCACTTGGCTCGCAAGGAGCGCATCGAGCGCGTGCGAGTTCCCAATGGTCGCAGCTCGCACAGCGGGCGCCGCGAGCCAGGCCGGATCCGTCGACTTCGCGGCCGCCGCGACGAACACATCCTTGGCGGTCCGGTTGCGGAGCTTGGCCGCCAGGCTCCCGAGCTCATTGACTGCAACACCACGCGGACGTACGGCCCTCACGGCCCTCACGGCCCTGCGTGCGGTTGGGACTTACCTGCTCTGCGGTCGAGGCTCCTCGTCAGCGTCGCCAGCGCCGCCGGCTCTACCGCCAACTCCGCTTCCATCACAAGGGCGACGAAGTCGACCGCCGAAGACACACCGGGCATGCCGCTTTTTTGGAGGAGCTCGATGACCGGAACGGGGTTCGTCACGAACTCGCGGCGAGTCATCAGCTCGCCGATGATGCCAAGCGTCATCGCCGGCATCGCGACGAACACGGTCGTCGGTTCGTCAAGGCTGCCAGCTTCGGTTACTTCGATCAAGACCGCGTCAACCACAGCCTCCAGAACCCCGACGCACCGACGCTTGGGCGGCGGCAGCGGCGGCAGCCCCGGCGCCAAGCCCAACGCGCGCTTGGAACCAGAGCCCGATGCGGAGGCCGGTAAGGCCGCGGAGGCCGCGGAGGCCGCGGAGGCCGCTGAGGCCGCGGAGGCCGCGGAGGCCGCGGAGGCCGCGGAGGCCGATGCCACCGAGGACAACACAGTCGTTTGCCGTCGCGATCTGCCGCCGGACATGGTGAGTTTGGGTTTCGAAGCGTCGCTTCCTTTCAAAAGGAAAACAAAAGAAGTGTTTTCTTTTTAATAAAAAAACGAAAACACTTCTTTCGTTTTTGTTTTTATAAGCACGCCCGATTGCCTACCACACTCAACTTTTCATGGAGTCTGTTATGGCGCGTATGTTGGCCGAAGCCGAGTCGGGTGTGCAGAGCCCGCTC
>JBAWZW010000427.1:0-1720 GCA_037142835.1 Verrucomicrobiota bacterium
CTCGCACACTCTCCCCCCCAACCAAATTACCCGCCTCCTCCCCATTTTAGTTCCTTATTTACCTAAGACTTTGCTCAAACTAGGCTTGCCTCCTCGTCCACCACCGCCACTCCATTTTTCCACCCAACTTTCCCTTCACCCTTCCTTAAATTATGAGCTCCCATCTTGACCCCCTCATCCTCAAAAAACTCCAGACTTTCGCCCGCCGCCGCCGCTTCCTCATCATCTCCAGAGGCGTCCTCGCGGCCACCGCCATGCTCGTCGCCTCGATGCTCGTCGTCGCGTTTCTCGACTACTCCCTCTTCCTCTCCGACTCCGTCCGCTGGGCCCTCAGCGGCTCCGCCTACATCGCCGTCATCGGCGTCGTCTGGTGGCAATGCCTCAACCAACTCCTCCACGCCCCCGACGAACGCCAAATCGCTCGCCTCGTCGAACACGCCGAACCCAAACTCCGCGAAGACTTGCTCTCCGCCGTCGAACTCGGACGCTCCCACGGCGATGTCTTTGACTCCGAACAGTTTCGATCCCTCGTCCAAGCCGATGTCTCCACCCGCATCAGCAAAATCGAGATGACCTCCCTCCTCCCCGTCGCCCTCATCAAAAATTCCCTGATCGTCGCCGGCGTGATCATCTTTGGCGTCATCGCCCTCACCCTTTTCAGTGGCTTCAATTCCCGCGCCCTCTTCCTCCGCGCCCTCCTCCCAGGCGCCAACCTCGACCGCGTCTCCGCCACCCAAGTCAAAATCATCGAACCCACCCCCGGCGACCAAACCGTCGCCCACGGCGAAATCGTCCGCCTCGTCATCGAACTCCGTGGCAAAATCCCCAACACCGCCAAGTTCGAATCCGAAAACCTCACCGAAGGCCGCCGCGTCACCACCATGACACCCCTCGGCAAAAATCGCTACGCCATCTCCATCCCCATCGCCAGACAGTCCGTCGAGTATCGCATCCAAGCAGGCGACGCCCGCACCCGCCGCTACACCCTCACCGCCGTCGCTCGCCCCCAAGAAACCGCTTTCGAAAAGACCTTCACCCCTCCCGCTTACACAAAAATTCTCCCCAACACGATCAACGAAAAACACGGCAATCTCTCCGGCATCGAAGGCACGGTGGTCGAACTCAAAATCTCCACCGATCAACCCGTCTCCAGCGGCGAACTCCGCGTCGAACAAGGCAAATCCGCCACCACCATCCCCCTCGTCGTCCTCCCCACCAACGATAAACTCCTCACCGCTCGCCTCCCCCTCACCGCCAATGGCAATTATCGCGTCCACCTCGTTTCCAAAGATAAAAAATTCGAAAACAAGTTTAGCCCAGAATACGAAATCAAATCCGCCCCCGATCTCGCCCCCACCGTCAAAATCGATCAGCCTGAAAATGATCTCATCTCCCCCTCAAATGAACTCGTCACCCTCCGCGCCACCGCCACCGACGATGTCGGCCTCGCCCAAGTCGTCCAACTCATCAAGGTCAACGATGGCCCCTGGAAAGAATTCTCCCTCGCCACTAACCCCGGCAAATTAGCCAAACTCCACCGCGATTGGGACATCTACGAAGAAGGCGTCAAAGCCGGCGATCTCATCATCACCAAACTCGTCGCCTCAGATCTCCAAGGCCATAAGGTCGAATCCCGACCCCTCCAAATCTCCGTGGTCGCCGCTGGCTTCGAAATGAAACGCCTCTCCGCTCTCCCTCCCCTCCAAACCCTCTTCACCTC
>JBAWZW010000428.1:0-1718 GCA_037142835.1 Verrucomicrobiota bacterium
CGCTCTGCGGGAGTTGACCGAGGCGGGGTCGTGGGGTTTAATACGGAATCAGCCTCCACTCCACCCACCAGCACTTTCCACGACTTTCATCTCAAATCATCGCCAAAAGCAAATTCCTCGTAATCTCATGCAAATCTCCTCACTCGCGCCCTCGTGTCTCGCTCTCGCTGTGTCCACGATGCAAGCCCATCCGCAGATACCCCCGTTCCCCACCGAAGGTCGCGGCAACCCGCGCGTCGAGCAACTCGGGACGTCCGTCGACCAGATGATTTACGAATTCATGGAAACGGAGCGGATCCCCGGGATGACACTGGCCATCGTGCAGGCTCCCTACATCACGCGCGTCGTGAGTTACGGTCTCTCCGATCTCACGGAAAAGCGCCTCGCATCCACGAAGACCGTCTGGGCTGTTGGACCGATCTCTCAAGCATATGCCGCCGTTGCGGTGATGCAACTCGTGGAGGCGGGGAAACTCGACCTCAGCGACCCCGTCTCGAAGTTCTTGCCCGACGTCCCGACGTCGTGGCGTGCCGTGACTCTCCTGCAACTCCTCCAACATGCCAGCGGCATCGCCGACTATCGCGCGCAACCTGCGTATAACGCTGGCAAGGATCTCTCGACGAACCAGCTGGTTGCCCTTCTGAAGGATGTTCCGCTGGCGTTCGCGGCCGGCACGGATGTTGCCCAGAGCGCGACCAACTTCCTCCTCGCAGCCACCATCGTTGAGCAGGCCTCGGGCGTCTCCTACCGCGACTTCGTGACCAAGCACCAGATCGAGCCCATGGGCCTGCAACACACGGTGTTTGCTTCGGACCTCTCAACCCTCAAGGAAGAGAAGGTGGCCGCCAACGGCAATCAGCACCGCGAATTTCTGCAGGCCAACGCGTTTGTTGACCCAACCGAACACGCCACGGGATACACGTCGGCCCTCCTGCCAGCGCATCCTCTCGCGAGCAAGGGATTCAGCGATATCTGGGCATCTGCCGAGGACATCAGCCGTTGGGACATCGGTCTCGCGGGATCGATCCTCATCGCCAAACCCGAGCACCGCGCGCTCCTCTACGGTCCCACCACGTTGGCGAATGGGAAGCAATTCCCCGCAATGGCAGGTTGGCAGTTCTTTCACCACAAAGGGCTGATGATGATCAAGGGAACCACCCCAGGATTCAGCTCGCTCCTCGCCCGATTCACGGACAAGTCGGAGCTCGTCTGCGTGACCCTCCTTGCCAACAAAGAGGGCGTAGAGCTCGCAAACCTAGGTCGTCGCATTGCGGGAGCCTTTGGCAAATCACTCGGATCAGACGTGGACGACCGGCGTCTCTACGTCCAGGAGAGCGTCTTCGGTGTGGAGGAGACCATGGCGCGCGTGGAGGCAGACCTCCAGCGGCGCGGCATCCCAGTATTCGCCAAATTTGACCATGCGCGCAATGCCAAGGAAGCCCAGCTGGAACTTCGCCCAACCCAGGTCATCGTCTTCGGCTCGCCGAAGGTCGGCACGGCGCTCATGCAAGCCGAGCAAAGCATCGCCATCGAGCTTCCACTGCGGATTTCCGTGTGGCAGGACGCCGCAGGGAGCGTATGGGCAGCCGCTCCGCGCGTTGGCGTGATGGCTAAGGAGTACGGGGTGAAAGACGAGTCCGCCGCGCCAGCCATGGAATCTCTACTCCGAGAACTGATCAGCCGCGCCTGCGTGGCCTATTAGAATGATCGGTCTATAG
>JBAWZW010000429.1:0-1716 GCA_037142835.1 Verrucomicrobiota bacterium
GGTTGGGGCGGTTTGGTTGTAGGGGGTTAGAGGATGCGCCAGGTGCGGCCGTCGCGGGCGAGGAGGGCGTCGGCTTCGGCGGGGCCCCAGGAGCCGGACTCGTAGGTGCAGATGGGTGGAGGGGTGGGGTGATTGTGCCAAGCGGATTCGATGAGATCGATGAAGCGCCAGGCGCCTTCGACTTCGTCGCGGCGGGCGAAGAGGGTGGCATCGCCGCACATGGCATCGAGGAGGAGGCGTTCGTAGGCTTCTGGGGAGGCTTTCCCGAAGCTGGTGCCGTAATGGAAGTCCATTTTGACGGGTTCGATGCGGAGGGCACCGCCGGGGAGTTTGCATTGCATGCGGAGGGAGATGCCTTCGTCTGGTTGGATGCGAATGACGAGGACATTGGGGCCGAGTTGTTCGGCGCCTTTGTTGAAGAGGACGCTGGGGGCATTTTTGAATTGGACGGCGACTTCGGTGGCGCCTTTGGGGAGGCGTTTACCGACGCGGATGTAGAAGGGGACGCCGTCCCAGCGCCAGTTATCGACATTGACCTTGAGGGCGACGTAGGTTTCGGTGGTGGAGGTGGGGGAGACGCGATCTTCGGTGCGGTAGGCTTTGACGGTGGAGCCGTTGATGGAACCGACATCATATTGGGCGCGGACGACATTGTGGGCGACGTCGGCGGGGGACATGGGGCGGAGGGAGCGGATGATTTTGACTTTTTCGTCGCGGACGCTATCGGCGGCGAGATCGGTGGGGGGTTCCATGGCGACGAGGCAGAGGAGTTGGAGGAGATGATTTTGGACCATATCGCGGAGGGCGCCAGCGCTTTCGTAGTAGGGGCCGCGGGCTTCGACGCCGAGGGGTTCGGCGGCGGTGATTTGGACATGATCGATGTAGCGATTATTCCAGAGGGGTTCGAAGATTCCGTTAGCGAAGCGGAGGACCATGATATTTTGGGCGGTCTCTTTGCCGAGGAAATGATCGATGCGGAAGGTCTCGCGTTCGGGGAAAGTTTTACGGACGACGGCGTTGAGATCTTCGGCGGAGGCGAGGTCTGTGCCGAAGGGTTTTTCGACGATTACGCGGGCCCAGGAGCCTGGGGCGGGTTGATTGAGGCCGGCGTTGGCGAGGTGTTGGAGGATGCCTTCGAATTCGCTGGGGGCGACGGAGAGATAGAAGAGGCGATTGCCTTGGGTGCCGCGTTCGGCGTCGAGGGCATTGAGGCGTTCGGCGAGGCGGGTGTAACCGGCGGGGTCGGCGAATTCGCTTTGGTGGTAGAAGAGGCGATTGGAGAAGCTGGACCAGACGGCGTTATTGAGGCCTGAGCGGGAGAATTTGGTGGTGGCGTCGTGGAGTTCGGAGCGAAAGATTTCGTCAGTTTTTTCGCGGCGAGCGAAGCCGACGACGGAGAGGGCGTCTGGGAGATCGCCATCGGCGGCGATATTATAGAGGGCGGGGATGAGTTTTCGGAAGGTGAGATCACCGGAGGCGCCGAAGATGACGACCGTGCAGGGTTGGGGGGTGGGGCGTCCGGAGAGGGTGTCGCGAGAAGAGATTGGCGTATTCAAAGTGGTGGAGATTTAAGGTAAAGGAGGTGAGGAGAAAAGAAAAATTTTTAGGGTGTGGAGGGGTTGGAGGAGGGGTATTCTTTCCAGAATTGGAGGGCGGATTTGGGGGCAGATTTTTGGGAGATGTGGGAGAGATTGGGGAGTTTGCGGAGGGGGGAGC
>JBAWZW010000430.1:0-1715 GCA_037142835.1 Verrucomicrobiota bacterium
AAAGGGGAGTGGTGAGGGTTGGTGGGAGGTGGGGGAGGTTGGGGTGATGGAGACGATGGATTTGCGGGAATTGGTTAAGGACAAGGGGTTGGGGGTTCGGCGGAAGTTATGGGAGGATATGTTATTGGTTTTGGAGAGAATGGGGCGTCCGATTACGGCGAGACAACGCGGGCTTTTTCTCGCCAAGGGGTGAAGGAATGGTGCAGAAAGAGGGAGGGCATGGGGTTAAAAGACTAGGCCTTGCCAGAAGCCTTGAAGCATGGAGATGTGAGAGGACGAAGGTAGTGAAAGAAACTGGACCATTGTTATGTTTGCTGAGTCATCAAAAAAATACCGTGCGTATCCTCCGATCTGTTTACCGGATCGGAGATGGCCGAGTCGCACCCTGACGAAGGCCCCGATTTGGTGTTCGGTGGATTTGCGGGATGGGAATCAGGCGTTGGCGGTGCCGATGAGTGTGGGGCAGAAGTTAGAATTATTTGAGGCGTTGGTGCGCTGTGGATTTAAGGAGATTGAGGTGGGGTTTCCTTCGGCATCGAATACGGAGTATGAGTTTAACCGTCGATTGATTGAGGAGAAACGGATCCCTGAGGATGTGACCATTCAGTGTTTGGTGCAGGCGCGGGAGGAATTGATTGAGAGGACCGTGGAGTCGTTGGTGGGGGCGAAGCGAGCGATTATCCATTTATACAACTCGACATCCCCGGCGCAGCGGCGGGTAGTTTTTGGGAAATCGAAAGTGGAGATTATGAAGATGGCGGAGCAGGGGGCGAAGTGGATTAAGGAGCGATTGGGGCGATTGGAGGGGACGGATGTGCGGTTGCAGTATTCGCCGGAGAGTTTTTCGGCGACGGAATTGGAATTTGCGAAGGAGATTTCGGAAGTGGTGATGGGGGTCTGGGAGCCGACAGTGGAGCGGAAGATGATTTTGAATTTGCCGGATACGGTGGAGGTGGCGATGCCGAATGTGTATGCGGATCAGATTGAGTGGATGTGTGGGAATCTGCAGAATCGGGAGGCGTTGATCATTAGTTTGCACACGCACAACGATCGTGGGACGGGGACGGCGGCGACGGAGTTGGGATTATTGGCGGGAGCGGATCGGGTGGAGGGGACGCTTTTTGGGAATGGGGAGCGGACGGGGAACTTGGATATTGTGACCGTGGCGATGAATTGTCTGATGCATGGGATTGATCCTGGTCTGGATTTTTCGGAGATGCGGGAGGTGGTGGAGGTGTATGAGCGGACCACGGGGATGACCGTCCCGCCGCGGTCGCCGTATGCTGGGGAGTTAGTCTTTACGGCATTTTCGGGGTCGCATCAGGATGCGATTAAGAAGGGATTGGCGGAGTGGGAGGGTGGAGGGCGGGAGTATTGGGATGTGCCGTATTTGACGATTGATCCGCGGGATATTGGGAGGAAGTACCGGGAGGTGATTCGGGTGAACAGTCAGAGTGGGAAGGGTGGGATGGCGTATTTATTGGAGAGTGAATTTGGGATTGAGTTGCCGAAGGATTTGCAGCGGGAGTTTGGGCCTGTGGCGAATGATGCGGTGGACCGATTGGGGCGCGAAGTGACTGGTGGGGAGTTAAAAGCGATGTTTTGGGGGGAGTATATTGAGCGTGAGGAGCCGTGGAAATTGATTGATTTCCATGCGGATGGAGAAGCGGGAATTTTTTCGTGTCGCGCGGCGGTGGAGCGTGGCGGGGTGGTGG
>JBAWZW010000431.1:0-1711 GCA_037142835.1 Verrucomicrobiota bacterium
GGGAAGCGTGGCGAGCCGGTGGCTGGCTTTACTCGAAATATCCCACCCCGGCACCGCCCGCCCCGTCAATCCCTTCAAATACTCCATCAATCGCTTGTTCCTCACCCCTCCCGCATCCACCGTCGCACTGTTCGCATCGCCCCGCGTAAAATAAAAAGGCCGGTCCGCCACCGCCGTCTTCACCCCCAGCGACGACGCAAAGGCAATCCACTTGTCCACCGAGGTCCGCCGCGTGACCACCGCTTGCTCAGGCCAAATCGAGATCCTCGGCAGATTAAATAAATTTTGCTCAGGTGCCTTGCTGCTCGCCGTCAAAAAAAACTTCGACATCTCCAAGACCTCCCGGGTGGTCTCCCGACCACGCGCCGTATCCTCAGGCGCCAACCTCCAACTCAACCGCACACTCGCATCCAGCGCAAAATTCGGGTTATACAAAAATTCCCCGATCGTCGCATACAACCGATCCCCATCAGGCGTCACCGCATAGGTCGTCTCATCCGTCCCCGATTGCCCCCGATTCATCCCCGTATTCTCAGGCCCAGCTCGCTTCGTTCCACCCTTCGACGACCAATCATGATCGGGAGCCGCACTAAAAGTCGGGTCGGTTGCCAAATACAGTGCCCCAGAAACCCTCGGCACCAGCTTGTTAATCTCCTCCACCACCTTCGCCCGATCTCCCCCCATCAACAACCCCAGTTGCCTCCCGAAAACCACCGATAAACACGTGGTCGCAGGATGCCCAGGATACCGTTGAAATTCCTTCTGCGCTCCCTGACGCTCCGCCAAATCCCACTCAAACATCGTCTCGTTCGATGACCGATGATTCAAAGACGGCTGGGCCATCCCCGGCTGAGAATTGGCAATCGGCGTATCCCAAAACGTCCCCTCCGATGCCGTATTAATATTCACTTTGGTCGTCTCATCATCCGTCCAAAATGCCACCCGCCCCACTGGCCGATTGATTTCCCCCTGCGCGGTCTTCTCTTTCCCCACGGGCACAATCACCTCCACCCCGCCACTCGTCCCCCAAGCCTTCGCCCCAGCCAGCGTCCCGTCTTTCAACACATAGAACCACCGAACCGGCATCGTCACCCCGCGCTTCCCGTATTCCTCCACCTTAAATCCTTCGACATCTCCCACATCCTTATTCAAAGACATCTCCCCATTCCCATTGATATGCGTCCCATCGATAATCGGATAAACCATCAACCGCTTCTTCGCATCAAAGGGATCCGCCCGCGACAAGTCCGCCACGGGGGCATTCAAATCCGTCCACAACCCCGGCTGATTCTTCCAATACTTCGGGTCTCCCACATCCAACGCCAACGGCAAATCCACGTTCTTCGCAGGATCAAAACTCCCCTCCTCCACCATACTTTCCGCCGAATACAGCTTGTAACTCCTCACCGCTTTCCCTGCCCCGTCAAAAGTCCGAATCAACCCAGGCTGCGAGATCCACGCCTCATCCACCCGCGTCGACGCCTCTCGCACCTGCCCAATCACCAACTGCACCACCGAATCCGCCATCATCCGGGCGTTCGCTCCACCCTCATAGCTCTTCGCCGCCCCCTGCTCCGTTCGCACCATCATCAAAAACGACAACACCAATCCCGTCAGCAAGACCAGCATCCCCAGCGTCAAAATCAACGCCGCTCCACCCCGCCTCCCCATGCGCTTCCCCCCCCGCCGTTTACCCACGAATCCAGTTCCT
>JBAWZW010000432.1:0-1709 GCA_037142835.1 Verrucomicrobiota bacterium
GAGGGGGATTGGGGCGGAGGAGATGGGGATGACGGATGCGGGGTTGATGCAGATGCCTACGGTATCGCGGACGCAGATTGCCTTTGTGTATGCGGGGGACATTTGGGTGGTGGGGAAGGGTGGAGGGACGGCGGTGCGGTTGAGTAGTCCGCGTGGGGAGGAGACATTTCCGCGATTTTCGCCAGATGGAAAAGAGATTGCGTTTACGGGGAATTACGATGGGAACGAGGATTTGTATATTATGCCGGTGGGTGGTGGGGAGGCGCGCCGGGTGACGCATCATGGGGCTCGGGATCGGTTGTTGGGGTGGTATCCTGACGGGCGGCGGTTACTTTTTGCGTCGACGATGATGAGTTTTACTGAGCGGGCGTCGGGGATCTTTCGGGTTTCGGCGGAGGGCGGGTTGCCGGAGAAGTTGGCGGTTCCATATGGGGAATTTGGGTCGATTTCTGAGGATGGGAAGCAATTGGCATACACGCCGATTTCCACGGATTTTGCGACATGGAAAGGGTATCGGGGAGGGATGGCGCCTGACGTCTGGGTCTATGATTTGGAAAAGGGGACGGCGAAGCGGATTACGGAGAATGAGGCAAATGATTCGCAGCCGATGTGGCATGGGAGCAAGGTGTATTTTTTATCGGATCGCGGGGAGGGGGCGCGGGCGAATTTGTGGGTTTATGATATGGGGAATGGGGAGACGCGTCAGGTGACGAAGTTAGTGGATGGGGATGTGAGGTTTCCAAGTATGGGGCCTGAGGAGATTATCTTTGAGAGTGGCGGTCGCTTGCAGTTATTGGATTTGGCAAGTGAGAAAGTGCGGGCGGTGGAGGTGCGGGTGGTGACGGACCGGGCGACCTTGCGGCCTCGGGTGGTGAGCGTGGGGGGACTGCTAGAGAATGTGGCGATTTCTCCGACGGGGAAGCGGGCACTGATGGAGGCGCGCGGGGAGATTTTCAGTGTGCCTGGGGAGTTTGGGATGATTCGGAATTTGACGCAGTCGAGTGGGGTGGCGGAGCGATATCCTGCGTGGTCGCCTGATGGGAAGTGGGTGGGGTATTTTTCTGATCGGAGTGGGGAGTATGAGTTGACGATTCGGCGGGCGGATGGGGAGGGGGAAGAGCGAGTGGAGACGCATTTGGGAGCGGGGTGGAAGTATCAGCCGCAGTGGTCGCCTGATGGGGAGAAGATCATATTTATCGATAGTGCGATGCGGTTGCATCTTCACGATTTGGTGGGGAAGCGAACGGAGGTGATTGATCATGGGTTGGCGATGTACCATGGGGAATTGGATCGATTTCGGGTGGCGTGGTCGGCGGATAGTCGATGGGTGGCGTATGGTCGGGATGGGGAGAACGACCATCGGTCGGTGGTGATTTACGATACGGTGGAGAGGAGATTGGAGAAAGTGACGAGTGGGTTTCACGACGACGACTTGCCGGCGTTTGACCCTGAGGGGAAGTATCTTTATTATCGGTCAAGGCGGGGATCGGAGCCGATGTATGGGGCATCGGACAACACCTGGATTTATGCGAACGGGGAGGTTTTGGTGGCGGTACCGTTGAGGAAAGGGGTGGGCTCGCCGCTGGCGTTGCGGGAGGATGTGGAGCCGGTGAAAAAGGAAAAGGAAGAAAAGAAAGAGGCCAAGAGTGAGGAGAAGAAAGAGGAGGGTGAGGTGGGGTTGAAGGCTGGTCGGGCGATTGGGGATGGGG
>JBAWZW010000433.1:0-1703 GCA_037142835.1 Verrucomicrobiota bacterium
GTAGTCGGGCTCACTGAGCCCGGTAACCCCCGCCACCCAAACGCCCGCCAACCGGTATAATCAATGGGCAGCCCAGCAACCGCCTTTCTAACCTTGGCGTCCTTGGCGCGAACCCATTTCCGGCCGGAGAATCGCCTCGCGCCAAGGACGCCAAGGTAAAAGGCACAACGCATGGTGAGGATTACGAGGGGCTGGTTGGTTTCGTCTTGGAGGGAGGTCTGCCTGGGTGATGAAACGATTCGGAATACCGTGAGGAGTTCTAGCCAGTAAACGGTTTCATTGAGTCCCTCAAGACCGTCACCGATTTTGGAGATGCATTCTGCTTTAAAGCGGGAGCGGTGAGCTTCGCGCCAACAGAAGTTCCCCAGCGAAGCCCCTGTTTTCCCACTACGCGCGCTTCGTCCGTTTTCGGCAAGGCGACAAACATCCACACGATCCGAAGCCCAAAGAGTTTAGTTCACTCGCGCAGATCATAAGGCGGATCATCATCCTTCATCCTTCATCCTTCATCCTTTCAAGAAACGGGTTGATCACGCGAACGGTGCGGTAGTCTTGGCCGGGGTGGAGATCTTCTGAGATGAGTTCGGTGCAGCCTGCGGAGGCGGCGGCGGCGAGAATGGCGGCATCCCAATAGGAGGTCTGATAGCGTTTTTTGATGTCGAGAGCATCCTGCATGACCTGCACGGTGAGTGGGACAATGCGGTGGCGCAGCCAATATTGAATGAGCGCGGTGGCCTCTTGGTGGGTCAGAGGGTCAGCGCGGGATGGGCGGGTGGCCTGAACGTAAAATTCCTGAAGTACCTGGACTGACATGGTTAGGTCGGGATCGCGGAGGATCGCTTTGGCTTTTTGGTTTTTTTCCGCCTCCCCAGGCTGGCCGGAGATGGCATAGAGGAGGATGTTGGTATCGACGAAGGGCATCAGGGGCGGTTTTCGTAGAGGGCTTCGCGGGATAAGTTGTCACGGCACGAGAAACCGGGGTGGCGGCTAGCGATTTCCGCGAGCAAGGCGTCCAGTTCGGGCGCGGGTTTCTGGAGGGTGTTCTCCGTGTCCGCGAGGGTCAGGAGGTATTGTTTCACCAAGGAGGAGACAGACGCGTCGCGCCGGGCGGCGGCGATGCGCGCCTTGCGGTAGGTTTCTTCATCAAGGGCAAGGGTGATATTTTTCATGACTTTATGTGTATCACATTTGCACAGTTTCGCAAAAATTCATTAAGGATGAAAATTTCATGGATGATCAAAGGACAGCTCAGTGCTTGCCTTGACCCCAGCAACAAGCCGATCGCTGACCCCACCCCGTTATCCGCTGACCACGCCCCGCCCGCGCCCTCCGTTGTAGCCAGGCTCACTGAGCCCGGTAACCCCGCCACCTACACGCCCGCCAACCGGGATGATCAAGGGACAGCTCAGTAACCGCCTTTCTAACCTTGGCGTCCTTGGCGCGAACCCTTTTCGGGCCGGGGAATCGACTCGCGCAAAGCTCGCCAAGGACGCAAAGGTCAATGGCATCAGGCATGATGAGTTTGCACGCGCAGAAAAAGGAACAGGTCCTTTATCCCCCCTCCAGCCAAGACGCCACCGCGCCAGCCGCCTCCGTTGTCGCCGGGCTCACTGAGCCCGGTAACCCCCGCAAACAAGACCCCCGCGCCACCATCCGCGTCCTCTCCCATTCCCGCCTCCCTCCCCATTCGTGCCCCATTCGTG
>JBAWZW010000434.1:0-1698 GCA_037142835.1 Verrucomicrobiota bacterium
AGGGATCAAAACGGAACTTCACCTAGACAGAGAAGAGAGAAGACGGGGATAAAGGACAGAAGACGGGGATAAAGGGACAGGTCAGTTGTTCCGGAAGACGGGGATAAAGGGACAGGTCAGTTGTTCCGGGCGACGATGGTGGGGAAAGCCACCGGATCTAATGAGGTGACGAGCACGACGATCTTCACGGGTGCCGGTGATGATAAAATCGACACGTTTGCCGGTTTGCGGGATATTAAACTCGATCGCCACCCCGGCGTCGTGAGGAATGCCGGCATCTTCCAACACCGTATCCATGTGTCTGAGCGAATGCTTCCAAGAGGCCAATTCAGCGGCTCCCACCGACTTGCCCAACGCGCCTTGGAAGGACTTGTGGACGATCTCCTCGATCCGGTTGGAGAAGATGTCTTCCCTGAACTGGGTCTTGTTGGCGAGGTAGACGATCATCTTGAGGCCTCCACTGGGTGGATGATGCCTTTGCCGGAGGAAGGCGTGCCGTCTTTGAGTTTCACCTTAGGATTGGGCGACGCGATGAGGTAACCCACGGGGTAACTCTGGTAAAGCGAGACGAAGAGGCTACGCAACTTCGTCTGCTCCCAAACAAAGGGGCGCGGAATCTCTTGGATGGCGATCTCACCCGACTTCACCGAGGCGAGAAGTGGCCCGATGGGATGCGGTGCGAAGGAGTAGCGTTGGGTTGACATGGGTCTAGTTTGCTTGCGCCTCCCAGTTTCCCAGCACCTCGCCGAGGATGACGGTGTCGCTGAGGTTGCAATCGGGTAGATTTACGTCGGGGAGAAACTCGTCGTCAAGCGCGGAGAACCGCGGCTCGATGTTCGATTCGTCGAAGCCTGAGTCTTTCAGAATGATCGCCCTGCCGGCGACTCTTCCATTGGCGAGATAGTGAAGATCGACTGCGGCTACATCCGAGCCATCGTCCTAATGCGTGAATGAGCTACCCGTATTGTAAGGCGGGGCAATGAAAATGCACTTCATCTGGAGGGAGGTTTGGATGAAGCGCTCGGCTTGGCCATTCGTCTTCGGAGGATCAGGTCTGGTGAAGCAGTGCTTGATACTGAGGGAGGCCACGGCGAGGCGCAGGGCGTTGGAGCGGAGGCGGCGTTGGGGGGAAGTTTTGAAGGGGAAAACGGTCAGGCCATCGGGGAGGGTGCGCTCCATCCTATGCGGAAGTTTTGGAGCGGATGTGAAGTAGGCGGCGGCGACTTCCACAAGGCGGCCTCTCGGCCAGACCTCAACGCCACCGACTTCTTTGCGGGACTCGGCGGCACACAGATCGTTGGGCTCGCCTGAGCGTCGCTCCGGCAAGGAAGTCGGCTTTCGCTGAGGCGAGCCCATGGACAGAAAGACTTTTATTCCCCCCGTCGCCGACTGAAGCGGCCCAGCAAACCCGCACGACCTCCCGCCACGGCTCCGCCTGCCCGCCGCTTGAAAACCCATCCAGCACTCCGAAAAACCGGGCGCCTCCCGGCCGCCGCAAAAAACCCCGAGGAACTTCCTTAAGTGCATCCTTTCGCGAACCCCGACAGGCTGCTAAGAAACGAAATTCGCTTAATCGATTCCCGGTGAACCTGAAATTTAAATAAATAGATGAGGCCAACGGAGGATGCCCATTGGATAGGCGCGGAGGGCGACCGATGGGCGTTTTTTGCCTGGGTTCATCCGTGGTTCGCTTACCAT
>JBAWZW010000435.1:0-1674 GCA_037142835.1 Verrucomicrobiota bacterium
CACTCCCCCCATTCTTGATCCCCTCCAATACCCCATCCAAACTCCGCGTCACCCCAATCAACGAATGCATCCGCGTCCGCACCTTCCCCAGCTCCGCCATCCCCCTCCACCTACGCTGATCCGCGTAAAGCATCATGCTCAACTCAAAAACAATATCAATCTCCTCCCCAGCCAGATTAAAAACCCCCGCCTCATACGCCATCGAGGTCATCCCTCTCGCCCTCAACACCCTCCGCTCCATCTCCACCGCCATCTCCACCCCTCCAGCTTGCTCAGGTTTCGCATACAGTAACCGCAACTCCTTCCCCGCTACTTGCACTTCCCCACTGTTCGCCTGATTCAATAATCTCCCCACCATCACCAAATCCGCACTCTCATGATTCCCCCGCGCATCCAATAACGGACCACTCAACGCCACCCACGCCGCCGATAACTTCGCCTCATATTCCGCCAACGCTCGCGCACACCCTCCCAAAATTTCCTTCCGTTCCCCCACCCCTTTCTCCCCCTCCTCAAATTTTAACCGCACCCCCAACGCCGCTTTCTCTAACCTCACCCCAGCACCTTCCATCTCCTTCAACGCCCGCACAAATGTCCGACGCATCTCCAACCCGCCCAAACGCTTCACCTCCATCGTCGCCGCCAAAATCACCACCTGCAATGGCCTCGACTCACTCCGACCACCCGCAAAATCCGTCGCCACCCACTTGGTCGTCACCAAATCATTCAACTTCACCCCCTCATCCGCCAAATCCCAATCCCGCTCCACTCTGACTTCCTTCCCTCCGCCCTCCCGCAAGACCACCTCCCTCCACGCTCCCTCATTCACCCTGATCATCTGCACCACTCTCGCCACCCCAATGTCATCCGTCGCTCGACCCACCAGCCGAATCACCTCGTTCGACGGCGCCACCACATCCAACCCCGGCTCCAAAATCTCCACCACCGGTACCTGATCCGCGATCACTCGCACCTCATACTCTGGACTAAATTTATTCACAAATCCCGTCCCCGCCGCCTCCAAATGCACACGGTATGTTCCCGACTCCTTTAAGAAAAATTTCCCCACAAAAACCCGGCCATCCCCCTCGGGTCGCAACTTCACCACACTGGCCCTCTCCCCACAATCCATCCGCAATTCTCCACTCCGCAACACCTGATTCGCCCGAACTCGGATCTCCACTTCCGTCCCCACTAACCCCGCCAAATCCCCACGCGCCCCTTTCTCCGTCTTCTTCTCCATCTTCGTATACTCAGGAAGTCGATATCTCTTCTCAAAGGCGATCTCCGCAGGCCGCGCCACCGCCGTCAAACGGTAAAAGCGCGTCTGCCCATCCCCACACCGCATCCGATATTTCACATTCTCCCGCCCAATCTGGAGGGTGCTCCTAAACTGATTCTTTCCCAAAACTTTCATCTCCTCCACCACCCGACCCCCTCCCTCACTCTGGACCTCCATCTTCGCCCCTTCCGCTTCCCCACCACTCACCTCCACCATCACCCGAACCGTATCCCCTTGCGCCACAGTCTTATCCCCACCCTCAGGCTCCCATACCGTCAAACGCATCCGCCCCACATTCTCAAAGTCTTCCCCAGGAATCAGGGCCCGCAAAAGTAAGGTCTTCAATCGATTCTCACTCACAAAACTTAAACCCAATACCACCACCCCTATCC
>JBAWZW010000436.1:0-1667 GCA_037142835.1 Verrucomicrobiota bacterium
CTTCAGTACCCTCCCTCGTCTCCCCTCAAACCGCCGCTTCGTCGCCCCCAAAACTCGCGACCGCACCCCAGGCAAAAACCGAAACCCACAAAAAGGCACCCCCTCCGCGCACTTCATCAGCCGGCTCTTCGGCTCCGCCAACTCCAACCCAATCCTCCCCAACCTCTCCACTATCCCCAACCGCGCCTCCCACAAGACCTCCTTGGCATTTCCAAATAACAAAAAATCATCCGTATACCTCACATAACTCCCCACCCTCAACCCCTCCACCACCCAATGATCCAGCCCATCTAACATCAAATTCCCCCACAACTGACTCGTCAAACTCCCAATCGGTAACCCTCGCCCAGCACTCGTCTCATACCCCCTCACGATCCTCTCCACTAACCGCATCACCCCTTCACACCGAATCGCTTCACCCAAACATCCCAGCAAACTCTCATGCTCAATCCGATCAAAAAACTTCCGCACATCGCACTTCAACACATACCGATGCCCATTCACTAATCGCCTCACCGCCTCCCTCGCCGCCGTCGTCCCCTTCCCCACCTGACAAGAAAAACTCTTCGCAATAAATCGCTTCTCCAGAATCGGTTGCAACCAACGGCACAACGCGTGATGCACCACCCGATCCCCAAACGGTGCCGCCGCGATCATCCGCCGTTTCGGCTCCCGAATCTCAAAAAATCGATACCCACTCGGTGCCCACTTCCCCCTCCTCAACTCCCCAGAAATGCGCAAAATCTCCGTCTCTCTCCTCATCCACCACTCCTCCACATCCGCCCTCCGACTCTTCCCCGCTCGCGCCTTCTTCGCCGCCAAAAGCAAATTCTCCACATCCGCGATCGCCTCCAGCGTGCATCCCTGTTCCCCTACCCTATGATTCAAAATCCACCTCCCATCGTCACCCTCACCGAAGAACTCCTCAGCTGGTCCCTCGACCGCTCCGCAGACCTCCCCAAATCCCACCGCCACTCCTTCGGCCATCGCCTCGATTCCCTCTCCATCTCCCTCCTCGAACGCACCATCATCGCCCGCTTCGATCCCCTCTCCCGCACCCAACAACTCCAATCCCTCAACCTCGAAATCGAAATCCTCCGTTCCCTCTGGCGGATCCTCCATTCCCGCACCCTCATCGCTACCCGCCAACTCTTCTTCGTCACCTCCAAACTCGACGAAATCGGCCGCATGGCCAACGCCTGGCGCCTCTCCTCCATCGCCAAAAGCAACCCGTGATCCTCATTCAGAGGACCACGGGTGAGCGCCGCGTCTTTTCCCCGGCAACCCGCGCGTGCCAATAGCGCGGCCTCTGTTTTCCTCCAGGGCGGAGCCAGGCGGGTTAGGCTTCGGGTCTTCTTGGGCTCAGACCGCACAGGGCCCTTCCCCACACGGCTTCCGTCCAGTTCTCTCAGGCTTTGCCGAGCCTTGCCACCACCGCCCACCAACACTACACGAAACCCGTTGTTATCGTTTCGATTACGAGGATCGTCGTTGTTGCGATTCACCGAACGCAGATTCACGCGTTCATTATTGTTCCACGAACCGCCACGAACCACTCGAGCGGTGCTTCCGCCCAGCTCCTTCCATCGGTGTCTACTCCAGTTCATTGCTTTATGGCTTCAACCTCCCGATGAAATTCTTCAAAAAAATTTTTGCCTCCGGCAGAA
>JBAWZW010000437.1:0-1662 GCA_037142835.1 Verrucomicrobiota bacterium
GGGTTGGGGAGGGGAAAGAGCCGGCGGCGGTGGTGGATCAGAAAGTCCTCACGCCTGAGGAGGAATTAGAGACCTTTACGGTGGCGGACGGGTATGAGGTGAGTTTGGTGGCATCTGAGGAGCAAGGGGTGGTGAAGCCCGTGCAGATTTCTTGGGATGAGAAGGGGAGATTGGTGGTGGCGTGTTCGCCGAGTTACCCGCATTTGGAGATTGGGGCGAAGCCGCATGATTTTGTGTTGATGTGTGAGTTGAAGGGTGGGAAAGCGGTGAAGAGTTGGAAATTTGCGGAGGGGATGACGATGGTTAATGGGGTGGAGCCTGGGGATGGGGGGATGTATGTGTGTGACTATGATGAGTTGGTGTATTTGCGGGATGTGGATGGGGATGGTCGGGCGGATGAGCGTCGGGTGGTGATGTCGGGGTTTGGGATTGGGGATACGCATCAGTTGATTAATTCGATCAACCATGGGGATGAGGGGTCATTGTGGTTATCGCAGGGGTTGCATGTGCGATCGTATGTGGAGACGCCGTGGGGGATTTCGCGATTGGATCAGTCTGGGTTGTGGAGATTGCGGCCGCGGACCTTGAGATTGGACGGATATTTTAACGGGGCGAGATCGAGTCACAATTGTTGGGGGGTGGTGGTGGACGATGAGGGGAATATTTTTCATAAGGGGGGAGATCGTCCGACGGGGTATTATAGTCAGCCGGGGTTGTTTCGTTCGGCGAACGGATTTGTGGGTGACGATTACGATCGGGTGGGGGGGATTTTTCAGACGGATGTGAAGAGTGTGGCGATTGATATTGTGGGGTCGAAGGCGTTGCCTAAGGACGCGCAGGGGTGTGCGGTGATTGCGGGATTTATGGCGAGCAAAGTGGAGATGCATCGGATGATTGGGGTGGGCTCGGGATTTCGGAGTGAGCAGCTGCCGATTTTGTTGAGGTCATCGAATCCGGCGTTTCGGCCTGTGGATGTGAGTCAGGGGCCTGACGGGGCGATTTATGTTTGTGACTTTTACAATCCGATTATTGGGCATTATCAGGCGAGTTATCGGGATCCGAAGCGGGATAAGGGGCATGGGCGGATTTGGCGGATTCGGGCGAAGGATGGGGTGGCGATTGAGGCGCCGAATTTAGCGGGGATGGATGTGGCGGGGTTATTGGGGCAGTTGGGATCGGAGGAGCGGTGGACGCGATATCAGGCGGGGCGGTTGCTTTTTTGGAAGCCGACGGGTGAAGTGGTTAAGGGACTGGATGAGTGGGTGGGGAAAGTGACGGATGAGGGGTTGCTGAGGCGGGCGTTGGGGATATATGAGGCGCATGAGGTGGTGCGTCCTGAGTTATTGAAGCGGTTATTGGGGAGTAAGAATGGGGCGGTGCGTGGGTATGCGACGAGGATGGCGGGGATGTGGGCGGATCGGGTGCCGGAAGCGCTGGGATGGTTGCGGGAGCGGGCGGCGGATGAGGAAGCGCGGGTGAGGTTGGAGGCGGTGGTGGCGTCGACGTATGTGGGGAAGGCGGAGGCGGTGGAGATTCCTGCGGTGGCGTCGGTGAATGGGCGGGATAAGTGGATTGATTATGCGTTGGTGCAGAGTGTGCGGGCGCTGAAGCCGCAGTGGCAAGGGGTGGTGGGGAGTTTGGATTTTGGGGGGAGTGGGGTGC
>JBAWZW010000438.1:0-1645 GCA_037142835.1 Verrucomicrobiota bacterium
GTTTGGGGGTGATGGTGGAGGGATCGGGGATTGGGGGAGGGGTGGAGGCGGATTCGATGGATTTGAGGCGAGCGGTTTGGATGGCGAGTTCGGTTTCGGCGAGGAGGAGATCTTGTTCGGACTTAGACAAGCGGGTGTTGATGTTGGCGGTGCTTTCGGCGACTGAGGAGATATTGGCGGCGGCCTTGCGTTTTTGGAGTTCGTCTTGGGTTAAGCGGAGGCGAGATTTGGCTTGTTGGGTTTGTTCGGTGACGAAGCCGAAGGCGCCGGTGGAGCGATGGACTTCGAGATGTTTGTCGAAGTAGCGTTTGATGAGTTCATCGAGGACTGAGCGAGCGAGTTCGGGATCGGGGCTACGGAAGCCGATGGTGATGACATTGCCGCCGTTTGGGGGGGCGATTTGGGTACCATCGAGGATACTTTTGATGGCGAGAGCTTTGGCGTTTGGGCCGATGGCTTTAGGGGCTAAGCGTTCTGTTCCAAGGGTATCGGCGACGAGGATAGCGAGATCGAGGCTCCCGAGAATTTCCATTTCTGCATTGATGATGCTACCGTTTTGAGGGCCAGTGGGGTTGACTTTGGGATCGAGGGGATCGACCGAGCTGCGTTCCATGACATAACGGAGGAGGAGTTTGGCGCGGGACTCGTAGACGTTGGGGGTGAGGAAGTAAACTGTGGCGGCGGCGGCGAGGCCGAGGAGGGAGAAGAGGATGATTTTCCAGCGGTGTCGGTAGAGGGCGAGGAGGAGATCGCTGATTTGGATGCTGGAGGGATTGGGTGGGGATTCGGGAATTTGCATAGAGTGGAAGTGGGGGGGAGGTTAGTCGAGGTGGGGGTAGAGGAGCGAACCGGCGAGGCGATTTAGGGGGAGGGGAAGATGGGAGAAGAGGGAATTGTGGAGGCCGCGGGAGGAGTCGCGAGAGGTGATCCAGGAATTGGTGGGGAGATGAAACTTTGAGTAGTCGATGATGGTTTCGGTGGTGCCCCAGGATTTTTTGAAGCGGCGGAGGCCTTCATTGTGGAGGGAAGTTCTGCCGAAGTGGAGGGAGTGGGCGTGGAGCTGGTGGAGGTGATGGATGGCGGTGGCGAAGACGAGGTGATTGGGGTGGAGATGTTGGAGGGAGCGATCGGAGGCACCGAATTTGTAGATGGCGTGGTGATGGTGGAGGAAAAAGATGGCGGCGGCGGCGGGTGTGCGGTGGTGGTGAGCGATGACGATCCAGCCGAGGTTTTGCTGGAGGATTTCCTCATAGATATGGAGGAAGAAGCGGAGTGGTTGGGGTGGGACGCCGTGGTGGCGTCTGGTGAGTTCGTGGAGTTGGTAGAACTGGAGGAGGGCGGATTTGGACTGGGAGATTTCTACTTGGAGAGGGGATTTTTGGGATTTGCGGATGGCTCTGCGGGTGGAGGTGGAGAAGTGGGAGTCGATGATTTGGGGATGGGGTTGGAGATCGAGTTCATGGGTATAGAATTGGACGGAGGGGG
This sequence comes from Verrucomicrobiota bacterium, assembly GCA_037142835.1. Taxonomy (GTDB): domain Bacteria; phylum Verrucomicrobiota; class Verrucomicrobiia; order Chthoniobacterales; family Chthoniobacteraceae; genus Chthoniobacter. The sequence goes on from JBAWZW010000438.1 coordinate 1,486, forward strand.
TGAGGGGAGGAGAGAGAGAGGGGCCGCGGAGTTCGAAGGAGTTCCAGTGGCGTTGGTGGGCGAGATTTTGGAGAGAGGGGAGGAGGTGAGGGAGGGTGGTATTGGCGAAGAGGAGTGGGGGTGCGAGAGCCGTGAAGGGGAGGCTGGTGGCGCGGGTGGG
>JBAWZW010000439.1:0-1644 GCA_037142835.1 Verrucomicrobiota bacterium
CCCACGAGCACTCCCCGCCGCCCCCACCAAATCAATCTGATACTGCTCCACCACCCAACCACTCACATACCCAGGATCATACGGCTTTAAGTCCGTCCGCGTCGGAAATGGCTCGATCTTTCGTAAAAGCTCCGCCGCTACCCCCTTCGACCCCGGCACCAACTCGTCGTCAAAAAAATGCCGCACACTCCCCGCACTATTCTCCCAGCGCGTTCGCTGTACCTGACGCGTTTGCCTCCGCCCATTCGAATCCTCATAGCTTTCCGTCTCCCAATAGTAATATCCACTCTCCGCCGTCCATTCCGCCAAAACCTCCGCGTCAAATGTCCAATACGGCAAATAAATCCCCCGAAGCGTGTCCGTCAATGCCCTCGACTTGAATCCGCTCGGCGCAAACCATCGACTCCCATACCACACCTTCACCCGATCCCGAACCTCCACCGCCGTCATCCGAAACTCCAGCAAACTCTCCGGACGAATCGGGGCCCCCATCTCCTCAAACGGAACCAAGGCCGCCGAACCGCAAAAATCACACCGCTGCGCTACATGCACGGGATCAAAAACCGTGACCGCTTGGCAACTCTGACACTTCACCGATCGCTTCTCCGCTGCCCACCCCCGACCATCCTCCCCAATCCCCTGCAACGCTCTCACCAAATCGTGCTCCACAATTCCCTCCCCACCCTCCACCGGCAATTCCATCGGCGCCACCGTCCCGCAAAACGCACAAACTAAGGCCCGCTTCCCCGCATTCCAAACCGCCTCCCCACCGCAACTCGGACAGGCAAACTTCGACTTGGCAGCGATCTCAGACATCCTTAAATCAATCGATCCAGCAACTCACTCCCCCCAACTACAGCCCCGGTTCGGGCTCTTTATCCTTATTCTCCACCGCTGGTTTATTCTCCGCGGGCAAGGTCACCTCCTTCACCACCACCTTCGCAGGAATCTTCTTCACCTCAGGTGCCTTCAATGGCTCGACATTCCTCGAAAGAAAAAAACCCAGCACACACACAATAAACATTCCAAAAATCCCAATCACCAGCATGACCTCCAAAAGAGTAAATCCCTTCCGACCAAGGACATCAATCCTTCTAAACTTAGAAAAGTCTTGCATCATTCATTTAATCCTAATTGTTCCCACCACTCAAATCCAGCGATTCCCCCCAAAATACTCATCCCATTTAACTCTTTAAAAAATCGTCCATTGCACCCCGCGTAATCCGCCAACTCGCCCCAATCTTCTTCCCCTTCAATTCCCCAGCCTCCAATGTCGCCAAAACATCCGCCTCACTCACCCCCAACTCCAATGCCGCCTCCGCAGGGCTGATCAAGACCACCGCCACCGCAGGCACCACCACCCCCACCGTCGCCGCCGTCCTGCTGACCGTGGCTTTCCTCACCAACTAAACAACCTCGCAACCTATCTTTACGCCATGATTACCACTTCCTTCACTCCTTCCTCCCCCACTTCCTTCGAACTTATTGTCGGCAACACCTACCCGGTAAAAGATCAAATCAAAGCCCTTGGGGGCAAATGGAACGCCGCATCCAAAGGCTGGCTTGTGCCTGCCGAAAATGCCGCCGCCGCTTGGGAGCTTGTGGGCAACGCCCCCGCCCCTGCCCCCCGCGCCGGTGCCAGCC
>JBAWZW010000440.1:0-1627 GCA_037142835.1 Verrucomicrobiota bacterium
CCACCACCCCCACCACCCCTTAAACATGACCCAAACCTTCACCGAAACAGATTCCCTCACCGAAACCGATCTCGGTCTCCCTTGGAATGTCGTCGTCCACAACGACCCCATCAATCTCATGCCCTACGTCACCCAAGTCTTCCAAAAAATCTTCGGCTTCTCCAAATCTCGCGCCGAAAAACATATGCTCGAAGTCCACCAACTCGGCCGCTCCATCGTCTGGACTGGCTCCCAAGAACGCGCCGAACTCTTCGTCGAACAACTCCACAGCTGGCTCCTCCTCGCCACTCTGGAATCCACATCCTAACCCTCATGCGCGCCCAGTATCTCAACGATTCCCTAATCGAAATCACCGGAATCGGCTTTCTCGAATGCCAAATCCTCTGGCGCCTCGCCGCCGCCGCCGACCCCCATGACTCCTCCGCCGCCCAAGAACGCATCTCCTCTCGCCCCACCGAAAATAGTCACCCCCATATCGATGCCGATTGGCATGAACATGTCCGCCCAGAACTCCTCCACCTCTTCGCCTCGGCCGTGGAGATCGTCCGCGCCGATCTCATCAATTCTTCCACCTCCCCTCACGCCAACTCCACAGTTCGCATCCCCATCCTCCACGTCAAACCTTGGCTCATCGCCCTCAATCAAGCCCGTCTCACCCTCGCCGCTCGCTTTTCCATCGGCGAAGAACACGCCAATCACCCCGCCCCAGAAGACCTCTCCCCCACCACCATCGCCCAACTCTTCATCGAATTCTTCGGCGTCCTCCAACAAGTCCTCCTCAAAATGACCGAAGATTGACATCCCTCTCCCATTTCCCTTTATTTCTTCTCCACTATCACTATGAAACGATTCCTCCTTGCCGCTCTCGGCGCTCTCCTCGCCATCGCTCCGCTCAATGCCCTCCGCGCCGCCGATGCCCAACCCAACCAACTCACCGAAGCCGAGACCACGGCTGGATGGAAACTCCTTTTCGATGGCAAAGACGCCAGCACTAATTGGCGCGGCTACAAAAAGGAAACCCTCCCTGCCAGCTGGAAAACCGAAGACGGGGTCCTCAACAAAAGTGGCAAAGGCGGGGACATTATCACCAAAGATCAATTCGAAAGCTTCGAACTCTCCATCGACTGGAAGATTAGCAAAGGCGGCAACTCCGGAATCATGTTCAAAGTCCAAGAGACCGGTCAAGCATCCTACTTAACCGGACCCGAATGCCAGATTCAGGACAATGTCGACGGACACGACCCCCAAAAAGCCGGCTGGATGTATGGTCTCTATCCCGCAACGGTCGATACCACCAAACCCGTCGGCGAATGGAACACCTTCATCCTCAAATGCCAAAAAACTCCCACTGGCACTTTTCAATGTGAGCACTGGATGAACGGCACCAAATATTGCACCTACGAAATCGGCTCGACCGACTGGGCAGAAAAAGTCGCCAAATCGAAGTTCGCCAAAATGACCGGCTTCGGCACCTCACCCAAAGGACACATCTGCCTCCAAGATCACGGCAACGATGTTTCCTTCCGGAATATCAAAATCCGCGAACTGAAATAACGCCCCCTCAGGCGCCCCGCCCCGCAGCCTTCGCCGAACGGGTGAACGGGTGAACGGGTGAACGGGTGAACGG
>JBAWZW010000441.1:0-1612 GCA_037142835.1 Verrucomicrobiota bacterium
CCCGGCAAGCTCCCCCGCAACTGCCCCGCACCTCGCGCCTTCCGATCGCTGACCCCAGAAACATTTGCCGAATGCGGAAGCACGAGAACTCGATAGGTGGGATGATTTTTCATAGAACGAGGAGGATGACTGCTTTGGGGTTGATGAGAGATCGCGGTTAATTCGTCCTCCTTCAAAGAGTTATCCGCTCTTTTGTTGAAAAAGGAGGGAATCGTTCATTCGAAGTTGAACAAGGTAAATTTATCAATTCGTATCTTCGTGTCAAATCTTTATTTTCCTCTTTCGCCTCATTCTTTTAAATCAAAATCTTTTTTATCGCCGATTCAATCACCCAGCATCCACCACCCTCCTTCACCCCCTCGACACTGGCCCCAGCGTTCCTCCACAGAAAAACTCCGCAGGGAAAGTGGTGTGCAATCGATCCGCTTTCCCTTTTTGCACACCGCCCAACCAACGAACAATCCGACGCACTAACGGAGTCCTATCCGCTTTTAAATGGGCAATCGGCGGCTCGCTCCACGCCAGCGAACTATCCCATTGCCCCACGAAAATCGACACCTGCTCAGGCACCCGCACCCCGCGCGATGCCAAAAAACTCAGCGCCGCCACCGCCCGGGGCGTCTCGTCGATCAGCAACGCCGTAGGCGGCGTCACCGAAAAAAGCCCCTCCAGCAAGATCCGGAAACCCGCGGGCGTCTCCTCCCACTCCGGCACATTATAGGCATAGCTCCACCGAAGGCCCCGCTGGGTCAGCGCATCCGTAAAGCTTTCCACCACCATCCCTCGCACCGGTTTCCGAAGATGACTCAGACAGATCATCACGATCCGCTCATGCCCCAGGTCCAGCAACCGACGGACCGCCTCCGCCCTCGCGGGACCACCGGACACGCTGACCGTCGCCACATTCACATCCGGCGCTCCCCCGATGGCGATCGAGGGAATGGACTGCTCCGCAAACCACTGCAACACCTCGCGCCGCGGAGCCACCACCACCCACGCATCAGCCTGCATTTCAGCCAGATAGCTGCCGATCCGCTCGGGGTCGTGGCGCAAGCTGGCCTGGCAGGGCTGCGATAAAAACACAATCTGCCCCGCCTGCTCAATCTGATGCTGAAGCAAAGCCAACAGGGCCTGCATACTCGGATTCTCCTCCACCATCCGCTCGTGCAACAACACCCCCACCCGCAAAGGTCGCCCACGATCTTCGGCGGTTGGCGCACTGACCAGCGTTCGACAGCGCCCCAAACCGCCAGCCGTCAGCAAACCCTCGGCCTCCAATTGGAGGATCGCCTTGCGCATCGTCGATTGAGAAACCCCCTGCTCAGCGCACAACCGGATCACCCCCGGGAGCTTTCCTCCCCAGCGACCAGCGAGGATCTTTTCCCGAAGATGCGCCGCCGTCTGTTCCGCAAGCGAAAGACGGCGAAAAGGACGCGTGGGCATCTCCGACGCTACCTCGGCTCGCGAACCAGTCAAATAATTATTTCCAATAAAATATTCATAAAAAATTTGACATCAGAAAATTTAATGCTAATCTTCTCATCCATTAGTTTTTTAATCGCACCCTAAACCCACTAACTCCCCAAACATCTCCCAAACATCTCCCAAACAT
>JBAWZW010000442.1:0-1597 GCA_037142835.1 Verrucomicrobiota bacterium
GTCTCAACCTCTGGCCCACCATCACCCCCCTCCGCACCCTCCTCTTCCTCTGCGCCGCCGTCTTCGCCTTCCTCATCCGCGAAAAATGGCTCAGCCGTCGCCACCCCTAATCCCCCTTCCAACCTCACTTCTCCCCAGACGGCTTCTCAAAAATGATCTCCCCTAACTTCGCGTTCACCTCCTCCTGACCACGCTTCAACCCATTCAGCCCCTCCATCGTGTCGCTCAGCCGATTCGCCAAGTCCGCCCGCTTCTCCGCGTCACTCACAATCCTCGCCTGATAATGCTCACTCACCCCACGACCAGGCCCCGTAATGTCGTTCAGATCCGTGACCTCAAACCAATAATCAATCACACTCCCCTCCACCACCCGCGGCACGATCGCCCCCACTTTCCAGTCAAATCGCTTCGTAATAACCTTCGGCAACACCGCCCCCATCTCCAATTCCGTCGTCTTAAATGCTCCACCCTCCACCCAGTCCACCGCATAGTTTAATCGCACTTTCCCCACCCCATAATCGTCCTTCGCCTCAAACGAAATCAACGCCGTCCCCTCCCGCGTCATCAAGATCTCCCGCCGATCTGGCCAGATTATCTTCACCGTCGGCGCCGTGTCCGTGACCAAGTTAATGTGGTACACCGCCGCCCCACGCGACTCCACCCCGTCCTCATCCACCAGCCGCAGAGTCATCCCCGTGACCCCTTCTTTCGGTATCAAAACCTCCCCACTCAATTGCGTCGCATCTTCCCCCTTAATCACCAAAGGCGAACGCACCACCACCTTATCTCGTTCCACCCCAACCAGTCGGATCTCCCCAAACTTCACCGCCGTACTCGCCTTCACTTTCAAAACTAACCGGCTCCCCACCAGCAACTTCAAATCTCCCAACGCCCGACGCTGTGCCCCTATCCCCGTGTACTTCGGCCAAATCTGCTCGCACTCCACACTCGCCACCGCTGGCCGCGGCTTCACTTTCACCCGAAATACCTCACTCACCGCGTCCCCCAATAATACCCGATACTCAAACGGCTCCTGCACACTCTGCAATACCCGATGGAATCTCCCCGCTTTCCCCTCGACCCCGCCCAACTCAAATTCACTGGCCTTTCCCGCCACCGTCTTCACCCGCAATCTCCCCTTCCACGGCACAATCCCTCTCGCCGTCGCCCCAATCCCTAAATCATCCCCAATCGCTATCACCCGATCCCCAGTCACGTCCTCAATCATCGTCTGCCGAGGCACCGCATCCCCATAAAGAAACGCCCGCCTCACCAACGGCTTCGTCCGATGCCCACCCAAAAATCCTAGCCCCACCACGATCAGCATCCCCACCAACCCCACCCAGATCCACCGCCACATCGATCGCGTCGCCACCACCCCCTTAAAACTAAGCCGCCCAACCATTTGCGTGGTCTCCGCGACCAACGCACCCACCAACCCCGGCGAACTCGGCTTCGCCATTTTTGCTAATTGCACCGCCGCAATCAGTCGCGACCTCAACTCCGGCAGCGCTCGTTCCACTAACAAAGCCACCTCTTCATCGCTACGCCTCCGCCACCACTCCCGCACCCCAAAATATCCCCACAATCCCAGCGC
>JBAWZW010000443.1:0-1593 GCA_037142835.1 Verrucomicrobiota bacterium
CAGCCCCATCCGCCACCACCACAAAGAGCGTCCGCCCATCTCCCCCCCACCAATGCCCTAAGGCATCCTCCTGGTAATCCCTGGCCCCTTGACTGCTCGCCGACACCACCCCAAACGGCCGCTTCTCCCCCTGCAAATCTCCATCATTCATCGGTTGGTTTTTCATATATTATCGCACAATCAAAATGTCCAAAATGCTCCCCAACATATCCCCTTGATTCCCAATGTATTGCCCATGACCAACTGTCGCCAAATCTTGGAAATATCGCCGCGATTCCTCATACTCCCCAGGAAAATTCCCGTTCATCTCCGGCTTCGCCGTAAATACCCCATTGACACTCCGATTCGCCGCCGCCCCCACCCAGCTCCGCACTATCCCCAAGGATCGCTCCCGATCCTCCGGGTGCGTCCGCGCATCCCCGATCACCACCATCAATTGCCTCCGATCCCCCCGCGCCGCTGGCCATCCCAAGATCACCGCTTTCCCCAACCCCGCACACACATCCTCAGGCCAATCCGTGTTTCCCACCAACTCCACTTTCCCAATCTCCATCATCAATAATCGCAGGTTCTCATCCCCCACTTTCCCCCGGTTCACCGCCCGCAACGGCACCGACCACGGCACCGCCCGATCCGTATACGCCACAAATCCCACCCCCACATCATCCGTCAATCGACGCAACACCTGCACGACCGATGTCATCCCACTCCTCACAGAATCCAATTCCTTCCCCATACTCGCCGTCGCATCCATCACAAAAACCACATCGATCGACCTCACCCGAACCCCCTTCTCCGGCGGTGGCGTACTCGGCTTCGGCGGCACCGGCGGCGCAGGCGCGGGCGGAACGGGGACCGGCGTGGTCACCGCCACCACCGGCGCCTTGATCGGCGGCGGCACAGGATCTTTTTTCCCATAATACGGCATCAGCAACACCATCAGCACCATCACCGCTCCCATCCCCGAACAAAACAAATCGATCGCCGATAGGTTGAAAATGACAATCTCGCGGTTTCTTCGCAGCATACCTTTTTCCTTTAAACCCTCTCCGCCTCAACCACTAATCCGCACCACCACCACGGTGGTGTTATCCTGCCTCGGCATTTTCTTCGCCGCCACCGCCGCCAACAACGCCTCCGCTATCTCCAACGCCCCTCGATTCGCCTGCCCCATCACCACTTCCACAATCTCCCCCCCCGTCAGCGTCTCAATCCCGTCCGTCGACGCCACCAACACATCCCCAACCTCCACCCCCATCGCCGGAGGATCGTCCACCTCATAAATCACCTCCCCGATCAATGCCGACGTCAAAGTGTGCCGACTCGGATCCCGCCGCGCCTCCGCCTCCGTCAACCGCCCCGCCTTCACCTCCTCCGCCAAAGCCGTCGCCCGCGAATGAATCCGATTCAACCGCTCAATCCGCCCCCCACTCACCCGATACAACGGCGAATCCCCCACACTCAACCACCTCACCTCCCGACCCCGCACCAACATCGCCAACATCGTCGTCCCCATCCCTGCCACCGCTTTCCCCTTCGCCTTGATCTCCGCCGCAATCCGCCGGTTCGCCTCCTCCACCCCATCCCATAACC
>JBAWZW010000444.1:0-1591 GCA_037142835.1 Verrucomicrobiota bacterium
GAATTCTTCATTTGTCTTACTTGGCGTCTTGGCGGTGAAAATATTCGTTTAGGTTACGAGCTGTGAATGAAGAATCCCAGCAGCCCATTCTTGTTAGCTGAACTCCCTGAGGATCGCCGCATGAACGTCCTCGGCCTTGGCGATAGGGTGAGCTGAACCGATCAGGACAGGCTTCTCGGAATCCGGCACTTGATCCCGTCCATGTGAGCCTTTGACGAGCGTAGGATCGAGGGGGATGACTTCTAACAGGCCGCGTATGCCGAGTTTCTTTTTCAGAAGAAACTTGGCGATCTTAGCCTTCGGGAAGGGAATGGCGGGATCAATGAAGAGCTCGCAAGGATCGTAGCCGGGCTTGCGGTGGATGTCGATGGTGCGGGCGTAATCGGGGGCTTTCGCGTCTTCCGTCCAGTAGTAGTAGGTGAACCATGCGTCGGGTTCGGCGACGGCGATGAGGTCGCCGGAGCGGGGATGGTTTTGTGGGCGGATCTCGGCGATGCCTTGGGTGTCCTCCAAAAGGGTGCGGACTTCATTTTCGATGGAGGAATCTTTGATGTAGATGTGGGCGATCTGGTGGTCGGCGACGGCGAAGGCTTTACAGTTTCCGTAGTCGAGGGTTTCGCGTCCGAGTTCGTTTTTGATGGATAGCCAGCCTTTTTTGCGGAAGAGGCGGTTCAGATGGAGTGGCTTGTTGACAGGGGAGATGCCGTATTCGGAAAGCAGCATGACGCGGACGCCACGCGATTCGTAGAAGTGGATTAGGTCGGAAACGACGCGGTCGATCGCGCGAACTTCGGCGCGGATATTCGGGGCGGCGGGGCCGTCCTTTTGGAGGCAGTAATCGAGGTGGGGCAGATATACGAGGGACAGGGTGGGGGAGTGTTTTTCCTCCACCCATTTCGCAGAGGCGGCGATCCATTCCGAAGAAGCAATGCCTGCCGCTGGGCCCCAGAAGGCAGGGAAGGGGAAGGGGCCGAGATCCGCTTTGATCTCATCCCTCATGGCCATGGGCTCGGTGTGGATGTCGAAGTGCTTCGAACCATCCGCTGGGTAGAGCGGGCGCGGGGTGATTGTGAAGTCCGCGGTGGAGTGCATGTTATACCACCAGAAGAGCTTGGCGCAGGTGAAGTCAGGCACGGATTTTCGCAGGGTGTCCCAGATTTTTTCACCGTGGACAATATGGTTCGATTGCTTCCAGAAGCGGACTTCGGCGCTCTCACGGTCATACCAGCCGTTGGCGACGATGCCGTGCTGCGGCGGCGGGGTGCCTGTTAGAATCGAAGATTGGGCGGTGGTGGTCAGCGCGGGGAAGGCGGGGACATAAGTCTGCAAGCGGTGCTTTTCCGCGAAGGCAGTAATACCCGGCGCGTCATCTCCGAGTAATGACTTGGAGAGACCGACGATGTTGAGGACGGCGAGGCGCATGACGTTTCAGCCGATGAGTTTTAGGAAATCGGCGTAGGCCTCGTCCCATTTATCCTGATCTTGCGGCGTGTAGGTGACGAAATCAAACGAATCGTTGCTAGGAATTTGCTTTCGCGCCCGGCGCACCGGGGACGGTCTGAACGGGGATCGGCGCCGGGGAGTGAGGGGG
>JBAWZW010000445.1:0-1589 GCA_037142835.1 Verrucomicrobiota bacterium
GGTGAAGGTTGAGGGGGAGAGGAGAGAGGCTTTGGAGGCCTTGGCTGGTGCGCATGAGGAGGCGAGGCAATTTTTGGGGTTGGGGAGTGGGAGACGGATTGGGGCGGAGCAGGTGCATGGGGCGGAAGTGGCGGTGGTGGATCGGAAGAGTGAGTCGGTGGTCATGGGGGTGGATGGGTTGATTACGGCGGATGAGGGAGTGTGTTTGGGGATTTATGTGGCGGATTGCTGTGCGGTTTATTTGGTGGATCCCGTGCGGCGGGTGGTGGGGCTTGTGCATGCGGGAAGAAAGGGGAGTGAGTTGGGGATTGTGGCGGTGGCGATCGAGAGGATGAGGAAGGAATTTGGGTGTGAACCTCGGGAGATGGTGGCGCAGTTGAGTCCGTGCATTCGTCCGCCGAGATATGAGGTGGAGATTGCGGGGATGATTGTGGGGCAGTGTGAGCGGGCGGGGGTGGGGAAGATTTTTGACTGTGGGATTTGTACGGGAGGGAATGTGGAGCGTTACTATTCTTATCGGATGGAGCGAGGGAAAACGGGGCGGATGTTGGCGTTATTGGCTTTGGAGGCAAGGGGATAGCAGATGAGGCGAACCTTTGATCCTAAGGAGCCGGAGTGGATGGATCGGGAGCAACCGGTGAGTCGGGAATTGGAGGAGGATTTGGCGAATTTGGTCTCGATCAACCGCTGGTTTGGGAGTCATCGGTTGATGAAGAAGTTTTTGGGGGTGGCGATTGGGGATCGGCGGACGGCGCGGATTTTGGATTTGGCGACTGGTTCGGGGGATTTGCCACGATTGATGGTGGCGTGGGCAAGATCGCGGGGGATCGCGGTGGAGATTGATGCGGTGGATGGGAATGAGTCGACCGTGGAGATTGCGCGTGGATTGAGCGGAGATTTCCCGGAGATTCGGTGGTTGAAGGGGGATGTGTTAGAATTTCGGAGTGCGGCGAGCTATGATTTGGTGTGTTGCTCGTTGGCGTTGCATCATTTTAGCGAGGAGGATGCGGTGAGGTTGTTGCGTCGATGTCGTGAGCTTTCGCATCGGTTTGTTTTGGTGGCGGATTTGGAGAGGTCGTTGGGGACCTTGTGGGGAGTGCGATTGATTACGGCGCTTTTTTACCGGGCCCCGATGACGCGAGCGGATGCGGTGGCCTCGGCGCACCGGGCGTTCTCGTATGAGGAGTTTGGGCGGATGGCGGAGAGGGCGGGGTGGGAAGAATTTCGGCAGGGGCGATTTTTATTTTGTCGGCAGGCGATTTGGCTGGATCGGCTGAAGGTGGAGGAGATTTCTGTGGAAAAGGTGGTGCCTTGTTTGACTTAGGGAAGAACAACCTTCCAAGAAAAGGAATTGGGGATGATTCTTAGGGGAACAAGCTGAGAAGGACAATGACTGGACGAATGGACAATGCAATTTTGGGGAAGTTGGAGGCGTTTGCGCGTCGGCGGCATCGGTTGATTTTGTTGCGGGGGATTTTCTCGGTGGTGGGGATATTGAGTGGGGTGATGTTGGTGGTGGCGACGATTGATTTTAGCGTTCCCTTTTTGGCGGACTGGGTGAGGTGGGGGATGAGTGGGGTGGGGTATGG
>JBAWZW010000446.1:0-1582 GCA_037142835.1 Verrucomicrobiota bacterium
GCATCAAACACGCCAGCAAAATCACCACCGCTTTCGGCACGGGCGCAATCGCCGGCGGCATCCCCAAATTATACATGGTCGTCGTCAATGTCTGAATCAAGACCGCCCCCACCATCGAGCCCACTAACGAATATCGCCCCCCAGTCAAGGCCGTCCCCCCGACCAAGACCGCGAAAATCGCGTCCAATTCCATAAACTCTCCCACCCTCGACGCATCCGCCGCCTTGATATTCGAGGTCGCCACCAATCCCGCCAACGCCGCACATCCCCCCGAAAACCCGTAAACCATCACTTTCACCATCCTCACCGGCGCCCCACAAAAACCACTCGCCACTTCATTGTCCCCAGACGCCTCCACGAAAAGCCCAATCGCCGTCCGCCGTGTCATCCACGAAGTCACCCCAAATACCACCGCCACCAAACTCACCGTAAACGGTAACCCCAAAAAGTGGCCGTTCCCAAAATACACCAACCCAGGGTTCTCAAAAGTAATAATCTTTCCCCCAGTCAAAAGCATCGCCACCCCACGACCCACCACCATCAAAATCAAGGTGGCAATCATCGGCTGAATCCGCAACCGCGTCACCAATAACCCATTCCACGCCCCCAACCCCACCCCCACCGCTAAACAAATCACCAGCACCGCCACAAACGGCAACCCCGTGGTCGTCACCAAAATCGCCGCCAATGCCCCAATAATCGCCATCACCGATCCCACCGACAAATCCACCCCTCCCGTCCCAATCACCAAGGTCATCCCCATCGAAAGCAACATCACTTTCGATCCCTGATTCAAAATATCCACCACCGTTCCGTATAAATGCCCATTCTGCACCACCACCCGAAAAAAACTCGGCTGGGTCACCAAGTTGAAAACCAACAACAGTCCCAGACTCATCACCGGCCACCATAAAGTCCCCCCCGAAAACCAACCCCGGATCTTTTGTCGAAAATTATTCATTGTCCGTCGGGTGGGCGATCATTCGCAAAACCGCGTTCTCATCAAATTCCCCCGCCAATCCTCCAATCGCTTTCCCATCCCGCAAAACCACCACCCGATTACTCACCCTCACCACTTCCTCTAGCTCCGACGAAATAAAGAAAACCGCCATCCCCTCGACCCTCAGCCGCTCAATCAATTGCTCAATCTGCTCCTTCGCCCCCACATCAATCCCCCTCGTCGGCTCATCCAAAATCATCAGCCGGGGCTCCATGGCCAACCACCTCGCCAATAAGACTTTCTGCTGATTCCCTCCCGATAAATTCCTCATCATCGTCTCAGTACTCGCGGTCTTAATCTGCAACAACCGAATATACTTCTCCACTAATTCCATCTGCTCACCCATCGGAATTCGCCCCAACGCCCCACGCCTCGATTGCATCGCAAAAAGTAAGTTTTCCCGCACCGACAAATGCGGAAAAATTCCCTCCGATTTCCGATCCTCCGAACAAAATGCCAACCCCAAAGCAATCGCCTCCCCAGGCGTTCTCAACCCTACCCGCTCCCCACCCACCCGGACCTCGCCCACTTGATGCGGATCAATCCCGAAAATCATCCGCGCCGTCTCCGTCCTCCCAGAAC
>JBAWZW010000447.1:0-1579 GCA_037142835.1 Verrucomicrobiota bacterium
GCCCCGATTTGGGTGCGGTATTGGGCGGCGGTGAGGAGGTGGGAGGACTGGCCGTCGATTTGAATTTGGAAGATCCAACCGTCGCCGAAGGGGTCGGTGTTGAGAAGGGCGGGATTGGAGGTGAGGGCGGAATTGACCGCGATGATCGTTCCGGAAACTGGGGAATAGATATCGCTGGCGGCTTTGACGGATTCGACGACGCAGATGGTGGAGCCCGCGGTGACCGTGGAGCCGACTTTGGGGAGCTCGACATAGACGATGTCGGTGAGTTCGGCTTGGGCATGATCGGTGATGCCGACTGTGCCATCTGGGCGGAACCATTCGTGACTGGGAGCGTATTGGAGTGAATCAGGGACGTTCATAATTGATGGAGTGGAGTGTTTTGATGATGATGGAGTTAGGCGGATGGGAGCGTGGGACGGTGGAGGGGTTTTTTTTCGAGGAGAGCGGGGAAGCGTTTTCCGCGGATTTCGATTTCGATGGGTTGATGAACTTGGGCGAAAGCGGTGGGAATGTAGGCGAGGCCGATGCCCGCTTGGAGGGTGGGAGAAAGAGAGCCGCTGGTGGTTTCGGCGATTTGCTGATCACCGATAAAGATGGGGTAATGGGAGCGGGGAGGGGGGCAGGGGCCGACCATTTTGAAGGGGACGAGGCGGCGCTGGATTCCCTGGGCTTTTTGTTCGGCAAGGGCGGAGCGGCCGATAAAATCGGGTTTAGAGAGATCCACGAAAAAACCCAGTCCCGCCTCGAGGGGGGAGGTTTGGTGATTGAGATCGGAGCCGTTGAGTGGGTAGCACATTTCGAGGCGGAGGGTATCGCGCGAGCCGAGGCCACAGGGTTTGATGGCGAGGGGTAATCCTTTGTCGAGGATGTCGTTCCAAGTTTTGACGGCGACCTCGGATGGGCAGAAGACTTCGAATCCATCTTCGCCCGTGTAGCCGGTTCGGGCGATGTAAAACGGCTGACTATCGATGAGGATGGAGAGGATTTCGTTGTGAGCAGGGGCGGGGTATTGGTCGGGGAAAAAGGCCTTGAAGAGGGCGGCGGATTGGGGGCCTTGGATGGCGAAGCCAGCGAAGTGATCGCTGTGATTTTCGAAGGAGACCGAGGGATCGAGGTGGGAGAGCATCCAGGCGAAATCTTCCTCGATTTTCGAGGCATTGACCACGAGGAGGAAGCGGTGTTCGGCGATGCGGTAGACGATGAGATCATCGATGACGCCGCCGTCGGGGTTGAGGAGGAGAGTATACTGGCATTGGCCGATGAGGAGTCGGTCGATATTGTTGGTGAGGAGGCGGTTGAGCCAGGCGGCGGCTGGGGGGCCTTCGGCGAAAAACTGGCCCATGTGGGAGATATCGAAGACGCCGAGATTTTGGCGAACGGCGTGATGTTCGTCGATGATCCCGGAGTATTGGACGGGCATGGACCAGCCACCGAAGTCGACCATTTTGGCACCGAGTCGGACGTGTTCAGCGTGGAGTGGAGTTTGTTTGAGAGTGGTGGAATGGAGCACGAGAATGGAGCTTAGGAATTCCGTGGGGGGTGTCAAGGGGAGGTCGGGGGGAGGTCAGGATGATGG
>JBAWZW010000448.1:0-1577 GCA_037142835.1 Verrucomicrobiota bacterium
GGATGAATTGGGGTGGAGGCTTGGGGGATTTTTCCAGTTGCAAGGGGTGGGGAATGGTTCTATTAGTCTGCGACTTTCTCGCGAATCCAAGTTCTAAAATTCCATGTTTAAAAACATTCCTTTCGACCGTGTAAACTGGGTGACGAGTTCCTTTTTGATCGGGACTTTTACGCTGACGCTGACGGCGGTGCCGATTTATTTGTGGAAGTTTGGGATTGACTGGTTTCAGGTCGGGCTTTTCTTGGTGATGCTGGCGGCCTGTGGATTTTCGATCACTTTGGGATACCATCGGATGTTCTCGCACTTGGCTTTTCGTGGGCATTGGTCGGTGCGTCTTTTCACCCTGATTTTTGGGGCGGGAGCGTTTGAGAATTCGGCATTGATGTGGTCCTGCGAGCACCGCATTCACCATAAGTTTGTGGATCACGACGACGATCCCTACGACATTAATAAGGGGCTGTTTCACGCGCACATTGGGTGGTTGCTCTTTAAGTTGCGCCCGCCGTTGACTTACGAAAATGTCACTGATTTGCAAAAGGATCCGCTGGTGATGTGGCAGCATCGGCATGTGCAGACGCTGGGGGTTTTTGTGGCATTTATTTTGCCAGCGATGCTGGGGTATGCATGGGGAGGATGGTCATCGGCGTTGGGGTCATTTTTGATCGCTGGGGTGGCGCGGGTGGTCTTTCTGCAGCACTGCACATTTTGTATTAATTCGCTGTGCCATTGGATTGGGTCGCGGCCCTACTCCTCGCGTTGCAGTGCGCGAGATTCTTGGTTTACGGCGATCTTTACTTTTGGCGAAGGCTATCACAATTATCACCATGAGTTTCAACACGACTATCGTAATGGGGTGAAGCCGTGGCAGTTTGATCCGACGAAGTGGATTATTTGGACCTTGAGCAAGCTGGGATTGACGACTCAGCTCCGTCGGGTGCCTTCGGAAAAGATTTTGCTGGCGGAGTTGGGTGAGGCGCAGCGTTGTTTGGAGACGAAGCTGGAGTCACCGCATTTGAGTGAGACGGCGCGGGCGTATTTTACGCGGTCATGCGAGCGGTTGCGGTCGACGGCGGAAGAGTGGGCGCAATTTAAGGTGAAGCAGATCGAGGTCACGCGGGAAATGATGGCAAGTTTGCGTGCGGAAGTTCGGGAAGCGATTCAGACGATCAAGCTCCGGGAGAGCGACGATTTCAGCTCGGATCTTGCGCGCTAGATTGGGGGGGCGGATGGGGATGGGGTTCGGGATGGGAACGGGGGAGATTTTTCTTTGGGGATGAATCGCCCGTGGACTTCGTGGATTTTTTGTGGGCTTCAGCCTTGGCTGGGGAGTGCGTGGATTTTTTTCTGTTTAGGGACCCTGTGGATGGGGGTGGTTTGGGGGGTGGGGATGAGCGAGGTTTTTTTGCGGGAGCGGATTGGGAATGGCGACCTTCGGGTGGTGGTTGCGGGTTTGGTCGCCTACGGTGATTTGGGGTGGATTTTCTTGGCGGCGGTGCTGACTTATGGGTGGCTGAGTGGGGTGGAAGGGTTGCCGACGGCGCGGCGTTGGGCGATGACGATTGGGGTGGGGGCGATGT
>JBAWZW010000449.1:0-1575 GCA_037142835.1 Verrucomicrobiota bacterium
GTTGATTTGAACCCCGAAAAATCACCCCGCCGCCCGGAAATCCAAGCGTCAACATGTCTAGCTAGGTTCTCGTTCATCCGTCACACCTCTGCCAGATCCGTGCCGCCGATCAAGGTCATTTTGGGTCAAGATGGGGATAATTTTCGAGCATTCACAATGGAATCTCCTACCCGCATCACAGAATCATTCAGTTTCCGGGTAACGGATTGACGAGTCCGTCACTCAAAGATGCTGGGCGAGGAAATCCGCTAGACTGATGGCGGTCACGGATTCGGAGAGTGGGAATGTGACTCCCTGAGGAATGATGTAGTATCCCTTGGTCGCTTCCAGAGTCTTCATGCTTTCCACAAATCCGGGACTCAGTTTGGGCGAGAGGGTGCGCTTGATTTCGACAGTAACCGTTACACCTGACTGGTTTTCCATCACGAGATCGACTTCGGCACCGGCATGGGTGCGGTAATGGCTGAAAGTGGTGCCTTTGGGGAGGCGGGTCACGATCTGTTCGATGCAATAGCCTTCCCAAGAATGGCCACAAAGCGGATGACCCAGGACTTGCTCCAAATCCAGAAGGCCGGCCAGGGCATGGAGAAGGCCGGAATCCCGCCAATAGACTTTGGGGGCTTTTACCAGACGTTTTCCGGCGTTGCGACTCCAGGCCGGGACGCTGCGCACGAGGTAGAGGCCTTCGAGCAAATCCAGATAGCGGCGGGCGGTCTTGCCGTCGATCCCCAGTGAACCGGCCATTTTACTCAAATTGAGGGTGGCTCCCTGTTGGTGGGCCAGCATCGTACACAGCCGCCGCAAGAGCAGCGGCGCCGCGGTGATGCCAAGCTGGGGCAAGTGGCGCTCGACGTAGCTGGTGATAAAATCCTCACACCATTGATGCGCGGTCGCATCGTCAGCGGCGAGATAACTGTCCGGGTAGCCGCCGCGAAACCAATGGCGGTCCCTCACGTCGTCACCCGGTTCAAGCTCGGTGAGGTTGAGCGGGTCGAGTTCTAAATAGCTGATCCTGCCCGCGAGCGTCTCGGAGCTTTGTTGCAGAAGCTCGGGGGAAGCCGAGCCGAGAATGAGGAACTGGGCCGACCGTTCACCAGCGCGACGCCGTTCATCAATCAAACTGCGAAGTACCGGAAAAAGACCGGGGAAACGCTGGACCTCATCGAGGATCACCAGATGATCCGCGAACCTGCCGAGATAGAGTTCGGGATCTGCCAGTTTTGCGATGTCTGAGGGCCGCTCCAGATCCAGATAATGACAAGGTTTTCTCGCATTCAAACCCCTTGCCAGCGTTGTTTTCCCGACTTGCCGTGAACCGAGAAGAGCCACTACGGGAGTTTGGGCCAAACGCTTCACCAGGATGGATGTGAGCCGACGAACAATCATTTCAACTTGAAAATGCGGAATCGATTCCTGATATTCAAGGTTAAAATTACTTTTTTTCCCAAATACTTAGCAATTGCCAGGCGCGGCCAGTCAGCCAACGCTGGACACCCGCTTTCTCTGCGCCGTTTACCGGGCACATGACCGACACGCAGATGGAGGAGTATGATGAAATCATTTGAACAGATAAAG
>JBAWZW010000450.1:0-1558 GCA_037142835.1 Verrucomicrobiota bacterium
GTGTGGGCGTTTCATGGGGTGAACGACCCGACCGTGCCGGTGATTCGGTCGCGGGAGATGGTGGCGGCCTTGGTGGCGGCTGGGGGGAAGCCGCTGTATAGTGAATATCCTTATGTGAAGCATGATGCGTGGACGCAGGCCTATGGGGAGCCAGAATTTTTGCGGTGGTTATTTGCGCAGAAGCGCGGGCAAGCGGTGGTGCCGTTTGAGAAAGTGGCAGGTCCATTGGCGCAACCGCCATCGAATCTTTGTCCTGGGGTGGGGCCGATGCAATCGGGGTTATGGTTTCGGGGATTGTGGGGGAAGCGTCGGGAGATGTGGGAGAAGGACCGGGTGAAGGATGAGGGGGCGGTGGTCTTTTTTGGGGATTCGATTACGCAAGGGTGGGAGAAATTGGGCGAAGCGTTTCCGAAGTGGAAAGTGGCGAATCGGGGGATTAGCGGGGATACCTCGCGGGGGTTATTGACGCGGGTGGAGGGGGATGTGTTGGCGGTGCATCCGAAGGCGGTGGTGATTTTGATTGGGACGAATGATTTGGATCAAGGGGGGACGCCTGAGGAAGTCTTGGCGAATGTCAAAGGGCTGGTGGGGATTTTGAGGAAAGCGGATGGGCGCATGCCGATCGTGGTCAATGCGGTGATGCCGAGGGGAGGGAAGGGGGGATTATTTCCCGAGAAGATTGTGGGGTTGAACGGGATGTTGGTGGAGGCGTTTAAGGGGGATGAGCGGGTGACTTTCTGTGATACCTTTGGGTTATTTGATGCGGGGAACGGGCAGAGCAAGCGGGAGGAATTTCCTGACATGCTCCACCCGAATGGGGCGGGGTATGAGAAGTGGGCTGGGGCGTTGGGGCCGATTTTTGAGAAGTGGGAATTGGGCAAGTAGGGGGGTTGGTTGGACAGGGGAAGCGAAGAAATTTTTGGCGGATGATTTGCGTAGAAAAGCGATTTAAACTTATGAAGAAATTAATTTTGTCGGTGATGCTTTTGGGTGGGATGATTGAGTTGAAGGGAGCGCCGGTGCCGCTGAATCGTTTTGCGGCAGAGACGGTTGTGCCAGCGGTGACCGAGCGATTTCCTGGGGGGAAATTTACGATTGGGGAGAAAGAGACCGTGGTTTTTGTGGGGGGGACGAACTTTGTGCGGGAGTCGAGGACTGGCGATTTCGAGGGATTGATGGTGCGGGCATTTGCGAAGGAGAAGCCGGTGATTCGGTCGATGGCGGTGGATGCGGACACCGTGTATGTGCAGGCGCGGGAGGTGAATTTTGGGACATGGCGTGGGCAGTTGGAGACGGTGGGGGCGACGATTTTGGTCGTGCAATTTGGGCAGATGGAAGCCTTGGATGGGGTGGAGAAATTGCCGGCGTTTGTGGCGGCGTATCATCAATTATTGGATGAGTTTTCGACGCGGACGGTGCGGATGGTTTTGGTATCGCCGAGATTATTTGAGAAGCCGACTGGGGTGAACGTGCCAGATTTGACGAAGAAGAATGGCGATGTGAAGGCGTATGCGGAAGCGGTGCGGGGGATTGCTAAGGATCGGGGGCTGATTTTTGT
>JBAWZW010000451.1:0-1557 GCA_037142835.1 Verrucomicrobiota bacterium
GTTCATCATCGAGAACCTGCGGGTGGAAAAGGATCTGATTGAAGCGGCAGGGTAGATATCGCGGTAAAGAAGTTACTCATCCACTCCTGCGGCGGGAGCAGTGATAAATTGATCAAGCTTCTCGATGAGAATTTTGACCTCTTCGTAAATATTCTCCTTCTTTGAGGACTCGATGATCGCCGCTGGGGTAACAGCGCACTGATGGGACCGTTGGAGATATTCGTTCAGCATCGAAAGAACTCTCTTACCAGGAACGATCTTCATCCGCGCTTCAAAGCTCCTCCATGCTTGGTCAAATTCGTCCATGGCGGCTTTTGACGAATTGCTGCCATGCAGTCCGCTCTGAACCTTACGCTCAAATATTTGCCGAGACGATACCATTTGAGATTGAACTTCGTTTTTCAGCGGCTCAGTGAGAGACATGAGAAGCGTCGGAATGTTTTCTGGTATAAGCTCAACAGGGATTGGGAGACCTTTTCCTGATAGGCGCTTGGCGATTGCCTGGGAAATTGCGCTTGGTTCGAGAAGGTAATTTTCGATCTCCTTCCTGTTGTGGACAACCGCGAACGAACAGAAGCGAGAAAGGTTAGAAGCAATGTCTGCCGCTTCTTCCTTGCAGCGAAAGTCCCGGTCAAAAATGACGGCTTTGGAAAGTCGTGAACCAAGTGTCTGTTCCATTCCTTGAGAGAAATCTTTGACCTTCTGCGGGTTGAACCCCTCTACCGGCACGACTGCAAAGTGAGCACGGTTAGCGACAACTTCTGATCCTAGTTTCCGCGCGAATCGGGAGATGATCTGGAAATCTTTACCTTCCACGAAGACCACCCGTCTAGTTTTCGCAAGCTGTGTGAGCGTTGGGTTCAAATTTGAACCAAGAACTGAAAACACGTCATGAAGCTCTCGGGAGTTTTGAACCCGAAGGGCCGATTTGTATCGCTTGTTAATGTTAAGCAGCGAGTCGGTTTCGACCTCCGAGATTATTTCTGTCGAATGAGTCGCAATTACAATATCTGGACCTAATTCTGTCAAAATCGTCACGAGTTGACGTTGAAGGTCTGAGTGAAGGTAGATGTCCGGCTCGTCAATTATCAGGAGAGACGACTCCTTTGCCTGAAGCATGAACGTCAGCATCTGACACCAAACCTGAAAACCAAAGCCCGCCCAGAATATCTCCCGATCGAGGCGGTTCTCGGGACAGAACATGCGCAACATCTGACGTTCTCCATCCCAGTGCATCTCTGGCGGCTTGATGTCCATTCCGGGCCAAGTTTGTTGAACGGTAGCTCTGAATTCAGCGAACCCGTCACGAAAATGATGCCAGATGTTACGGAAATTTCTGGACGCACCGTGTGAAAGTAACGCTAACCGTGCTGCCTCCTCCGCGTAGAGTCGTTCGTTGTGGTCAACTGGGCCAAGCACGGGGACAAATGACACTTTGAGATCATAGTCCCTTTTGAAATCGGTCGGTGATTTGACGCTTCGTTTCCCTTTAGGGAAGAGGTAACAACTTCCCTTCTCTGGAAAATACAGCACAAGTTCATTCCCATTGGATAGACG
>JBAWZW010000452.1:0-1541 GCA_037142835.1 Verrucomicrobiota bacterium
ATTTGGGGGTGATTGAGGGCGGGAAGGGATTTTTGATTGATGAATTTAAAAAATCGCTAATAAAGGGGGCGCGAATTCCTTTGGGAGATGAATCTTTGGGGGCGCAGTTAAATTTCAGGAACAAACTCTTTTTATGAAAAAATTATCTCAATGGTGTGCAGTGATGATGCTGGGCGGTTTCGCTGGGGTGGCGCTGGGGGAGGAACCGGCGAAGGCGGCGATTCCGGCGGCGGGCGTGGATGGATGGGTGACGCTTTTTAACGGGAAGGATTTGAGTGGATGGGAAGGTTTGGAAGGATATTGGAGTGTGGTGGACGGGGCGATGCAGTGTGCGGAGACGGCGGCGAATTCTAAGCAGACGGATTTGATTTTGCTTTGTTCGAAGGACAGTCCGGAGAAGTTCGCGAACTTTGAGATTCGCTATAGTTTTCGGTGGGTGACGCCCGGGGGAAACTCGGGGTTACAGATTCGCGGGAAGATCGATAACCCAAAGATGATGCATGTGGGCGGGTATCAGGCGGATATCGATGCGGGGAACGGCTATACGGGGATTATTTATGATGAGGGTGGAGTGGCGGGGGGTCGGGGGATTATGAGTAAGCGTGGGGAAAAGACCGTCTGGGATGCGGAGAACAAGAAGAGTGGATCGCCTCTGGAGAAGACGGATGCGGAGATTAAGGCGAAGATTAAGCCTGTGGGGGAATGGAATGAAGTGGTGGTGGTGGCGGACGGGCCGCGGATTACCTATAGCATTAATGGAGAAGTGACTACGGAGATGACGGATAACAGTCCGAAGGCGTGCAAGGATGGGGTGATTGGTTTTCAAATGCACGGCGGGCACACGATGACGCTCCAGTTTAAGGACGTGAAAATCAAGATGTTGGAGAAGAAGTAGGGGGCGGAGGGCGCGGTGGTGAGGAGAGGGGAGTCGATCCGCGCCATGGTATTTTGGGGTGAGACTCGGCACGGGTCGGGTTTGGCGGGGAAGCGGCCTTCTATTCAGCTTCTATCCTATTATCAGGAATGTTCTGGGGGCGGGTGGTGGGGACGTTGAGGAGATTTTAAAAGGGGTGGAGGGGTGGGGGAGAAAAATATTTGCTTTCTGAATTGCTTAACGGAGGGGAGAAAAGGTTTCTTTGGGTATGCGATTACCGATTGTTTTTGAGCCGCTCTTTATGACTCGGGTTTGGGGTGGAGATCGTCTGCAAACTGTTCTGGGGAAGGCGATTCCCGTTGGGGAGCCGATTGGGGAGTCTTGGGAGTTGGTGGATCGGGAGGAGGCGCAGAGTGTGGTCAAGGGGGGGCGATTTCACGGCATGACCCTCCATGAACTGTGGACGGGGCATCGGGAGGAGATTTTCGGTGAGGGTTTTGCGGAAGGGGGGAGGTTTCCGTTGCTTTGTAAAATTCTCGATGCGGAGGATCGGCTGTCGGTGCAGGTGCATCCGCCGGCGGGGGTGGCGGAGGTTTTGAAGGGGGAACCGAAGACGGAGATGTGGTTTATTCTCGATGCGCGGCCGGGGAGCGGGCTGTTTGCGGGG
>JBAWZW010000453.1:0-1525 GCA_037142835.1 Verrucomicrobiota bacterium
GACAGGTCAGTTGTCCCCATCTCTAAAATGTTAGGCGACAGGGTTCATTATTGAACATTGAAATCAGAGAAAGAGTGAACTGCAAAGGCGCAACGGGCGCGGAGGGGTGCAAAGTTTTTTGGGGTGAGTGAAGGAAAATTCCCTTTGACGGGAGTATCTTTTTTGATACGCTTCATTCATGGCCAAGCCAACTCCTCGCCCCCTGCGCGTCATTTTCTTCCGTACCGGGACAGGAAACGAACCGGTGCGGGCATGGCTGCTCAAGCAGACAACCGATGACAGGAAATCCATTGGTGCCGACATTCTCGCCGTCCAGTAGGTCTGGCCGGTGGGCAAGCCCTTGGTCGATTCATTGGGCGGTGGACTTTGGGAAGTGCGATCTTCCCTTGGAGATCGGATCGCTCGGGTCTTTTTCATCATCTTGAACGAGGAAATCATTCTTCTCCATGGCATCGTCAAAAAGTCCCGGACCGCTCCCAAACAGGAACTCGATCTCGCCCGCAAACGCCAATCACTCTATCTCAAATCAATTCAATAAACTGATGAAAACAAAAGCATCTCAAAACGCCCACCGTGGCAGCGACTTTCGCGATTTCCTCGCCGGAGAAGGCATCCTTCCCGAGGTGGAAGTGCTGGCCCTCAAGCGCGTGGTTTCCCTCCAACTCCAGCAGATCCTTGAGGAGGACCATGTCACCAAGACCGAATTGGCCTCGCGCATGAAAACCAGCCGGGCCTCGCTCGATCGCATGCTCGATCCCTCAAACCCCTCGCTCACCGTGGCCAGCCTCGGAAAAGCCGCCGCTGCTCTTGGCCGTAAAGTGGAACTGCGCTTCGTGCCTGCTTGATTTAAATCCGCGAGCTACTCCCCAATTCATGACTCCTTTTATTGTTTTGTTCCATCGTTGTCACTTTTTTCTAGGGCATGCCCCCAATTGAAGGTGTGACCGATGTTTCCGTTTAGTTTGTTACCGATGTCCTCGGTTCATACCGCCGATTCTGGATGGTCGAAACTCTGGGGAAAATTTCTTGGCACGAGATTTCCAATCGAATAACCTCATCTAATCGAGCAGTTTGCAATGAATTCAACAAAGCAGATAATGCAGGGCAGATAAAGGGACAGGTCAGTTGTCCCGGGCGGCCTCCGTTGTAGCCGGGCTCAATGAGCCCGGAAACCCCCGCAGCCCCAGCGACCCGCCCACTGGGATCACTTGACTCCGGCTACATCTCCAACCACCAACCAGCGTCACTGAACCCGGCTCCACCCCATCCGCCATTCCAGAGGGATGCCAGCGAATAGCCGAGGATTGAGCAGCGACACCCCCCTCCTGACCCGGGTAGAGGTCGCAACGCCCCGTCGAACGCAGAAAAAACCAGCTCAATTGTTGCCTCCCCCTCCCCTTCCACATTCGTGCCCATTCGCGCCCATTCGTGCCCATTCGCGCCCATTCGCGCCCATTCGCGCCCATTCGTGCCCATTCGTGGTTAAAAAATCCTCCACCCCTCCCTGAAAACCCACGCCTTTAAA
>JBAWZW010000454.1:0-1524 GCA_037142835.1 Verrucomicrobiota bacterium
TCGAAAGTGGTGAGGAGTGCGGAGTGGGTGAAATTGCAGTATGAGAATCAGAAGCCCATGCAGACAGTGGTGGGGCCGATCATGCAGGCGGGGAATGGGTTTGCGGTGACGCCGGGGTTGGCGACGGTGGAGGAGGGGAAGCGGGTGACGTTTAAGGCGGAGGCTGGGGGGGCGTTGAAGTTGTATTGGATTTTGAAGAAGGGAGGGGTGGAGAAGTTGTTGGCGGTGGACCAGTTTAGTTTGGAGTTTGAGGCGGGTCGGGTGACGGGGAATCAGTCGGTGATTTTGCAATGTAAGGCGGTGTATCCTGGGGGAGTGAAGACGAAGGAGATGGCGATCACGATCGTGGAAGCGATTGCGGATCCTGTGTTTACGCTGAGCGCGCCTCGGGAATGGGATGGGCGGAAGAGGATAGAGGTCGTGCCTGTGGTGAGTAATTTGGGGGCGATGGGGGGAAAGGGAGTTGGGGAGATGAAAGTGGAGTGGAGTGCGGGACCGTTTGCGGTGACGAAGGAGGAGAAGGAAGGAAAGTTGATTTTGAAGAGGGGAGAGAAGAGTGGGAAACTGACGGTGACGGCGACGATGAGTAATGGGGGAGAGTCGGTGAAGCGGGAGGTGAGTTTGGAGGTGACCGAGCCGAAAAAGGACGCTTGGGTGGTGAGGGTGGCAGGGAAAGAGGAGAAGCCCGAGGAGGGGCAATTTTACGCGCGGGACGATCGGAATGAGGGGACGCTATATTACAATGGGAAGGTGGAGGAGAAGGTGGACGAGGTCTTTTTGCGACTGTATGCGGATGGGAAGTTGAGTCAGACCGTGGTGGCGAAGCCGAAGGTGGATGGTTGGTATGAGATGGCGGTGAAGTTGCGGCCCGGGTTGATCAAATATAAGGTGGAATTTGGAACGAAAGTGACTGGAAAAGAGACGGTTAAGGATACGGTAGAGAACTTGGTCTGTGGGGATGGGTATTTGATTGAGGGACAATCGAATGGGTTGGCGACGGATACTAGGGAGCAGTCGCCTGCGGAAACGAGTGAGTGGATTCGGAGTTATGGGCGAGCGCCGGCGGGCGGGAAGGAAGCGGTGGGGAATCAGTGGTGCAGTCCCGTATGGAAGGTGCAGAAGGGGGAGAAAGCGGAGTTGGGGTGGTGGGGGATGGAGTTAGCGAAGCGGTTGGTGGCGAGTGAGAAGATGCCCATTTTTATGATTAACGCGGCGGTTGGGGGGACGCGGATCGATCAGCATCAGAGGAGTGGAAGTGATCCGAGGGATTTGACAACCATCTATGGGAGAATGCTTTGGAGGGTAGAAGGGGCGAAGATGACGCATGGGATTCGAGGGGTGTTGTGGCATCAAGGGGAGAACGATCAGGGGTCGGCGGGACCGACTGGGGGATATGGGTGGGAGAGTTATCAGCGATTATTTGTGGAGATGGCGGGAGCGTGGAAGGGTGATTTTCCGAATTTGCAGAGTTACGTGATCTTCCAGATCTGGCCGAATTCTTGTAGTATGGGGGGGAGTCAGGGA
>JBAWZW010000455.1:0-1513 GCA_037142835.1 Verrucomicrobiota bacterium
CCTTAGCGCTCCCCGCGCTCTCCACTGGCCAACTTACCCCCTCGATTCCCTCCCCAAACCCCGACCATTCCTCCCCGCTGAAACGTTGCCGAATCGCCCACACCCCCAGCGCCTGATTTTCATAAAGCAGATCCGCAACCCGACTCTTCGCCACCACCCCGCAATAGCTGGCCATTCCGTGCTCGATCTTTCCACGAACGCTCAACGCGTCATCCGCAAAAGATCTCCCTCTCGCCTCGAGTTCAATCCGAGGTGCCTGAAAAAATTTCCACTGATCGAGCGCCCATCCCGCCACCCCAGTGAAGCAAGGGCGAAGAGCTTCGGGATGCAGGGTACTCGTCAGCCGCGCCCGAAAATCGCCAGGAATTGCTTGAAGATCACCCGACAACTTCCCGCTCCGATGCCACACCTCCGCCTCCCGAATGGTCCAGCGCGGGCCATCCACAGAAAAGTCCATCCGTGCCCCGTCAAAGACCACCGTACGATAGGCAAATTTTCCCAATTCCACATGCCCTAAAACCTGCACGCCCCACCCTTGATCCCCGCGAAGCAAGACCTCGCCATCAAAGACTGGCGCCCGATAAAAAACCAGTTGCTCTCTCTCCGCCCACTCAGCAAGACCTCCAAAGGTTTGCAACAACCGAGGCCAATTCAACGAGGATCGCACCTGAAACCGCCCCACTTGCGCCCCCAATTCAAAACCACCGATCATCCGAAGCTCACCCCCCTCGTCGTAAATCATCAGTTCCTTTAAATCCACCACCCCCGCCCGAAGATCGACTGCCCAAGCCAAGCGTCGCCACCGATAATCCCCCCGCCGAATTTTTTCCCCACGAAAACTCGCCGTCACGGAAATCTGCTCTGGCAGAGCAATATCCCCATTAAATTCTACCGTCAGCAAGGGTGGCGCAGACTCAAACCGGATGCTCGTCATCTCCTTCACCAGACCCTCCACAAAAGCGACCGATGCGCCACTCCGCATTCCCCCGCCCCAAGAAATCGACTGCGGATTAATCAAGCGCCCACTCGCCCGCACCGCCACCCCAAAAATCTCCGCATTCGCTGAAGCAAGATAGATTTGCTGGGGCGGAAGATAAAGGCGGGCATTGAGTTTGGCGACCTCCAGCCGGGGCCCGCCGGGCTTATTCGCGCGAATCGGCAAGGAAAGATGGGCGTCGTGAAGCTCCAGCGCCTCCAAAAATGGTTGCCCCCGAAAAAACTCCCCGAAGTTCACCTCCAAAACCATCTCATCGATCAAAGCGAGGGTGGCACGACGCTCCTTCGTTTCATAAATTTGCACCCCCTTAGCCACAAATCCACGCAAAGGATGCAGGGTCAGACGCTTCAAAGAAACCTCCACCCCACGCTTCCGAAACTCTCGCGTCACCAACCCACGCCACTTGCCCGTAAACCCTTTTTCATAGGCATACCACCCCCCAAAAAGGATCAAAAAAAAGAGAAGCGCGAGAATAGGTCTGAGCACACGGCGCATCCCCGAAAGGTGGCTGATCAG
>JBAWZW010000456.1:0-1500 GCA_037142835.1 Verrucomicrobiota bacterium
ATCGTTGGCTGGCTGAAAGTGGGGAAATTGCCCAGGAGGCCAGTAAGTGACTGGCGGTGGGGCGGCAGGGGCGGCATGGGCGGACACGCGGAGAGAAGAGCCCACGGGCAGTTCAAAAATTTCGGGGTAGAGAAGCGCGGAATGAGGCGAACAGCCCCACTGCAGATAGGCGAGGATCGAGGCCTCGGACGTTTTCAAACCCTGACTCTGGACGATTCCGCGCATTTCCGATGCCCAGATAAACGCTTCCTTACCCCGGTAACAGTAGAAGGGTTTGATTCCAAAGCGATCGCGGGCGAGGAAAAGCGTCTCGTCGGCCTGCACATAAATGGCGAAAGCGAACATCCCCTTGAGGCGGGGCAACATCGACTCGCCCCAGAGGCGATAAGCCGCCAGCAAGGTCTCGGTGTCGCTCGTGCCCGTGAAAGTCGCTCCGAGGGTCGCCAACTCCTCCCGAAGAGCGAGGTGGTTATAAATCTCCCCATTAAAAACGATCACATTGCCAGAGACGGGATCGACCATCGGCTGAGCGCCCGCAGGGGAAAGATCAAGAATCGCTAACCGGGTATGACCGAGCCAGCAACGACGATTGGGGGAAACCCAGTGGCCCTGAGAATCGGGCCCCCGGTGACTAATCTGGGCGAGGTCGAAAGGCGAGACCTCGGCTTGAAATGAAAAGACGCCAGCGATGCCACACATAAAACTTGAGTTGCGGAAGTATGCTTTCTCAAAGGGAAGTAGCAAGCGGGAAGACAAGGCGGTGGGAAAAACTCTCCATCGATTTTTTATTAAAAACCAAAACAAAACATCAAATCCCTTGTTAGTCTGAAAACATCTGCTCTTTTGAGTAGTGTATATTAGGGAATCCTGTCGACCACTACCCAAGGCGGCTCAAAACCTGCTTAAACCTAGGGAAATTATCGATGCCAACTCATTCCAGAGGAGAAAAAACCTTGCTCGCGATCGCTCTCAGCGGAGCGGTCTTTTTAGCGAATTTACAAGCCCAAGCACCCAATCTGCTCAATTATCAAGGGCGAATCGCTGTCGATGGGGTGAACTTCGACAGCACAACGGCGGGCCACCTTGGTCAGTTTAAATTTGCCCTCACCGACGGCTCCAACCCACCAGTCGTCTACTGGAGCAACGACGGAAGCATCAACGGCCAGACCACCCTCAACGCTCCCACCAATTCGGTCGCGCTACCCGTGAGCAAGGGTCTTTACTCGGTCTTTCTCGGAGAGACGAGCTTGCCCAATATGACCGCCGTGCCCGCGAGCGTCTTTACCACCCACCCCGATGTCCGCGTCCGCGTCTGGTTCGACGATGGGGTGAAGGGCTTTGAACTTCTCAGTCCAGATCGGCGGATCGGCTCGGTGGGCTACGCGCTCACCGCAGGGAGCGTCGCGGACGGCGCGGTGACCAACGCCAAACTGGCTGACGGCGCGGTCGGGAGTAGCAAACTGGCCCCCAATATTGCGATTAACGGGACCACCCCAAGTA